>CAMOVZ010000004.1 GCA_946628045.1 uncultured Caryophanales bacterium
AGAACTGATATTTATTAGTTGTTCTTTTAGATATAAGTGTTCAAAATAGGCTCTTATATCGCACCAATTGAATATTACTAACTAGAAATAGTTAGTTTTTTTATGTTATAATCTTATTGAGGTTATTACTATGAGATATGATAGAAATGAAGAAAAAGAAAAACTAGAACAAGTAAATGAAGAATTAGTAAAGTTTATGAGAGAATATCCAAAAGATATATTATCACTTACTGCAATTGGTAATTCTATAAGTGATGGATTTTCTATGTCTGAGCCTGGTAAGTTATTATTAGATAGAAATTTAGGACTAGTAGATTATGGAAAAAGAAATGGTTTAGATATTAAAACATATCACTTATCTAGAAGTGAAAATAACAACGCTTTAATAGTAGCTAATTGGATTATTCAAAATTATACAGAAAGTGATACTCATAAATGGAATAAAGCTGATTATTTTAGAGCTATAGAAAATGGTAATACATTATTAACAGAAGATGAAATTAATAAGTTTTTTGCAGGTGGTTCTGATAGAAAAGTTCAAGAAGTTATATTTGATCAAAATAAAAATAATGCTAATATAGTAATTTTAAATCTTGGTACTGGTTCTTTTTTAGATGTTATAACTAGACATGGTTCTTTATCTATTCCTAATGTATTTCATTCTGTTGATAGAGATATATATGGTATAAATTCTATTCTTGAATTAATACAAAATAACAATAGAAATAATAATACAAATACACAAGTATATTTATGTGGAGCACCTAGAATAATGAATACTGTTATTACAGATATATTTATGAATCCTAAAATTAAGAAAACAGCTAGTGATTTTGCTAATGTTACTTATGTACCATCATTTCCTAGACAAGCTTTTTATAAAACTTTAAATGGTAGTATAATTCCAGATCCTCATTATAATCATGCAGAATATTATCATTTTTTAGCAGAGATAGAAAATAAAATAATAGATAATTATTATATTAGAGATTTAATGATAGATTTAGATAGATTATTATTTCAAATGAGTAATGATAATGATGTTAATGGTACAAATTATTCTAAAAATGATATAAAAGATGTTATAGATGAGATAGCTAAAAAATATGAAAGTAAAACTGGGGATTATAATTATTTTATTTCATTTGTTCAATCATATATAAAAGACAGATATCCTTTTGATTTTTATAGAGGATCAACAGATAATAATATTTCAAAAGACTTAGAAAGTATGAAAAAAAGACATTAAGGTGTGATTGTATGAAGAAAGTTATATTATTTTTAATTTTAATTATATTAGTTTTTGGTACTAGTGGTTGTTTATATGAGAAAAAAGAAACTTTTGGTAATAGAATTGATAACAGTAATAAAGTTTCTCAAGAGAAAATAGAAGAATTAGAAGAATGGTATGAAAGTATTAGTTATATAAAAGATTGTGATATTAGTGTTATTGGTAAAATTATGAGAATAAAAATTCATTTTACTGATGATACAGAACTTAAAATGGCTAAACTTAGATGTAGTGGTGGTCCTGGAGAAGAGTTTGATTATTATGATATTATGTATGAAATATATAATAAAAATTTTCATGTTACTGGATTATATAATAGGGATTATATTTCAATAACTTGGAGTGATACTAAATAATAATAAATACGATTTTTATATCGTATTTTTTTATATATTATGTTAGAATATATATAAATAAGTGTTTATTTTGTTTATTTAAATGTATTAATAATACATTTATTTTAATTTAAGATTAAGGAGATGTGTTAATGAACAACAAAAAAAAGAAAATCATAGTTACTAGTATTGCTGCGGCATTAATACTTTCTTATCCTTATAAACATAAATATAAGAAAAACTATAATATATTAGATGAAAATGGTGGTGCATTTGCTTCATATTCTGATGGATTAATATATATAGGTAATAGGGATTATTTATTAAGTTTAAATAATATTAATGAAGGTGATATCTTAGTTGAAGATCAAAGATATTTTGAAGATCCTAATATGGTTATATATAATTCATGTGATATTGTAGATAAAGATATACGAAATGATATTTTAGAAGTATTATGTGAATATGAAGAAAGATATCCAACAGATTGGGATAGATCTATTGAATCAATGCGATTAGAATGGTTATGTCATAATATGGCGTATTGTTTTAATTATAGAACTGATGATTCATGTGAAGTTGATTTGAATAATTCTGATGAGGAAAAATATGATAAAAAGGTACTAAGTAGAATACTTAGATTATAGGTGCTTTATGGAAAAATATAAAGAAATAGAGAGAAGTATAATTAAAAAATATCGTAAAGATATATGGAGTAAGTTTGTCAAGGCTATTATTGATTATGAACTTATTAGTGAAAATGATAAGATTATGGTTTGTATTAGTGGTGGAAAAGATTCATTTTTGCTTGCTAAGTGTATGGAAGAGATACAAAAACATGGAAAAGTTAAATTTGATTTATGTTATGTATGTATGAATCCAGGCTATAATGAAAAAAATAAAGAACTAATAATTAATAATGCAAAAACTATGAATATTAATTTAGAAATGTTTGAATCAGATATATTTGATATAGTTAAGGATGTAGATAAAAGCCCATGTTATTTATGTGCTAGAATGAGAAGAGGATGTTTATATAATAAAGCTAAAGAATTAGGGTGTAATAAGATAGCCTTAGGGCATCATTTTGATGATGTTATAGAAACTACTTTACTTTCTATGTTTTATGGTGCTGAGTTAAAAACTATGATGCCTAAACTTCATAGTGAAAACTTTGAAGGTATTGAATTGATTAGACCCTTATATTTAGTAAAAGAAGATGATATAAGAAGTTGGGCTAAAACTAATGGGTTAGTATTTCTTAACTGTGCTTGCAGGTTTACTGAAGAAAATTATGAAAAAGATGAAACTGAAAGTAAAAGATTAGAAATGAAAAGATTAATTAAGGAATTAAAAAAGAATAATCCAAATATAGATTATAATATATTTAAATCACTAGATAATATTAATATGAATTGTGTATTGGGATGGAAATATGATAAAGAAAAACATACATTTCTAGATGAATATGATAGGAGAAGTTAATATGAATAAAGATAATAAACTAGATTTAAAAAGTTTAAGTTATATTATTACTACTCATGGCATTGGTTTTGATGAAAATGCTATATTTGATAAGAATAAAACTTTAGGTGAGATAATAAACTATGTAGATGAATATACTAATAGAGGAGCGAAGGGTAATTCTTTTCATGCAGCTATATATTTAATGAAATTATTGCATGTAGTAGGTATGGATTCAGAACTTATATTAACAAATGAAGTAGAAATAAAGAAAAATATTCCAAATATAAGTTTACGTGCATCAGTTTTAGTATATGATAATGATAAGTATGTAGTTATGAATCCTATTGAAGATATAAAGTATTTTGAAGAAAATAAGATACCTAATAATTTACGTGAAAAAGAATATATAGATGGTAGTACTATATTAAAAGGTAAAAAAAGTGGTGTTTGTTCTTTAGATGCAGCCAATATTCCATTAGATGAGTTTATTAAAAAGTATGGTAGTGGTGCTTGTTTTAATGTAGGTAATATATTTAATTATGAATATAAAAATATGAGTTTAGATGATTTTTTAAAACAAGCTAAATTAATAGATATTAATGATTATATTAATAAAAAACAAAATAATCTTAAATGATTATTTTTTTATTTGCATATAATATATTGGTGATTATATGAATTATACAGTAAAACCTGGGGATACTTTATGGGGCATTAGTAATCAATATGGAGTTAATGTTAGTGATTTAGCAGCTTTAAATAATGTTACTGCAGAAACTTTAAAAGTAGGACAAATCTTGAAAATACCTAATAAAAATGGTATTAATCCGGATAATATGTTTATGTACACAGTAAAAAAAGGTGATAGTTTATGGAATATTGCAAGGACTTATTCTACATCAGTAGAAGAGATAAAAAGAATTAATTATTTAACTAGTAATGACTTGTATATAGGACAAGTTATTCGTATACCTGAAATGTATACTAAGCCTGAAGATATGGTAGTTCCTAATTATATTAATTACAAAGTAGTTAGTGGTGATACATTATATAGTATTGCTAAAAAATATGGGGTTAGTGTTGATACTATAATAAGTGATAATGCTTTAAAAAATAATAATTTAAGTTTGGGGCAAAACCTTAAAATTAGAACTAGTAGTAGTGTAGTAGAAGAATGTTTTGGTGAAGATTATGAAATTCCTACTATTAGCTATAATACATATACTGTGGTTAAGGGAGATAGTTTATATAGTATAGCTAAGAAGTTTAATACTAGTGTTAGTGAAATAGTTAGTATTAATAATCTTACTAGTAATACTCTAAATATAGGTCAAGTATTAAAAATACCTGGTACTAGTAGTAATACTTATACTGTCAAAATTGGAGATACATTATATAGTATAGCTAGAAAATTTAATGTATCTGTTGATTCTATTAAGAATAAAAATGGTCTTACTAATAATAATTTAAGTGTAGGACAAATATTAAAAATATAGGAGGATTTATGAATATTAATGAGTTTATGAAAACTAATGAATATATTGATTTTATTAGTAAAAATCCAGGAATTGGTAATTTAAAAATTAGGGCTTATACGGCTAGTGAAGCATTACCGGTATCGGGTTTAAATATTATTGTTTCTAGTATTATTGCAGGTAATAGAATAATTTTTTATAGTGGAAAGACAGATACTAGTGGAATGATTCCGAATATTAGTTTACCTGCCCCTAGTTTAACTAGTAATTTAGAAATTCCTAATACTGTTACATATGATATAGAAGCTTTTATTGGCAATAACAGGAGTAATTTTTCTGTTAATATGTATGATGGAGTGTGTGTAGTTCAAAATATTAATTTTGTACCAGGTGATAATAATGGCAATTAGATATCCTGTAGTACCTAATACTATTACAGTTCACTTAGGTAAACCAGATGACAATGCTAAAAATGTAACAGTTCCTTTTACTGATTATATTTCTAATGTAGCATCTAGTGAGATATATCCTACTTGGCCTGTTGAGGCTTTAAAGGCTAATATTTATGCAATTATTAGTTTTACAATGAATCGAGTTTATAATGAATGGTATAGAAGTAAAGGATATAACTTTGATATTACTAATAGTCCTACATATGATCAAGCATTTGTATATAATAGATCTACTTATGAAAATATTAATAATATAGTAGAAGAAATATTTAATAATTATGTAGTAAAAGGAAATAGAATAGATCCTTTCTTTACAACTTATTGTGATGGAAGAAATACTACTTGTAATGGATTATCTCAATGGGGAACTGTGTCTTTAGCAAATCAAGGTAAAAATTATTTAGATATATTAAAATATTATTATGGAAATGATATTTCTATTAAATTTAATGCAGAAGTTGGAGATACCATTGGTTATCCTGGTTATGTAGTAGGACTTGGTAGTGCTGGTAATCCAGTTTTAGCAATACAAAGAGATTTAAGAAGAATAAGAAAGAATTATCCAGCTATTCCAGATATTACTAATACTTTAGGTATATATGATATGGAAACAGTTAATGCTGTTAAAAAGTTTCAGGAAATATTTTCATTACCAGTTACAGGAAGTGTGGATAAAGCTACATGGTATAAAATTAAATATATTTATACTAGTGTTAAAAAACTTAGTGATTTATATTCAGAAGGATTAACAAAAGATGAAGCAACATTTTTATATGAAGATGAATTAAATTATGGAGATACCGGAATAGAAGTTGAATATATTCATTATTTTTTAGATGCAATTGCTTTTTTAGATCCTGATATTCCAAGATTAAAAACTAATTCTATATATAATGATAATAGTATTACTATGGTTAAGGCTTTTCAAAAGAAATATGGTTTACCAGTAACTGGTGTATTTACTTATAATGATTGGAATGTATTAAAAGATGTTTATAATAAGATATTAAAAAATCTTGATAATGAGTTTGTTAATGATTTATATCCTGATAATTTTTTAAGTATAGGTAGTAGTGGAGAAGATGTATTGCGTTTTCAGAAATATTTACTTAGTATTTGTAGATATGATCATTCTATACCGGGTGTTAGAGTAACTGGTATATTTGATGAATTGACTAAGAGTTCTGTAGTTACATTACAGAAAAGATTTGGATTAGATGAAAATGGTATTGTAGGACCTATATTATGGAGAAAAGTAGTAGAATTATCTAAGAAAAATTAATTGTATAAAATATATGTTTTTTAATCATAACTTTATTGAATGAAAAGTACTATATTTGACTTTAATTTTTTAATATAGTAAAATAGTTTTCATTCGGGAGGAATTTAAACATATGAAAAAAACTGATTTACCCTCGAAGATAAGATGTTTATCTTTGATAGGATTAGTCTTAATTATGATGGTAGGATGTTATGTATATCGTAACTATTATACATATAATAGTATAAAGGTAGTTGTTAAGAAAAATGCAGCTATTCCTTATGGTAGTGCCAATTATAATTTAAGTGATTTAATTAAAAAGGTAGATGGGGAAATAATATCAGTAAAAAATGATATTGATACAAAGGTTGAAGGAGAACAAGAAGTAGTAGTAGAGGTTAAAAAAGATAATATTGTAAAGGATGTTCCTATAGTATTAAATGTAGTTGATACATTGCCTCCAGTTGTTAATCTTAAAGAAGAAAAAGTAACTATAACTGAAGGAGATAATTATGATGTAGCTTCTAATATAGATTCTGTTGTTGATGAAGTAGATGGAGAAATTTCATATAGTGATAATGTAAATGAAGATAGTACTTTCTATTATGATTTTACATATAATCATGATGAAATAAATAATGTTGGAGAACATGAAATAATAGTAAATGCAAAAGATAAAAAGGGAAATGTAGTTTTTAAGACTTTTACTTTAGAAGTTTTAGAAAAACCAAAATATTATGCACCTGTTTCTTATAATGCACCAGTTAGTGCTCATGGAAGTAGTGCTGTAGAAGTTGCTTATTCATTATTAGGTGCTCCATATATTAGTGGAAGTAATGGTCCATATGGATTTGATTGTAGTGGATTTGTTCAATATGTATATTCTAATGTTGGAGTAAGTGTAACTAGAAGTACATGGTCACAAATAAGTGATGGTGTAGGTGTTAGTTTAGATAATGCACAACCTGGTGATATATTAATTTGGGGTTATGGTTATCCTACACATTCTGCTATATATGTTGGTAATGGTATGATGATTCATGCAGCTAATCCAAGTGAAGGAGTTATTCTAAGTTCTATCGATTGGTGGAGAAGAGGAGGAACTTCAATTATTGCAGTAAGAAGAGTTAATTAATAACTCTTTTTTTTGTATAATTTTTTTATAAATGGTTATTATAATTCTAGGAGGTTATAAAATGGAAACATTACAGAAGATTGCATTAGTAGTTACAATAATTGGTGCAGTTAATTGGGGATTAGTAGGACTATTGGATATTGATTTGGTTGCACTTTTATTTGGAGCAGGATCATTTTTATCTAGAACTGTATATACTTTAGTAGGTATAACAGGATTAATTAATATAGGAATATTAATGGCCCATTTAGATTATAAAAGAGACTAAAAGTCTTTTTTTTTATTTTAATATATGATAAATTAATATTGTTGGGGGGCATTTTCTTGAAGGAGTATATTGATTTTGTTTTGAAAAAAGAAAAAAAGCCGGTTGATATAGAAAAATTATATAGAAAAATAGAAAAAATAAAAATGTTAGAAGATTCTAACTATTCTTTATCTTGTGATGAATTAAATGAGATTGATAATATTCTTTCTAAGGGAATTGAAAAGTATGAATATTATAGAACACCTAAAGGTAATTATACCCTTCTTTATAAAACTTCATATAGAAAAGGTAGATTTCATGGTAATAAGATAGGTGAGGGTTTTGTAATTAGTAATACGCCTTTTGTTACTAAAGAAGGTAAAAGAATAGTTAAAGAAGAAAAGTTTGATATTAGTAAAAATGATTGTAATCATGCTATAGATGGTGATTATGTATTAATAGATATAGGTGGAAATGGAAAAAAGCCTAGTGTTATTAAAATAATAGATAGAAATATAGGAAATATAGTAGGGACTGTTACTAAGATAGGATCTAAAGTTTATGTTAAACCTATAGATAAAAAGAAACAAATGTTAACTATTGAAATAAATGAAGAAATAGAAGATGGTAGTATAGTATCTGTTTCTTTAGACGAAATAAAAGATGATAATTATTATATTGGTAAAATATTAAGAGTTTTTAAACATGCTAATAGTCCACACTCTAATGCTTTATTTGAAGCTTTTAAAAGTGGTATGCCCGAAGGATTTAGTGAAGAAAGTATTAAGCAATTAGATAGTATTCCAGATAGTGTTTTAGAAAAAGATAAAAAATACCGATTTGATTTTACTAAATGGGAAATATTTTCTATAGATGGAGAAGATACTAAGGATAAGGATGATGCCATATCTTTAAAAATACTTCCTAATGGTAATTATTTATTGGGAGTACATATTGCAGATGTTAGTTATTATGTTCCAGAAAATAGCCCAATAGATAAAGATGCTTTTAGAAAAGGAACTTCTTATTATTTTGGAGGTTTAGTAGAGCCACAACTTCCTACTAAATTAAGTAATGGAATATGTTCTTTAAATGAGGGAGTGGAAAGACTTACTAAATCAATATTAATAGAATATGATAGTGAAGGTTGTGTTGTTAGTAGGTCATTAGTTCCTAGTGTTATTAAATCTCGTGCTAGTTTGGTTTATGATAAGGTTAATGATTTATTAAGAGGTGTGAAAGTAGAAGAATATGAACCTTTTTTAGATACACTACAAAAAATGAATGATTTAACATATCAATTAAGAAAAAAACGTATATTAAATGGAGCTATTATATTTAATAGACCAGAAGTTAAATTTAATCATGATGAATTAGGAAAACCAATAGATGTTACATTAAGATATGAAGATACAGCTAGTATGATTATAGAAGAGTTTATGTTGGCTGCTAATATTAATGTGGCTGAAATATTAACTGAAAATAAAATACCTTGTGTATATAGAATTCATGATGTACCTAATATTGAAAGATTAGAAGAATTTATGAGACTTTTAGATGCTATTAATATGCCTTTTGATTATGATGAAGAAGATATTATAAAGGATAAAAGAATATTACAAACTTTAAGTGTACATATTAATAAAGGTAATATATTTGCTCCTATGTTAAATACTAATTTAGTTAAATGTATGTCTCATGCATTATATAGTACAAATAATATAGGACATTTTGGTATAGGTACTGATACATATTGTCATTTTACTTCACCAATTAGAAGATTAGCAGATTTAGCAATTAGTAGAATAATAGATCAATGTTATTTTGAAAGAAATTCTGTTGTTAAGGATAGAAATATAAAGAAATGGAATAATCTTGCTGATGATTATGCTAATCAGGCTTCTAAAATGGAAAAAGTAGAAGAAGATGTAGAAAAAAATGTATTATATATGGATACTTCTTTATATTTAAGTGATTATATAGGAGAAGAATTTGAGGGTACTATAATTACTGTAAGTAATAATGGTATTTGTGTACAACTTGATAATTTATTAGAAGGAAGAGTACGTAATAGAAATTTAAATGGTGACTATATATATAATCCTTTAACTTTTACTTTAATATCTCTTGAAGATAAAGGTAATTATTATGTAGGAGATAGATTAAAATTAAAATTAGTTGATACTAATATTGATACTAAATCAGTAGATTTTGTAGTTTTAGAAAAAATAAAAGAAAATGTTATAAAAGATAAACATCATTCTAATCAATTTATTAAAATAAAAGGGCAGGATGATAAAAATAAAAAGGCTTATAATTAAAGTCTTTTTTTTATTCTTTTGTTGATAAATCTTTTAGAAAATGTTATCATTATATTACATACGGGGTTGGTATAGAAAACTAGTGTGTTAGGAGATGACGTGATGGCAATTAATTTATCAGATATTTTAAATGTACTAAGAAAATTAGTTGATATTTCATTAGTATGGTTTATATTTTATTATATTTTAAAGAATATTAGAAATAATGTTAAACTTACTTTAATTTTTAAAGGAGTAGCATTTGTAATTATACTTAGACTTATAAGTGATTGGTTAGGATTTATAACAGTAGGATACTTACTTGATTATATTATTCAATGGGGACCTGTTGCATTAATAATTATATTCCAACCTGAAATTAGAAATATACTTGAACAATTAGGAAGAAGTCATTTATTAGGTAGACATAAAGTATTAACTGTAGATGAAAGAGAACATATGGTATATGAAATGGTTAATGCAATTGATTATCTTCGCAAAGAGAGAATTGGTGCTTTAATAGTAATTGAACGAGATATTAGTTTAGGTAATTATATAGATAAAGCTAAAAAGTTATATGCAGATTTATCTAGTGATTTATTAATAGCAATATTCTATGAAGGTAATCCATTACATGATGGTGGAGTTATTATTCAAGGAGATAGAATCACTTGTGCTGGAGCAGTATTCCCAACAAGTAATAGTTCTAAAATTAATAGACGTTTAGGTACTCGTCATAGAGCGGCTTTAGGAGTTGCTGAAGAGACTGATGCAATATGTATTGTAGTTAGTGAAGAGACAGGTCGAGTTTCTATAGCATTAAAGGGAGAAATGCTATATAACTTAACTATTGATGATGTTAGAATGATGTTAATCGATGAATTAAGACCTAAACAAGATATTGAAATAGATGAAGATGAAGAAGAAATAAAAGAGGAAGAGATTTATGAAGAAGATAGGTAATGGTATAGTAAGATTTTTTAGAAATGTTCTATTATTCTTCGATAGATGGTTAATAACTCCCTTAACTAAATTAATATTAAAATTAATGAGATTTATCAAAGAATTAACTAAAAACTTTGATAAAATTTCAGGTAAAAAATCAACATTATTAGTAGTAAGTTTATTATTAGCGTTTGGTGTATTCTTTGTAATAGATCAAGAATCTAATGTAATGATAGATCAATATGCTGAAATACTTTATAATCAACCTGTAAGTGCAGTTTATAATGAAGAATTATATGTAATTGAGGGTTTACCTAAGACAGTAGATGTTACTTTAATAGGACAAAGAAGACATATATTCTTAGCTAAACAATCTCCATCTAAAGGAGTAAGTGTAGATTTAACTGGTTTAAAACCTGGTAATCATAGAGTTACTTTAAAATATACTCAAAGATTAAAATCATTAGATTATAAATTAGATCCTTCACAAGTAACAGTTACTATATATGAAAAAGTTAGTGAAAATAGAAGTTTAACATATGACATACTTCATCAAGAAGCTTTAGATACTAAGTTATATGTTAGTAATGCTGAGATAGATCGTGGAGAAGTAATTATTAAGGGTGCTGAATATAAACTAAAAGAAGTTGCTAGTGTTAAAGCACTTGTTGATGTTAGAAATATTCCAAATCCAAAAGCTGGTGAAATAACAGTTAAGGATATACCATTAGTTGCATATGATAATGATGGTAAGAAAGTAAATGTAGAAATAGTTCCAAAAACTGTTAGTGCTAATGTTACTATTACATCACCAAGCAAAGAAGTACCAATTAGAATAATACCTAAAGGTAATTTAGCATTTGGTAAATCTATTAAATCAATGGATGCTAATATGTCTAAGATTACAGTATATGGAGCAGAAGATGCTGTAGAAAAACTAGAACAATTAGAAGTGGAAATAGATGTTAAAGGATTAGATAGAGATAAAGAATTTAATGTTACATTAAAACGTCCTAAAGGAATTACAGAACTTTCTTCTAAGACAATGACAATTAAAGTTACTTTAGATAATTCATCTAGTAAAGAGATTGAAAATATACCAGTAGGTGCTGAAAATTTAGCTTCTAACTTAAAAGTTCAAGCATTAAGTGAATCAGATAGAGCAGTAACAGTTGTAGTTAAAGGTAGTGAGGATGCTATTAAAGATATTAGTGCTAATGATATAACTGCTTATGTTGATTTATCTAATTATGGTGTAGGAGAACATGAAGTAGAAGTTAAAGTTACAGGAAGTGACTTGAAACTATCTTATGGTTCTAAGACTAAAAAGATAAAGGTTAGAATTACACAAAAATAGGAATTGATATTCAATTCCTTTTTTTTGTGGTATACTATATAGTATAGTAGGTGTCTATGAAAAAGAATAAGAAACATAAATGGAAATATCAGATTAATATAAAGAAAAAAATCTTAGTATTAATAATACTAGGAGTTTCTTTGTTTGTGGGATTAGGCTATGCTATCTTAGAGTCTAATTTGAATATTTTTGGAACACTAGAAGTATCTAAATATGATAAGACACTTTATGGTGTATTTAAAAAAGAAGTAAATAAAGGATATGCAAAGAAATATAATGGAGACCATCAAGACTCAATGGACGCATCTAAATCAACACAAGATATATATCACTTTTATGCAGATACAGATGCTAAAGGAACAGAAATATTAAATAAAAATAATGTAGTATTTGCAGATCACTGTTGGCAAATGATTAGAACTACAGATACTGGTGGTGTTAGACTTTTATATAATGGGAAAGCAGAAGTTACAACAGTAAATAATGAAATACAGTATCATTGTGGAGATACGAGATTGCCTTCTTTAAGTGAAATTAAAACCCGTGTATATATTGGTGGCACATATTTGTATGCTAGCGATTATACAGTATCAAAAAGTGGTGATGCTACAATCTACACTTTAGTAGAACCACAAAGCATAACAGTAGATAAAGATAACTCGGCTGATCAGATTGCTTATATAGCAGAACATTATCCATATACATGTAAGAATAACACAGGTACATGTACGATTTCTGTATCATCAGATTCTTCATTCTATAAAATAGATGGATTTTATAGTGTTGGATATGCAAATGCATATTTGTCAGTTAATGATGGTATTGGATTGAGTGAATATAATATATCGTATGATTCTCTTGCATATGTGGGTTATATGTATAATAAGGTTTATCAAGTAAAATATAACTATGGGAGTCAACCTGGTACTGATAAACCGTTATCAAATGCTTCATTAAGTACTTCTTATTGGTATGCAGATAGTATTACTTATGATGCTGCAACAAGCAAATATAGTTTAAATAGCCCATATAAAGTTTCCTCAGCATTAGAATATAAGGATTTAGTAGGAAAATATACACTTCAAAGTACAACTGATTCATCAGCAGAACAAAGTGCTCAATATATAGCTGCAGTTGAAGGGAACACATACTATTATAAAGGTGTACATTATGGATATGATAATGATCATTATACATATACATATGGAGATCGTGCTATAAATAATAGTGATGGAACATATACAATATATGATGCTACAACAATAAATGTGAGTGATTATCCATTGTATTATAATGATATGAAAAATAAATTTTTATGTTTTTTGGCTGAAAATGATACTTGTAGTGGTATGCGTTATATATCAGATGTATCTAAATATGATTTCAAATATGTATACCCTGTTTATTCAATATCTAAAGATTTTACTTATGATGGAAATAAATATACTTTGGGTAATGATAAAGTTGTATTAAGTGATTTATCTGTTTCAACTAATTTAGAATCGTTAAATAAACATCATTATACTTGTTTTAATTTAAATGGAGAATGTGAAAAATTATATTATATTTTTTATTCTTTTTCAAGTGGTGGTAGTTATCCTTTATTCTATGTAGAACTTTCTGATGGTAAAAGTATAGAAGATGCGCTAAATGAAATGTTATATGATGATGATGTAAACCAAATTGATTCAGTCATAAAGACAAAAATAGATGAATGGTATGAAAAAAAATTGAAAAATACAGTATATGAAGAAAAGTTGGACGATACAATATATTGTAATGATAGAAGTCAAAGTGCTTCATCAAATGGATGGATAGCTAATGGTGGAGATACAAGTGCTGATATACTTTTTGATTCGCCTAATGCTAATTTGAAATGCAGTAATATTACAGATTCATTTAGTTTGAATAATGAAAAAGCTAAATTAAAATATAGTATAGGTTTAATTACAAAAAATGAACTTGATTTGCTTAACGAACCAATAATGCGTTCTTCAAAAAAAAGATATTGGACTGCTACTCCACATTCATTTTATCGTGAAGTTGCTTTAGAAAATTTTGTTAATCCTACTGGAATAACAGACGATTATAGTGTCAAAGAAAGATCTGTTGTATCTCAGCAAATGATGGTTCGTCCAGCAATCTCACTTGTTAAAGGTACTAAGTATTCTGATGGAGATGGATCTATGACTAATCCATATGTTGTGGATATGAGTGAATAAAAGAAGAGTAATCTTCTTTTTTTGTGAATAAATCTTTTTTTAATTCATATTCTTTAGTATGAGGTGGAATATGAAACGAATTGTATTTATTTTATTAGTTTGTTTATTAGTAGTTACAGGTTGTGTTAGGGATGATAAAAATAGTATTGTTAATGGATTAGATAAAAAAATAAAAAATGGTTATAAATTAAGTGGTAGTTTGAATGTTATCAATAATGATGAGAATTATGATTATGATGTAGATGTATATAAAAAGAATGATAATTATAAAGTAATTCTTACTAATAAAAATAATGATCATACACAGGTAATATTGAAAAATAATGATGGAGTTTATGTGCTTACTCCAGCATTAAATAAGAGTTTTAAGTTTCAAAGTGATTGGCCATATAATAATTCGCAGATATATTTATTAGATGCGTTAGTCAATGATATTAAAAATGATAAAAATAGTGAATTAATTAAAAAAGATAATAAATATATAATAAAAAGTTCTGTTAAATACATTAGCAACAACAAGTTATCTAATCAAAAGATAGTATTAGGTAGTGATAAGACATTTGAAAAGGTTATAGTTTATGATAGTGATGGTATTGATGCTATGACTATGGAATTTGATAGAATAGATTATGATTATAAGTTTAAAAAGAATGAATTTAGTTTAGATACTATTATTGATAATGAAGATAAAACTGATGTTAAGGAAACTAGTGGTATAGATGATATTATTTATCCTTTATATGTACCAGAAAATACTAAATTGGTGAATGAGGATAAGATAAAGAAAGAAAATGGAGAACGAGTAATAATGGATTATGATGGGGATAAATCGTTTTTACTTGTTGAGGAGAATAGTGATGTATTTAATGAATTTACTGTTATTCCTACTGTAGGTGAGCCTTATTTAGTTATGGATACTTTAGGAGTAATGAGTGAGAATTCTTTATCATGGAGTAGTGATGGAATAGATTATTATTTAGTAAGTGATGTGATGAGTCAATCTGAACTTATTGAAGTAGCTCAAAGTATAGGTGGTATTGTTTCTATTAAATAATTTTGCTATAATTAATATGGGTGAAATATATGGCAAATAAGAAGAAGACAAAAAGAAGAGAAGAGAGTAAAAGAATAGAAGAGGTAGTTAGTAATGATACAAATTTAGTAGATAAATTATTTATAGCTGGAGGAGTATTATTATTTATATTAGCTTTTTATGGATTAACATTATATATTACTGGTAAAAATAGTGATGAAGTAAAAGAAGAAAAGAAAGAAGTAGAAATATCTAGAGAAGAAATAATTGTAGGTAGAAGTTTATCTATGAGTAAAGATGATTATTATGTAGTATATTATGATGATACTAATAGTGCTACTTATGATGAAATCATAAAGAAATATACTAAATCAATTTCTTTATACAAGGTAAATATGAGTAATGGTTTTAATAAGAAGTATGTTACTGATGGAGAAAGTAATAAATCTCCAAGTAAGGTAAGTGAATTTAAAATTAATGGACCTACTCTTATTAAAGTATCTAAAAATAAAGTAATTGAGTATGTTGAAGGAGAAGAAGCAATTAGAACTATTTTAAATTAGTTCTTTTTTCTTCTAATTTATGATATTATAGTTATGGGATGATGATATTATGAAAAAAGATGTTAAGAAAAAGAAGAATACTAAGAAAAAGAAAAAAAATAGTTTTTTTAAGGATATAAAAAAGACTATATCTAAACAAATTAATGGTAAAGATACAGGCTCTTTTTCTATTTTAGAAGTTATATTAATTATACTAATATCTATATTATTTGGAGTTATTGTAGGATATTTTATTAATTATAGTAAGAATGATACAACTAAAGATTCTAATTTAAAAGAAATAGTTTCTACATATAATACGTTAGTTAATAATTATTATGGCAAACTAGATAAGAGTAAAGTAAGTGATGCGGCTATTAAAGGTATGGTTGAATCATTGGGTGATCCTTATTCAAATTATATGAGTGGTGATGTAGCTGATGAATTTAATGAATCTATAGAAGGATCATTTACTGGTATTGGTGTAGTAATTCAAAATGGGGAAGAATATACTACTATTATTGAAGTGTATGAAGATTCACCTGCTAATAAATCTGGATTGAAAGAAGGAGATGTCATCATCAAAGTTAATGGTGATGATGTTAAAGGTAAGACTGGTACTGAACTTGCTAAGATGATTAGGGGTAAAAAAGGGACTAAAGTAAATCTTACTATTAAACGTGGGGATGAGGAATTAAATGTAGATGTTGTTCGTGATGTAGTAGATTTAATTAGTGTTACTGATAAAATAATCGAATATGAAGGAAAAAACATTGGATATATTAGAATTGATTCTTTTGCAGCTAATACTTATTCTCAATTTTATAAATCATTAAGAGCATTAGAAAATAAAAAAATTGATTCTTTGATAATTGATGTTAGAAGTAATCCGGGTGGACACTTACAACAAACAAAACAAATATTAAGTTTATTCTTTGATAGTAAAACAGTTTTATATCAAATTAAATCAAAAGGAAAAGTTGAAAAAGCATATTCATATTCTAATGAAGTTAGAAAATATCCTATAGCTGTATTAATAGATAGTGGTAGTGCTTCTGCTTCTGAGATACTAGCATCATGTTTTAAAGAAAATTATAAAAAAGTATATATTATAGGTACTACTACTTATGGTAAAGGTACTGTTCAAAAAACTCAAACATTGAAAAATGGTACTACTATTAAATATACTACTGAGACATGGTTAACTTCTAAAGGTAAATTTATTAATAAACTAGGAGTTACTCCTACAGTAGAAGTTAAACTTGATGATGCATATTTTGAAAATCCTTGTGATGAAAATGATAATCAATTAAAAGAAGCATTAAATAAATTAAAAGAGTCTAAATAGACTCTTTTTCTATGCAATTGATTACGAGTTGATAATTATCTTTATGGGGACTACATGTTGTTAATATTAATTGATTATTATTTTCTTTATTAATATTTATATAACCATTTTTCTTTTCTTCCCATATATCTATTACTTTATATATTCTTTTTTTGTTTTTAATAATTAAAGTAATTTCATCATTTAATTCTAATTTATCTAATTCTTGGAAGTAAGCAATAGGTCCTTCTCCAGAATGGGCTGCGATGATCATTAGATCTGGATAGGTAGATGGTTTTAATATAGATACATGACGTTCTATAGTGTTTTCATTACTATTAATAGGAAATAATTCTTCTTTTAAATTTATTTTATTAATAATAAGCAATCCATATTTATTATTAATTTTATTATTATTTATTTTTACTATAGATAAAGGTGTGCCTAATACTATTATTATTAATAATATGATGTATAATTTTTTTACCATGGATATAATAGTAGCTTAATTATTTCTATTAATAGATAGTTATTAGTATGTGTATTAGGTACTTCGATTTTTAGATCTTTTAATTCAATTATTTCACTATCTTGATTATCTACTTTAATAGTAATATCATCTACTTTACTATAACCTTTTGTAGTGTTTATTTGTTTTAATGTATATTTACCATATGGTAAAGTAAATTCTACTATGCCTAAACTATTTGTGGTAATAGTACTTATTTTTTCATAGTTATTATTATATATATCAAAAGATATATTTTTTTCTCCTTTTAATATATTAGTATCTCCATATTTTTTCTCTATAGTAATAGTTTTTTCTATTACTTTGTTTTCTAATATTAATTTTTGTTTACTATCTTCTTTAGTTATATTTATTTCATATGTATTATTATCTAATAAATAGCCTATACCTGGTTGTTTTTCTTTTAAATAGTATTTTCCTAAAAGTATATTATTAATAATAGCTTGATTATTTACTATTTCTAAATCTTTTATTAGATTATTATTTTCATCATATAATGAATAGATTGCTCCATCTAGGCTTGCTTCTCCTTTAGGTATTATATATTTAGTATCTTTATCTATTTTAGTTATTTCTATTTCTGTTTTAATAACGTCTACAGTAAAACTAGTATTAATACTTTTAATATCACCTGTTTCTATTAAATCTTGACTATTTGATGATTGATAGAATATATATGGTTTATTATAATTATTATCTTCTTTAGTTAGATTATAAGTATATGTTCCTTCTTTAGTAGGATTTATTATTAATTTATTATTTTCTTGTGTTAGGTTTTCGCCAGTTACTTTGAAATTGTTTAAATCAGTTTCAATTATTAAGCTATTACCACTGACAATAGTATAGTTATTATTTATACTAGGTAATTTATCATAATCTTCTATAAGTTTATTTATTTCATATATTTCATTTTGAAATATATTTATTCTATTACCATTTAATGAATCAGTAAAATAATAATCACCATTAGATGAGGCTTGCCATATCATGAATTGTGTTATCGCATACCATTTAGGTTCAGTATGATTTTTATATCCATAGCCAAAGTGAGCTATTTTTGATATTCTATTTATTTGCTCGTTTGTTAGACTATTAGGATTTATAGTTGATTCATAATTAGAATTTTCATTAAATATTTTAAATGGTTCTATACAATAAGCAAATTCATTAGTGTTTGTTTTTCTAAAGAATCTAGCTTTTTGAAAATATGTAATGTGACTATTATAGTCATATTTATTCATGTAGATATTATCAATATATTCTGCCTCGTAAAATCTTGCACTTTCTGCTTTAACATTCATTATTGATATAAATGATAAAGCTATTAATATTAAGAAAATATTTATTTTTTTTATAAAAATCCCTCCTTCTTTTTCTTAATGAGACAGATAATATCACTTATATTTTTTGTGTGCAAATCATACTTTTTTAATATTTATATTAAAATATATATGAAAAATAAAAATTCATTTAGTGAATTTTTGCTTTTCGTGTATAATATAGGTTTGAAAAAACAAGTTTTATATTTATTAAAAAAATTGTAATATGTGTTATAATCTATGTGAGGTGATTTTATGGATGATATAGAAATCTCTAAAAGATGTATTAAAAAACCTATAATTGAAGTTGTTAAAAATATTGGACTTAATGATAAAGATATATCTATTTATGGTGAATATAAAGCTAAAATAGATTTAAAAGATTATAATAATAATCACAATTCTAAATTAATATTAGTAACTGCTATTTCTCCAACTCCATATGGAGAAGGTAAAACTACTGTTAGTATTGGGCTTGATGATGCTTTATGTAGTTTAGGAAAGAAAAGTATTGTATGTTTAAGAGAACCATCTATGGGTCCTGTGTTTGGTTTTAAAGGTGGAGCGACAGGTGGAGGTTTAGCACAAGTAGTGCCTATGGAAGATATTAATCTTCATTTTACTGGGGATATACATGCGATTACTTCTGCTAATAATTTAATAAGTGCTGCTATTGATAATCATATATATTTTGGTAATGAATTAGATATTCAAAAAGTATTATTTAAAAGATGTTTAGATGTTAATGATAGATCTCTTCGTAGAATTAAAATAGGTGATAGAGAAGAAAGTTTTACTATAACTGCTGCTAGTGAAGTAATGGCTTTGTTTACTTTAGCTAGTTCTTTGGATGATTTAAGAGAAAGACTTGGTAGAATAGTAATTGGTATAAACAGTAAAGATGAATATATATATGTTAGAGATTTAAAACTAGAAGGATCACTTATTGCATTATTAAAAGATGCTTTTAAACCTAATGTAGTTCAAACATTAGAAAATAATCCGGCATTTATTCATGGAGGGCCTTTTGCTAATATTGCGCATGGTTGTAGTAGTATAATTTCTACTAAGAGTGCTATGCAGTTAGCTGACTACGTAATTACAGAAGCAGGTTTTGGTGCTGAACTTGGTGCTGAAAAGTTCTTTGATATTAAATGTAGAATAGGTGGATTAACTCCATATAAAGTTGTATTAGTTGCTACTATTAAGGCTTTAAAATATCATGGTGGTTGTAGTGGATCTATTTATGATGAGAACTTCGAAGCGTTAGAAAAAGGTTTTGCTAACTTAGATAAACATTATGAGAATCTTACTAAGTTTGGTGTAAATGTAGTAGTATGTTTAAATCAATATGCTACTGATAGTATGGATGAGTTAAAATTATTTGAAAAGCATTGTATAGAAAAAGGATATAATTATACTATTAGTAATTCATATAATTTAGGTGGACAAGGATCAATTGACTTGGCTAATAAAGTTTTAGAAGAAAAAGAAAATAATTTTAAATATTTATATGAATTAGATGATAGTTATACTTCAAAGATTAATAAAGTTTGTAAGGAAATATATGGTGCTAATGAAGTTAATTTTAGTGAAGAAGCTTTAAAAAAATTAGATTTAATTTCTAAAAATAAAATAGCTAATCTTCCGATTTGTGTTGCTAAGACACAATATTCGTTCTCTGATGATAAAAATAAAATAGGTGTACCTAAAGATTTTTCTGTTACAGTTAAAGATATACAATTATATTTAGGAGCAGGATTTGTAACAGTATATTTAGGTGATATATTAACTATGCCTGGTTTAGCAAAAAGTCCTAATTATGAAAAAATAGATGTAGTAGATAATGAAATAATAAATTTAAGTTAAAAAAAAGAAGTTACTCTGTAACTTCTTCTTTTTGTTTTTCTACACATTTCTTTTCATCTTTATTATATTCTTTATTAGGATCATCACACTTACAAGTAGTACCATCTAATTTAGCATTATCTGGACATGTAGTAGTAGTTTCAGGAGCTATTATTGTTGGTCCTGGATCTCTTACTTCTACTTTTCCTTGATATGTTACACCTTTATATATAATATAATAAGTATAATCACCTTGATTTTCTGTATCTACTTTAGATATATCAAGTGTTAAGTTATTATATACTTCATCTGAAATATCTCCTTCAATAAATGTACGAGGATTACTTGATAAAGCTTCTTTTGTTTTTAATTTTATACTTTTTAATGTAAGAGTTACATTAGGTAATTCTTTTTCTTTTACTTTGATATTACCAATATATTTCTTTTTTCCATAGGTAATTGTATATTTATAAGATCCTGCTTGGTTAATATTAACTAAAGATGTATCTAGTTTTAATGATTTAATTGTAGTTTCTTTTAATTTATCTGTATCTTCTAAATAATCTTTTATATTAACGCTTAATGGATTATTAATTTCTATTTCTATATCTTTTACTTTAATTTCATCTGTTTTGGCTTGAGCTTCAGCAATTTTTTTCTTTTCGACATTAACTGTATATTTAGTATGAATAATTGGTTTAGAATTACTATTCATCACTAATCCACTACCAATCATAAAAATACTGATTCCTGCAAGTGTTGATGAAAGTATACGTGTTTGTCTTTTACTTAATTCCATATGCACAACTCCTACCTTGTATATAATTATACCTTATAATAGGTGGTTATACAAGAGGAAATTTCATTGACAAAATGGTAAAAATTTGGTATAATAATTGCAGTTAAGAGGGAGTAGTTCCCATTCAAATGAATGGCTTTTCATTCGTCAAGACGAATTGATTTCCGGATGAAAAATAGAAATATGAACAAGACTTTTACAATGTGTAAGGGTCTTGTTTTTTATTACCCTTATATGAAGGGAGTTGATAATATGTCATGAATATTATTGATAAATGACTATAAAATAGAATATAATTTAAGTGAGGTGAAGTTATGGTTTTAGGATGGTTTATAGCATTTGTAATTTTACTTTTTATTGAATTAATTACGGTAAACTTGGTAACTATATGGTTTGCGATAGGAGCGGTAGCTGCTATTATAACTACAGTATTTACAGATTCAATATTAATACAAGCTATTGTTTTTGTTGTAGTTAGTGTAGTTTCACTTTTAATTACAAAACCATTGTTTAAAAAGTTTAAACTATTTGAAGTTACCCCAACTAATTCAGATAGAGTAATAGGAAAAGTAGGAGAAGTTACAAAGAGAATAGGAAAAAACAAATATGGGGAAGTAAAAGTTTATGGAAATACTTGGACAGCATCTAGTGATAAGGCAATTAAAGTAGGAGAAAGAGTTAAAGTATTATCTATAGATGGAGTAAAATTAGTAGTAGAAAAGGAGAAAAAATAATATGGTAGGAATTATAATATTAATAATTTTAGTAGTAATTTTTATATCTGGAATAAAGATTATTCCACAATCAAAGGCTTATGTAGTAGAGCGACTTGGTGCATATAATAGGACTATGCAAACTGGTATGCATTATGTATTTCCTTTTATTGAAAGAATTTCAAATAAAGTTAGTTTAAAGGAAATTGTTAAAGACTTCGCACCACAACCAGTTATTACAAAGGATAATGTTACAATGCAAATTGATACAGTAGTTTATTTTCAAATTACTGATCCAAAACTTTATTCATATGGTGTTGAAAACCCAATTAATGCAATTGAAAATTTAACTGCAACAACTCTACGTAATATAATTGGTGAGTTAGAGTTAGATGAAACATTAACTAGTAGAGATGTTATCAATACTAAAATGAGAAGTATCTTAGATGAAGCAACTGATCCATGGGGAGTTAAAGTTAATCGTGTAGAGGTTAAAAATATTTTACCTCCTAGAGATATTCAAGAATCTATGGAAAAACAAATGAGAGCAGAACGTGAAAGACGTGAAGCTATCCTTAAAGCCGAAGGTGAAAAGAAAGCTGCAATCTTAATCGCTGAAGGTGAAAAAGAAAGTACTATTTTAAGAGCAGATGCAGAAAAAGAAGCTAAAATTAAACAAGCAGAAGCAGAAGCTGAGTCTATCTTAAAAATTCAAGAAGCTACTGCACAAGGATTGAAATTATTGAAGGATGCTAAGATGGATGAGTCTGTATTAAAATTAAAGAGCTATGAAGCTATGGTTAATGTAGCTAATGGTAATGCCACTAAGATTATTGTTCCAAGTGATTTACAAGGATTAGTAACTGCTGGAACAGTATTAAAAGAAACATTAACTAAAGAAGATAAAAATTCTACTAAATAATAAAAGCACCTATGGTGCTTTTTTAATTTTTATTTTATAATAGTTATATTGGAGGATATATGGAAGAAAAGGGAAAAAATTATTATTGGGTAATTCCTGTTGTTATAGGAGTCTTTCTATTGATCGGTATTGGTATAGTATTATTTATAATGTTTGTTTTTTCAGGTGTTAATGGAATACTTAAGAATGTATCTAAAGATATTCAAGGTAGTTGGATTTGTAATAATACATTAAATGTTGATATTAAAGAAAATAATATTAATACATATTCTAATAATAGAACTGATGTTATTAATGCAACATATAAAGTAAATCATTTTACTACGACTAATGGTCATAATGAATATGAATTAGTAGTTAAAACTTATAATGTTCAAGGAAATAGAAATGAAACTACTGCAAACATTAAAATAGAGATGGATAGTAATAATAAGAATGAAATGAAAATGACAAATCAATCTACTGGTGTAATAAATAGATGTAGAAAAAGATAACTAATTATTAGTTATCTTTTTTCCTTGATAAGTATCTCTTTTTACCATTTCTTTATCTATATCATTTAGTACACAGAATTTTTTTATTAACCATTTTGGTTCTATTAAGTCTTCTAGTTTGGGATCTCCAGTAATTCTATGTATTACTATTTCAGGTCTAAGTAGTTCTAATTCATCTACTACTATATCAATATATTCATCTTTCGTTAATATATGAAATGGATTTTCTTCATAATATTTTTCTAATCTAGTATTTTTGGTAATACTTAACATATGTATTTTTATTCCTTGTATATCTAATTTATTTAAGTATTTAACTGTATTTAACATATCTATCTTAGTTTCGTTTGGTAGTCCATTAATAATATGAACTATTACATCTATATTTCTTTCTCTTAATTTTTTAACCATACCCTCGAATTCTTTAAGAGTATGGCATCTATTTATAAGAATAGATGTTTCTTCTTTTATAGATTGTAGTCCTAATTCTATAGTTAAATATGTTCTCTTATTTAAGTCTTCTAAATAATCTAAGCATTCATCAGTAATAGAGTCTGGGCGTGTTGCGATATTTATTCCTATTACATTTTTATAAGTTAAGACTTCTTCGTATATTTCTTTTAATTTATCTAATGGTGCATAAGTATTAGTTCTTGCTTGAAAGTAGGCAATATACTTTGCTTTAGGCCATTTTTTTAACATGATATTTTTAATCTCTTCAAATTGTTTTTTTATTTCATCTTTTGGATTACCAGCAAATTCACCACTACCGGATGCAGAGCAATAAATACATCCACCATATCCTTTAGTTCCATCTATATTAGGACAGGTAAAACCTGCATTAAGACTTACTTTAAATATCTTTTCATGAAATCTATTTTTATAGTAATAGTCTAGTGTATGATATCTTTTATTAGTATTAGAATATTTAAACATAATATCTCCTCGTAGGAATAATAACATAATCTATAATTTTTTTCAAATGTGTGATAAAATTATGATAGTGAAGATATAGATACTAAATTTTATATATTACTTTTAAGAAAGAGGTAATAGTATGGTTAAGACAAAAGCTAAATTTAAGATTAAACCTGGTGTTTTGAAAATATTAAAAATATTAGGTGTAATACTTTGTTTATTGTTGGGTATATTTTTGTTTTATTTAAAGCAAATAAATGATTTAAATAAATTAGGTTATAGTAATAAAGCTAGTAATAATATTTTATTTTCTTTTAAAAAAGATTATGTTATGTCTATTGGAGAAAATAAGACTTTAAATAAAGCTTTTGAATCTGATGATTATATAGAAGATAATTTAGATAATTATCGTAGAGTAAAATATGTTAATCATAAAGATTTAATTAAAAATATAAATAAGGCTTTAAAAGTAGGTTATAAATATAATGAAATTAATATTATATTTAGTCATGGAGATAATGATAGTGTTAAGAGATTTTTAAAAAGAGAAAAAGTAAGGTATTTAGAAGAGTTTTTCTCTATAGATTATGCTAAGTTAGATAATTATGATAGATATTTAAAATATGAAGATGAAACTGGAGAAGATGAAGAAGAAACAGTATTATGTGTTAACTTAGATATGGATAAAGAAGACTATGAAGATGCTATATTAGTTGATAAGTTTTCTATTGATATGTTAGTTAATAAACATAGATATTTAAGTGAAAAGTTTGAACCTACTGATTTAAT
Source organism: uncultured Caryophanales bacterium (assembly GCA_946628045.1). The sequence goes on from CAMOVZ010000004.1 coordinate 25,721, forward strand.
GACTATACCAAGTGAATATGCTGAGGAAAAAGGTATGAAAAGTAGTAGAATTGCATTTAATGCATTTAAGCAAATGAGTGATGCTGCTAAAAAAGAAGGATATGGATTATTAATTAATTCTGCATATAGAAGTTATTCTGATCAGGTAGATATAGGTGAATATTATAAAAAATGGTATGGTCAAAGTTATGTTGATAAATATGTGGCTAAACCTGGATTTTCAGAACATCAAACTGGTCTTGCTTTTGATATAGCTAGTACTAGTGTTAATGTATTTGCTAATTCTAAAGAATATAAATGGATGCAAGATAATGCTTATAAATATGGATTTATTGAAAGATTTACAAAAAGATATGAGACAATCACTGGTTTTAGAATGGAACCATGGCATTATAGATATGTAGGTAGAGAAATTGCTAAATATATTCATGAAAATAATATTTCATTTGAAGAATATTATGCAGTATTTTTAGATAAATAGGAAAGTAATTTCCTATTTTTTTTCTTTAATTATTTCTATAATTATGATATTATGGTAATAGAGTATAAGAAGGTGTTTAGTATGTATCCACTTGGAAAGCAATTTGAAGTAGATTATACAAAGGCTAAAAGTGATAGTAAAGCAATAATTCAAGGTTCTAACTATAGAATTTCTGTTATTACAGAACGAGTTGTTAGACTTGAGTTTTCACCTAATGGCCAATTTAACGATAGACCAACTCAACTTATTAAAAAGAGAAATGTTGGGCTAGCGGATTTTTCTGTGCGTCAAGATGCTACTATGTTAGAGATTACAACTAAATATTTTTCATTAGTATATATTAAAGGTCAACCTTTTGTAGGAACAAAAGTTGATCCTATGAAAAATTTAAAGATTACTCTTTTATCTCGAGAAAGAGATAGAGCAAAAGATTGGTTCTATGGACATCCCGAAGTTAGAAATATGCTTGGTAATATGGTTGGTGTTGATGTAGATATACCTACTAATTTAAAGAAGGGATTATATTCATTAGATGGTTTTTCTTCTATAGATGATTCTAATAGTAAAATTATTATGGAGGATGGGACATTAGCTAATTCTATACCTAATCATTTAGATATCTATGTATTTATGTATGATAGAGACTTTAGACAAGCATTATTTGATTATTTTAAAATAACTGGTGCTCCAGCATTAATACCAAGATATGCGTTAGGTAATTGGTGGAGTAGAAATAAAGTTTATGATGATGATAGTGTTCATGAGTTAATAAGAAACTTTGAAAGAAAGAAAATACCAATTTCAGTATTGTTATTTGATCATGATTGGCATATAAGAAATACTTCAGAATTTAAAAATTTAAAAACAGGATTTACTTTTAATAATGAATTATTTAAAAATCCTACAGAAACTATTAATGATTTACATAAAAGAGGTATTCGTGTAGGATTATGTGTTAATCCTCTTGATGGAATATATCCACATGAGCAATATTATCCTCAAGCTAGAGAATATCTACAAACTAAAGCTAATACAATTATTAGTTTTGATCCATTAAATCCAAAATTATTGGATGTATTATTTAAGATGTTTTTACATCCATTAGAGGCATTAGGAGTAGATTTCTTTTGGAATGATTCTAATGGTAATGGAGATATATCTAAATTATGGGCATTAGACCATTATATGTATTTAGATTCTGGTAGAAATAATAATAAGAGAGCTTTGATTCTTTCTCGTGGAGGAATAAGTGCTCCTCATAGATATCCAGTATTATATGGTGGATCTTCAGAAATTAGTTGGGCTAAATTAAAAGAATTACCATTTCTTTATTTAAATGCCGCTAATATTGGTGTTAGTTGGTGGAGTCATGATGTTGGTGGTAACCATGGTGGTATTGAAGATGGTGAATTATATCTTAGATATCTTCAATTATCTACATTTGGTCCAATATTGAGATTTCATGGCGCACGTGGTAAATATTATAAAAAAGAACCATGGTTATGGGATCCAAAAACTGAAAGTATTGCAACAGATTATTTAAGACTTCGTCATAGATTAATACCATATCTATATACAGAAGCTTATAATTATACAAAGAGTGGAACACCTTTAATTCAACCTTTCTATTATAATTATATGTGGGTTTATGATGACTCATTATATCGTAATCAATATTATTTAGGTTCACAACTTTTAGTATGTCCAATACTTGAAGCTAAAGATACTGTTATGAACCGTACTGTTCATAGATTCTTTGTACCTGATGGTACTTGGTATGATTTAGTTACTGGTAAGAAATTTCCTGGTAATAAAAAATATGTATCATTCTTTAAAGAAGAAGATTATCCAGTATTTGCACATTCTGGATCAATTATTCCTTTCTCTAATAGAAGTGATTATAATAATATAGGACTTCCAACAGATTTGGAAATTCAAATATTCCCGGGAGCAAGTAATACATATACTTTATATGAAGATGATGGAATAACTTCATTATATAAACAAGGCTATTTCTTAAAAACTTCAATAGATTATAACTATTTGAGAAATAACTATACTGTAATAATTAGATCTATTGATGGTAAAAGTGGAATTGCACCTGAAAAGCGTAATTATAAAATGGTATTTAGAAATACTAAACAAGCAGAAAATGTTACAGTATATTTTAATGCTGATAAATTAGAGTCAGAAAACTATGTAGATGGTAATGACTTTATAGTTGAAGTTAAGAATGTTCCAACTATAGGACAATTAACTATAAACTGTAAAGGTAAAGATATTGAAATAGATGCAGTAAGACTTATTAATGATGATATAGATAGTATATTGATGGATTTAAAGATTAATACTTATTTAAAGGAAGAGATAGCTTCTATAATATTTGGTGAATTACCAATAAATAAAAAAAGAATTGAACTTCGTAAATTGAAGAAAAAGGGATTATCTAAAGAACATGTTAATTTATTCTTGAAATTATTAGAATATATTAATGAATTTTAGGAGGTTTATATGGAAGATATACGTATAAAACGATTAGAAGAATTAAAAAATGCTATGTTAATGAATAATTTATCTGAGGCTAATTTAGATAATTTATTTGAATTATATGACTCTATGTTATATAAAACATTTTCTGGTGAATTTAATGATATATTCTTATCAGAGTATTTGGATGATTCTAATAGAAATGAAGTATTAGAGTTAGCTTCTAAATATAATTCATCATGCTTTTATCTAGGAGAGTTTGAAAATTGGATAGATTCTATAGAAGGAGTATCTTTATCTGATTTAGATTTAGTTTCTGTTAAGTTATTAGATAACTATGATTATTTGATTAGATTAGCTAAAAATGGTGGAGTGGATACTTTGAAATTTTTAGCTAAGTTTGAAGGTAGTCCTATGTTTAAAAGAGGTGCAATTATAGCACTTTTAAGAAATAGTTTTTATAATGATGATGTGCTTGAAGAAGTATTAATAGAAATGGGTAAACCAGAAGGTAATTATAAAGATTTTAATGATAAACAAAAGATAGTTTTATGTAATTATCCTGAAGGGGTATTATATGAAGTTAATGATAATAAAGAAGTTAACATTATATCTAGTAATAATTTAAAAAAATCTATTATTAAATCTTATTTAGGAACAGAAGAAGATTATGATATTAGTACTATTGATTTATCAGTTTTTGAACAAATAGTAGCAAGTATTTATACTGATTATTATGAAAATAATTATGAAAAATATAAAAAATGATAAATACTTGAAATATTTTTAAATTGTATTATAATATACATATATTTTGTGATGAAAAAGAAGTAGTAATAAATAAATTATTTTTAGAGAGTCTATGGTTGGTGAAAATAGATATTAATTATTTATGAACTTGTCTTTGGAGCAATTGGGTAATTCCGTTATAGATTTTTAAGTTATAAATTAAGGTGGTACCGCGATTAATTCGCCCTTTAGGTAGCATCTTTTTATTTTGGAGGTATTATGAGTAAGGTTATACAAGAATTAATATTATTTTTACTATCATTTATATTTGTATTTTTACTCTATCAATTAATTATAGTTAGAAGGGCTAAGAGTAAAAAGAAAAAGAAAGAACCATTTGAGGTTACTTATTTAGTTGGTAAATATAATTTAGATTTAAAGAAAGTTAATTATAATAAATTACTTAGAATAATATCTTTAGTATCATCTTTAGATATAGCATTAGTTGTTACATTGATATTATTATTTGATAATTTTTTAGTAGAAATTATAGTAGGATTTATTGCTACATTGGTAACTATAATTACAAGTTATCATTTAGTTTATTTAGGTTATAAAAGGAAAGGAATGATTAAAAATGAATCAAAAAGAAATAGAAAGTAAATGGCAAAAGTATTGGGATGAACATAAATCATTTAAAGCAGAAAATGGGGGAGATAAGAAACCTTATTATATATTGGTAGAGTTTCCATATCCAAGTGGTGCAGGACTTCATGTAGGTCATGTTAGAAGTTATACAGCACAAGATGCTTTAGCTAGAATGATGAGAATGCAAGGATATAATGTTTTATATCCAATGGGTTGGGATGCTTTTGGTGCCCCAGCTGAGCAATATGCGATAAAGAATCATATTCATCCAAGAGAAGCAGTTAAAGAAAATATAGCTACATTTAAAGGGCAAATGAAATCAATAGGATTTTCATTTGATTGGGATAGAGAATTTTCAACTACTGATCCTGAGTATTACAAATGGACTCAATGGCAATTCTTACAATTCTTTAAACATGGTATGGCTTATAAGGATACTATTCCAGTTAACTGGTGTCCTACTTGTAAGAGTGTTTTAAGTAATGAAGATGCTGCTGGTGGAGTATGTGAAAGATGTGGTAGTCCAGTAGAACAAAAAGAAAAAAGTCAATGGATGCTTAGAATGAGTGATTATTCTGAGGATTTATTAAAGGGATTAGATGATACTAACTTTGCTGATAGAGTTAAATTAGGTCAAATAAATTGGATTGGTAAATCTACAGGTGTTGAAGTAGATGTTGATATAGTTGGTGGAGGTAAATTTAGTATATTTACTACATGTCCTGAAACTATCTATGGTATTACATTCTTTGTTATAGCACCTGATGGTAAATTAATTAAGGAATTAATGCCTAGAGTAGAAAATGTTGATGAAGTTAATGCTTATATTAAAGAAACTTCTATGAAATCAGCAATGGATAGAACTGAACTTAATAAAGGCAAAACAGGAGTAGAAGTTAAAGGTATTAAAGCTATTAACCCAGTTAATGGTAAAGAAGTTCCTATATTCTTAGGAGACTTTGTATTAGGTGATTATGGTACTGGTGCTGTTATGGCAGTTCCAAGTCATGATCAAAGAGACTTTGAATATGCAAAAGAACATAATCTTGAAATAATTCAAGTAATTGATTGTGGAGATATAAGTGAACATGCTATTGAAAAGACTGAATATATGGGTCATGACTATAAGATGATTAATTCAGAAGAGTTCAATGGTATGACAGTAGATGTTGCTCGTGAAAAGATATCTGATATGTTAGTAGAAAAAGGATATGGTAGACGAGTTAATAATTATAAAATGAGAGATTGGATATTCTCTAGACAAAGATTCTGGGGAGAACCAATTCCAATGATTAATTGTCCTAAGTGTGGATGGGTTCCAATGAATGAAGAAGACTTGCCATTATTATTACCAGATGTTGCAGAATACGAACCTACTGAAGATGGTGAAAGTCCACTTGCTAACATCACTGATTGGGTTAATTGTAAATGTCCTAAATGTGGTGGAGATGCGAAACGTGAGACAGATACTATGCCTAACTGGGCAGGTTCATCTTGGTATTTCTTAAGATTTATGGATCCTCATAATGATAAAGAGTTTGCTTCAATGGATGCAATGAAATACTGGAATAGAGTAGATTGGTATAATGGTGGTATGGAACATACTGCAAGACACTTACTTTATGCAAGATTCTGGGTACAATTTTTATATAATATAGGTCTTGTTCCACATAAAGAAATGATTTGGACAAGAGTAAGTCATGGTATGGTACTTGGTAGTGATAATGTTAAAATGTCTAAATCAAAAGGAAATGTAATTAATCCTGATGACATAGTTAATGAATTTGGTGCTGATACACTTCGTACTTATGAAATGTTTATGGGAGATTATCAAATGGATGCTCCATGGAGTACTGATTCATTAAAAGGTTGTAAGAGATTTTTGGATAAAGTAGCTAGATTAATAGATAAAGTTAATGAAAAGCCTGGCTTTACTGAAAGTTTAGAAGTTCTTCAAAATAAAACAATTAAAAAGATTGAGTATGATTTAACTCATATGGGTTATAATACTGCAATATCTAGTTTAATGATTTTAACTAATGCATATGATGACTTAGAATCTATTACTAAAGATGATTATCATTTGTTACTTCAATTATTAAATCCAATTGCTCCTCATATAACTGAAGAGTTAAATGAACAAATTGGATATAAACCAATATGTGAATCTGAATGGCCTAAATATGATGAAGAAAAGACAATTGAATCTGTTAAAGAAATAGCTGTTCAAGTTAATGGAAAAGTACGTGGTACTATTGAAGTACACGTAGAAGATGATGATAATTCTATTAAAGAAAAAGCTATGGAAAATGATAATGTTAAGAAACATATTGAAGGACATGAAATAGTTAAAGTAATAGTAATTAAAGGAAAAATAGTAAATATTGTTATAAAATAAGGGGATTTTCTCCTTATTTTTTGACTTTTAAGCGTGTTTGTGTTATAATATAGCGCAATTAAAGGGGTGTGACTATCATGAGTAATATTAATGATGAATTTAATAATATAGTACTTGAAGCTGACAATGTCAGTGATTTTGATAGTGACAATGAAATAGAATTTGTAATGGCTGAGAAAGCTAGACGTGCATTTGCTAGTATTACTTCATTTTTAATAGATAGTAGAAATGATATAAGTGATAAAGATAAGAAGACTTTACAAGAATTATTAAGATCACCTTCTATACTTTCAATTAAGTCATATAAAGCTTATTTACGTTACAAAGCAGAGATAGCTTGGGAAAATTATCAAAATGCTAATTTAGATTCATACCAAAACTTATCATATAAGATAATGGATTATTTGAAATATTATACAGCTGAAGAAGCTATTAAAATATTTAGTGAAGATTTAAAAGAAGTATCTGTGATAACAAAGAAAGATATCAATTATATTAAATCTTTAATTATTAAATATAAAAAAGCTTATTTAAAAGATGATATTATTGCTTTATCTGAGGCTTCTAGTAATATTAAATCTTTAGTAAAAGAATATAATGGTAAAGCTAAAGAGTATTATATAAAAACATATATAGAAGCTAATATAGATGATATTAAAAAGTATTTTACTTGTACTCAAAAGAATAGTCGTATTGCAGATAATGAAACAGAAGAAATATTAGATATGTTAATAGAAAACTCTAAGATAAGAAATGGTATTAGAACTTTAGTATATAAAGAATTTGGAGTTTTATTAGAAACAGAAGAAATAGAAGAATTAATAAGTAATGTTATTTATAATAATGAAGTAGATAATTATAAAAAATTAAAAATATCTACAGGTTATGATATGAGTTTATTAGCTGCAACTAGATCTTTTAATAGATTAAATGCAAACTTTTTAGATGAATTCAATAAACATTTTACTGTTGAACAAATAGATTTATTAAATCAATTCTTACATGAGGAAGATAAAAATAAATTAAAGGAATTATATTTTGAATTTAGTAATAGTGATTTAAGATTACTTCATACTATAAAACCAATATTTAGAGAAGCTAACGCAGTATTAGTTATAGATGATAATAAATTTAAATTTAATTCAGATAAAGCATTAGATTTTTTAGAAGAAAGAGAATATAAAAGTATTTATAAAGAAAATGAAAAATATCAAAAATTGCATAATACAATATATAAATATTTCTATGCGAGTGCTCAATATCTAGATAAGATAGAAGAAGATAATTTAGATGGATCAGTATTATTTACTGATGATAACTATGAATTGATTAATTATAGTTATTTAACTAATTTTGAGGTATATGAAAAATTTATTAAGAGTATTAATACAGATGCTATTAGTAATTTAACTTTTGATGATAATAGTTTAATTAAACTTAAAAAATTATTAATAGATGAAGGATTAATAGCTTGCTTTATATGTGGTGGAGAAGATATTAGTTTATTATCTGATATAGTTAATAATTATCAAAATATATTTAAAGGTAATTTATTAGATGATTGTACTATTAATAGATTATCTTGTATTATTAAGAAAGCTGAATTAGGTAGATATTTAGATGATTTTACTTTGGCTTTAATTGGAGAAGAAGTAGCTGAAAAAATAGTTTATAACTTTCAATTTTTACAAGGTAAAAATACATCGGAATCAATATTATTAAGACTTAAAAAAGCGGATGATTTAATGGTAAGAGCAGAACTTGTTAATAAGAGTGCTATTCCTTATTTTGAACCTATTACTTATGATAATATTACATTAAATAGATATAATAATAATGATTCTAAAGTATTAACATCTGGAATAGATTCAAATACATGTTTTAAAATATGTGCTAATGATAATGATTATTTATTCTATTCATTACTTAATAAAAATGGTATGGTTGTATACTTTAATGAAAATGGTAAAATGTGTGGTAGATTTACTGCTCATACTAGAAATAACTGTTTATTAATTAATGGTTTAAGAAGTATTGAATGTGATTATGGAATTAATTCCTTGGAACAAAGACAAAGAGAAGATAAGATAGTTGAATTAGTTAAAATATTTGGTAATAAAATAATTGAACTTACTACTGATAGTAATTGTCCAATAGACTTTGTAGTAGTAAATAAATCTGGAATTTTAGAGTCAAGCAGATATGATAATAATTTTGAAATGGTTGACGAACAATTATTTTCACAATTTGTAGATACATATAATGATGATTTTGAAGAATTTAGACATTTATATGATGGAAAAGAGCAATTATTACAAGAAGTTCCATATTATAGGCCGGGATGTAAACAACCATTTACTACAGATTTTGGTCATTATCCATTATTAATGATTACTAAACGTGAAGGTAAAAATTTAAATAGAATGTGGGATATCTCTACAGCTACACCTGATGCAGTATATGAGAGAAAGCCTAGAAAGACTATATGTGGTAAGAATAGAAGACTTACACAAGATGAATTAGTTAGAGTAAGAAAAATTCATGCATTAGATTATTATTATAGTGGAGGAGATCCTAAAGATTATATAATTCCATCTTACTTTAAATTTGCTTTTGAATATATTGAAATTAAAGAAGATGAATATACATTAGTAACTAGTGAACATATATTTACTTGTAAGTATAGTGAACATAGTAATAATTATCAGTATAAAAAATAGTTTTTTCAACAATTTTTGTGGATAAAAATATTTATACTTTTATTGGTGATAATATGAAAGTAAAAATATTTGATTATGAAGATGAGATTGATTTAGAAGAAGATATTAATGATTTTATTAATAATAGTAATATAGAGGTTATTGATATTAAATATCAAGTTAGTTCTTGTATATTTGGAGAAGAACAAGTATTTTGTTTTTCAGGGATGATTATTTATATAGAGAAATAAATATGTAAATATATTGTAAAGTTTAATCATGTTATATTGCATAATGATTTTTATAATGGTATTTTTATTATAGGTGAGTGTATGTTTAATAAAGCAAAAAAAGAACGAAAAAAAGAAATTAGTTCTTATAAGAAGGAAAGAAATTCAAGATTATATAATGGTTGGGATATTGGTAAGTCTGGACCAGATATGGTAACTAGAGATGGTGTTACATATTATTTGGATTGGCCTACTCATCATGTAGTAGATCATTATGATCCAAATCTATCATCTTCTGAGTTATCACATCAGGAATCAGTAGGTTATGCTGTAGTTGATGGATATAAAGGTGATACTGATACATTAGATTTTACTTTTATTAGACCTCAAGATGAGGTTGCTGTTACGTGTGATGAGAATATTAAAACTATTAAGATTAATGCAACTAATTTAAGATATTCATCTATTAAAGCTACTCAACCATTAGATATAAAAGTTGTAGTCGATACTGGAAAAATTGATAGATGGTTTGGTTTAAAAACGTTTACTGAACGTCATAAGGATATTATAAAAAGTGTTAGTTTTGTATCTAAAGAAGATGAATTAAAAGATATGTTAGATGATAGTACATCTAACTCTTTAGAGAAAGAAGATAGTAAGACAAAATAAAACTAAGTTAAAAAAACTTAGTTTTTTTGTTATAATAATATTAGTGATGAATATGAAAGATGTAACAATGAAGAAAAGTGGTTTTATTAATGGAGCTTTAATTACAACATTAGGCATTGTTATTGCGAAGATTTTAGGTATTTTATATGTTATACCATTTCATGCAATAATAGGTGATGAGGGTGGAGCTTTATATGGATATGCTTATACAATTTATACTTTATTTGTATCTTTAGCTTCAGCTGGTGTTCCTTTAGCTATTTCTAAGTTAGTAAGTGAATATCAAACAATGGGTTATTATAATGCTAAAAGACGTGTATTTATAATTGGTAGAAAAATAGCTTTATTACTTGGCTTTATATCTTTTATAATTATTCTTATTACAGCGCCATTACTTGCTCATGCAGTATTAGGTAATGTAGTAGGAGGTAATTCTATAAAGGATGTTACTTTTGTTATAAGAGTAATAGGAACTGCTATTTTAATAGTACCTACTTTAAGTATTTATAGAGGTTATTTTGAAGGGCATAGATTATTTACTCCTCCTTCAGTATCTCAAGTTTTAGAACAAATAGTACGTGTATTAATAATTATTTTAGGAAGTTATTTATCTATTAAAGTATTTAAATTAGATTTAACTAATGCAGTAGGTATTGCTTTATTAGGAGCTACTGTTGGAGCTATTATTTCATATATTTATTTATTGGAAAAATGGATTAAAAATAGAAAAGTATTTAATGAAAAAATACGTAAAGTTAATGAAGTAAAAATTACTGATAAAACTATATTAAAAAAAATAATATTTTATGCAATACCATTTATTATGATAGATGTTTTTAAAGCATTATATAATTATGTTGATATGTTTACTGTAGTAAAGGGATTAGTAAATTATGCTAAGTTTTCTGCAGTTGATGCAGAAGTAATTTATTCTATGTTATCTACTTGGGCTAATAAGTTTAATATGATAGTTCTTTCTATATCTACTGGAGTAGTAGTTAGTTTAATTCCTAATTTAACTCAAAGTATAATTAAAAAAGAACATAAAGAAATAGAAAAGAAAATTAATCAAGCATTAAGCGTACTTTTATTTTTAACTATACCTATGACCTTTGGAATTAGTTTTTTAGCTAAACCAATATGGACATTATTCTATGGAAATAGTTTATATGGATCTAGTGTACTTTCATTCTATATATTTGTAGGATTCTTTATAGGATTATTTACTTCTTTAATTATTATTATTCAAACTTTAAAAGATAAGAGAATAGTTATGATAAGCTTAATTAGTGGTGTTATATTAAAAATACTTTTAAATACATATTTATTAAAAGCTTTTAGTAATCTTAGTTTACCAGCATATTATGGTACAATAACTGCATCTATTATTGGGTATTTAGTATCTATAATTATTTGTTTAGTTGTATTGAGAAAAAAATACAGAATAAATTTTGAAGAAGTCGTAAATAATTTTGTTAATATAATGTGTGCTTCATTTTTAATGATATTAGTACTATTTATATTTAAACTATTTATACCAATAACTTCTACTAATAGAATTATGAATTTATTAATTATATTTATTTATACTATTACAGGTATAATTATATATTTCTTATATGGACATTTATCTAAATTAACAAATAAAGTTTTTGGTAAAAATATATTTAAATCTATTGGTAATTTAATATCAAGGAGGTAGTTATGCAGAAGTATAAAGATATGTTGATTAAAAGAAAATCTACTATTAAGAATTAGAAATCTAATATTCTTTGTTTTATTAATTGTATTTACTTTTTGGTTTATATTTAAAGATCAAGATATAAATGAATTAATTAAAACTATTCAGAGTGTTAATATAATATATGTATTAATAGGGGCTTTTCTTATGTTTCTAACATATATTATGGAGGCATATAATGTTAGAAGTGTATTAGTTGCTTTAGGAGAGAGAAAAATATCTATATTAAAAGCATTGAAGTTCACTTGGATAGGTTTTTTCTTTAGTGCTATTACTCCAGCTGCTACTGGAGGACAACCTGTTGAAGTATATTATATGAATAAAGAAAAAATTAAAGTAAGTAATGGTACTATGGCAATGTTACTTCAATTATGTGGTTTTCAAATTAGTACTATATTAGTTTCAATAGTTTGTGCAATACTTAACTTTGATATGTTAAAAGATGGTATGATTTGGTTTTATTTATTAGGATTAAGTTTAAATACTATTGCCTTAACATTTATGTTAATAGGAGTTTTTTCTAAGAAAATTACTACTAAACTAATTAATGGATTAATAAGATTTATTAAGTTTATTAAAGTTAGAAATGCAGAAAAGAAAATTGATAAAATTAAAGATGGATTAAATCAATATAATGATAGTGCTATCTTTATAAAGAAACATAAAGGTGAATTTATTAAATCAATTTTAAGAGTTACAGTACAAATATTAATATATCATTCAATACCATATTTTATATATAGGGCATTTGGACTAAATACTTATAGTTATTTAAAAATATTATCTATCCAATCAGTATTATTTATAACAGTAAGTAGCCTGCCTCTACCAGGAGCAATTGGTGTTAGCGAAACATTATTCTTAAAGATATATGGACAAGTATTTGGTAAATTATTATTAAATGGAGCTATGTTAATATATAGATTTGTATCATTCTACTTATATATTATAATTGCTTCTATAGTAGTGGTTATAAATGGAATTAGAATGAGAAATGTAAGCAATGATGTTGATAAAAATATTGAGTTTATTGATGAATAAAAAAAGAAGCATTTGTTTCTTTTTTTGTAGTTTTGGGTATTGTATTATTTTTATAAATATGCTATTTTATACTAAAGGAGAGGTAAAATGAAAAGTAAGATTCTAATAATTTTATTACTATTTGTAGTATGTTTCGTTGTAACAGGATGTAGTTTGGGTGGAGATAAAACAGTTGATAATATTGAAGAATTTACATATAAGATTCCTTCAGGCTTACGCAAAGTTCAAAGTGAATCTAATGGATCAGTAGTATTACATGATAGAAACAATAGATGTTATATTACTATAAATGTATGTAAATGGTGTACTAAACCAGATAGTCTTAAAAGAATCGTTGATGAAGAAATTGGTGGTAATATTGGCTCAGATAAGGCAGTTTATTTCTATAATAAAACTACTACAACATTAATAGATGGACATGAGTGGGTATATAATGTTGATGCAGCAAATGATTCAAAAAAAATTTATGTTTATGCTACAATAGGAAAATCTTATGATAATCCTGATGGATATTATGATGGATATAATAGGGTAAATTATTATACATTATCAGCTTCTGATTATAATCCTGAAAAAGGAATTTGCAAAGGTTATGTGGATAGTATCATAGGTTCAATTAAATATAAGACTAACTAAAAAAAGAAGCAAAAGCTTCTTTTAATTTTTACCTATTTTTTTAATACCATGATATGTACCAAAAGCTAGTTTATATATTCTATACCAGAATTTTGATACTACTAAATCGTATTCACCAATTAGTTCTACTACATGACCACCAAAAGATTTTTTGAATAGATATAATCCATATAATGGATTTTCTTTTCTAAAGTCTCCTGTGATACCATAGAAATTATATCTTTTATAGTGATTATCTATTGCGTATTTAACTCCAGCATAGTGAACAGAATAAGCTGATTGGAATTGCATTAAGTTATCATCTGTTCCTCCAAATAGTGATAATACTTCATCACCATAGATTAGGAATAGGATAGTACCTAATACTTTAGTATCTCCATATTCTTTTTTATATTCTTTTATCTTATCTATTTGCTTATTTAATCTTTCTATAGAATCTTCATCTTGTTTGTTAGAAGAAGTATATTTCTTCTCATTCATTTGAAGTAGATTATTATCATGTTTATAAATTCTATCTTTAAGTGATTTTTCTACATCTTCTAGTTCTTTTTTAGTATTTTCTAAATATTTATTAAAGTTTATTTCTCCGATTAAGATTTTTAAAATACCAGAATCATGAAGAGAATCCCACATAGCTTCATAATATGATAGTGGTCTATCTATAAAGTCTCTTCTATCTCCAGTATGTTCCATAATAGATTTAAATATTGGTAGTTCATCTCTTGTGATTTCTCTAGTTGTGATACAACTCTTTTCATTCTTACGAAGTATTTGTCTTGTTTTAGATTCCATATCTTTTTGTACTTCTTCTTCAGTTCTTCCATTTATTTCTATTACATGCATCCATCTTGGTTGAAGAGTATCTTGCATTAAGTTAAATCCATGGAATTTATATCCTAATTTTTTAAGATTTTCATTGGCTTTTTTATTGTTATATCCATTTTCTACAACGTTACCATCATTATCACGTTCCTGATATTCTACATATGGATCGATTTTTACAAATATAGCATTTTTACTTTTAGCCCATTCTCTAATTTTATCTGTGAATTCTTTTAATAAATCATAATCATTATAATCAATTAAAAATCCACGTGGTGAATAAAACATTATTTTATTAATAATTGGTATTTTTTTAGCTAAAAGTAGAGCACAGGCTTTACTTTTTCCTTTATCCTCTAAAGATACATAGAAACTATCCCAACCATTAGTCTTTTTTAAATGACCCCATTCTTTAGTTTGATGGAAAGTTATTTGTGGGCTTTTGTCGGCTATCTTTTTAAATTGTTCTTCTGTTATTTCTTTTAATTCCATATTTATTCTCCTTTATTATGTTTTACTTTTGTATGATTAATAAATTTAGAAATTTTTCTTTTTATTGGTATTAATATACTAAATATAGTATAAATTGGTTTATTTGTGATATACATGAATTCTCCAATGAACTCTGTGTATTCTCCACCAAATTTTTGTTTAAACTCATGAAGTGATGCACCACTCTTTTTAGAATTAGGGCGTCCTACAGTACCGAATTCATCTAATAAGTCTTTGCCTAGGTTATGTGCTAACATAATTTGATAATCAAATAATTTATAATTTGCGAAGCAATCTTTAAAGTCCATATCATTAGCTCCATAAAGGTACCAACTTTTATTACCATATTCAATATTTATATAACTACTAACTACTTGAACTTCTCCATTTTTCTTTAATTCTGTATAATGATTAATTAATCCTTCTAGTTTTTCTTTTCTAGATGGATCTTCATTTAGTTCTTTATTTAATTCTTCTAAAACATTATTTATATTTACTTTAGCTAGTAATAAATAAATCATATTTTCTTTTTCTAATATGTCATATAGTTTTGGATAAAAATCATAATTATGAGAGAAAAATCCTTGCCTTTTTTCAGTCATTTTCATAAGTCTTATAAATTCATTTAATTCATCTTTTTTACCTGTGTAAGCATCTACCTTGAACTTATCTGCTGTTTTTATCCAACGTCTAACACTTTTTGAATAATTTTTTCTAATTTCTTCTTCATCTAATTTAGTATTAACTCTAAAAGTAAACCTAGGTTGATTTCCTTCAAAGAAATAATTTAATTTTTTATGTTTATATCCAATACTTTTTAAGTATTCTACTAATTTATAATTATCTTCTCCATCTATTTTTTTAGCATCTTTATCTATTGTGTGTAGTTTGATATCTGGATCTATTAAAAAATATAATGATTTATATTTTTTTGTATACTTAGCTATTTCTTTTGAAAAGAATTTTATTAATTTTTCATTATCATAGTCTAATACAAATCCTCTAGGTATATAAAAGTAAGTATATCCTAGTAGTAGTTTCTTTTCTAATAGAAGAGCAGTTGCGACAATTTTATTATTTTCTTTAACGCCTAAGTAATGTGGTATTTGACCTCTTACTTTACTTACTTCTCCCCAAGCGTAACTATGTAGGAAGTGTGATTTTATATGGTTTTTTGTGAAATTTTCATATTCTTCTTTTTCTAGTGTTACTAGTTTATACATTTATATCACCTTCTTTATTAGTATACCATAAATATATGAAAACTTGGTATACTATTTACAAATGTGAATAAATATAATACAATGAATATAGAGAAGTAAGTCTGGTTCTTGAGACACTTTTCTTTCGAATTGCATCTGAAAAACTCTTTTCAGATGTTTTTTATTATCTGACTAATAGTATAACTACAGTTAGTAATAAGATAATTATTAGAAATAATAGCTTTTCGCGTTCTCTCATAATAATCACCTCCTTCAAATAAATTACCAAACCCTGATAAAATATAAGAAAGAAAAACATCATCAAACTACTTCTCAATATATTATTAGAAAAAAATTAATCTTATCAACTAAAAAATGTAGATTTTCTACATTTTTATATCATATAGTAATTATCATCTTTTTTTAGGTAGTCTTTTTCTTCTTTATTTATCTTTTCTTCTAATTTAGTTATTCTTTCATTTAGTTTATTTATTTCTTCAATTACATTAAAAAAATAATTATTATTAGTATTAATAGGTGGAAAAGGTATTGGAAAATTATTCATAATATCACTCTTTCAGTGTATTTTATGATAAAATAAGAAATAGGTGATTTTATGCGTCTTAGAAATGTTAAAAATAAGAAAGAAATAATGGATAATTCTAGTTATTTAGTTAAGAATCCATGTGATTACAAAGGTAAATGGAAAGAATTATTTAATAATGATAATCCAATCTATATAGAAATAGGTATGGGTAAAGGTAAATTTATAATAGATAATGCGATAAATTATTCTAATATCAATTTTATAGGTATAGAAAAGTATGATAGTGTTATTGCTAAAGGATTACAAAAAATACCAGATGGATTAGATAATTTAGTAATGATTAGATGGGATGCTTTGAATATTAATGATATCTTTTCTAAAGAGATAGATAGGATATACTTAAATTTCTCAGATCCATGGCCTAAAAATAGACATCATTTGAGAAGACTATCTAGTAGGGTGTTTTTAGAAAAATATGAAGATATATTTAAGTCTAGTAAAATAATAGAAATGAGAACTGATAATAGAGATTTATTTCAATATTCATTAGTTAGTTTTAGTAAAGCAGGTTATACTTTAGAGAAAGTTAGTTTAGATCTACATACTGATGATATGCCAATAATAACTACTGAGTATGAAGATAAGTTTTCTAAAGATGGATTACCAATATACTATGTAATGTGTAATAAAGATGTAAATAAATAGAAAAAGTTTTCACATTTCTTGAAATAATGTTATAATTATATAAGAGTAGGTGAAATGTTATGAAAAAATTAATTGTTTTACTCTCTATAGTTACTATTATAGTAACAGGTTGCAGTATTAATAAGCTTGATAATAATGATATTGGCAAAAATATAAAAATGCTTATGTCAGAAAAAGTTAAATTATATAATGTTTTTTATGAAGGATATAAGTATTATTTACCAAAAGGAATTGGATTCTTAGATAAAGATGATTATAATGCAATATTAAAAGATAAAAATAATAATAAATATTATTTATATGTTGATGCAATTAGTTATTATCATAAAATAGAAAATGATTATAAAGTAAAGAATGATGCACATTATTCTAAGAGATTAGATTATAATGGTAAAACAGGTTATATTCAAATAGATGAAGTAGATAATAAATATTTTATTCAATTTGTATATAATTATGCTAAGATGGAAGCTTATGTTAAAGAAGATGAATTAGTTGATGTTGTTACTAATATGTGTTTAGTTCTTAGAACTATTAAATATAATGATGTAGTACTTGAAAGTTTAATAGGAGAAAATAAATTAAATTATAAAGAAGAAGATTATACTTTATTTAAAGCAGATTCTTCAAAAGAATCTTTCTTAGATGTAGTAGAAAGAGAAGAAACTGATAAGTATAAGAAAGATTTAGAAGATGAAAAAATTGATTTAAATGATTAGGAAGGTGAACTCATGGGTGTATTTGATAAATTAAAAAATGCTTTATTTGAAGTAGAGTATGTTGAAGTAGAAGAACCACCTAAAAAGGAAAAAAAGGTAAAGAAAGAAAAAATAAAGGAAGAAGAAAAAGAAAAGCCAATTGCTAAGAAAATAGTTTTACCTGGTAAAAGAGAAGAAAAAATTGAGGAATTAAAAGAAGAAGAATTACTAGATGAAGATTTTGAAATTCGTCCTAAAGAAGAAGTAAAACATCGTGAACAATTTAAATATATGGATGATAATGATTTTAAAGTAGATGATTCAGAGTATTTACAAGAAGAAATAGAAGAACCTCAAATAATCGAAGAAAAGCCTTTATATGGTGAAGAAAGAGTAGAAAAAGAGGAAGTAGTTGATTATACTCCTAGTACTAATTTATATAATAATCCAAGCTATGGTAGTAATCGTGAGACTAATTTATATGGTATGAATAATAATAATTCTTTAAATGTTCCAGTACATCAATATGGTACATATGAAACAAAAGAAAAAACTTATTTTAAACCAAGTCCAATTATTTCTCCTATTTATGGTATTTTAGATAAAAACTATAAAAAAGAAGATGTTAAAGAAAAGAAAGAAATTAGACTTACTGGTTATACAAGAAGTAATATGAATGTTGATGA
The DNA here is from genome assembly GCA_946628045.1 of uncultured Caryophanales bacterium. The sequence continues at coordinate 44,632 of CAMOVZ010000004.1, forward strand.
TATAAGAGCTAAGGCTTATGGTGAAGAAAAAGAAGAAAAAAAAGAAGAAGTTCTAGATGAAAATAAATTTGAAGTAGAAGTAAAAGAAGAAGATAATGTAATGGTAGATCTAAGTGATAGATCTAAACCTGAAGTTAAAGAATTAACTATGGGTGATGCTGAGGAATATTTTGAAGATTTAGGGTTAGAATATAATGTAGATTATGTAGATGTAAGTACTGATCGAAAAAATAATGTTAAAGAAGAAAAGAAGGAAGAAGTTCTTTCTGAGTTACCAGTAGAAGAAAAAGAAGAAATAAAAATGGAACCACCTGTTGAAGTAGCACAAGATGATGATAATTTATTTGATTTAATTGATTCAATGTATGAAGAATAGAAAGGAGAAAGAATATGGAATTTTTAAATGAATTTTTACCTATACTATTATATATAGCAGGTATTGTATCATTAATAGTTTTAATAATACTAGGAATTAAAGCAATTAAGATTCTTGATAATGTGGAAGATATGGTAGAAGATGCTCAAGATAAGCTTGATGAGTTTGAAGGTGCTATATCATTAATTAGTAAGACTGCTAATAGTTTTGCAGGTATTAGTAATTCTATTGTTACTGGTATTGCTACTGCAATTGCAAAAATATTTAGTAAAAAAATGAAAGAGGAGGATGACATATATGAGTAAAGATGTAAAAAAGAAAAAACATTATGGAGGTTTTATTCTAGGAGCTTTAGCTGGTGCTAGTTTAGGATTATTATTTGCTCCTAAAAAAGGTAGTGAATTAAGAGCTGATTTAAAGAAAAAATTAGATGAATTATTAGATCAAGCTAAAGATATTGATGTTCAAGAGGTTAAAGAACAATTTGATAAAAAAGTAGAAGAAATTAAAGCTGAACTTGCTGATATGGATAAAGAAAAAGCTTTAAATCTTGCTAAGAAAAAAGGTGCTGAAGCTAAAGCTAAGGCTGAAGAATTAGTAGAACTTGCTAAAGAAAAAGGAACTCCTGCATTAGTAAACACTGCTGAAAAAGTATTAGAGAATGTAATTAAAGTTTCTAAAGATGCATTAAAAAAGTTAGAAAAAGCTAAAGAAGAAAAATAGAAAGTCGTTTGACTTTTTGTTTTTTTATGGTAAAATATAGTTAAGTTTTTGATGAGAAAGACTTAGTAGTAAAATAATTATTATTTAGAGATCTAATGGTTGGTGAAAATTAGAAATATTATTTTATGAATTACACCTTTTTAGAAAACATCGTTAACTGCGTTAAAGTTTAAGTGCATAGTAATACTATGAATTAAGGTGGTACCGCGAATAATTCGTCCTTAGATGAATTGTTTCGCGTTTTTTTATTTAGGAGGGATAATATGACATTATTTGAAGAATTAGAATGGAGAGGACTTGTTAAAGACTTAGCTGGAGATGATATTAAAGATAAGTTAAACAATGATAAATTAACTTTTTATTGGGGTACTGATCCTACAGCAGATAGCTTACATTTAGGACATTATTCTAGTTTAGTTACTGCTAAGAGATTAGCTCAAGCTGGACATCATCCAATCCTTTTAGTAGGTGGTGCTACAGGACTTATTGGTGATCCTAGACCAACAGCAGAAAGAGAAATTATTTCTAAAGAAGTTGTTGATAAAAATGTAGAAGGATTAAAGAAACAAGTAAAAGAAATAGTTGGGAATGATGTTGAAGTAGTTAATAACTATGATTGGATGAAAGAATTCTCATTCTTAGATTTCTTAAGAGATGTAGGTAAATATATTAATGTTAATTATATGTTAGATAAAGATATAATTAGAAGAAGATTAGAAAGTGGAATTACTTTTGCAGAATTTTCTTATATGTTACTTCAAGGATATGATTACTTACATTTATTTAAGACTAAAGGAGTTACTCTACAAGCAGCAGGAAGTGATCAATGGGGTAATATTACTACTGGTATTGATTTAATAAGAAAGATGGAAGGTAAACAAGTATATGGATTTACTATGCCGTTAATACTTGATTCTACTGGTAAGAAATTTGGTAAGAGCGAAGGCAATGCTTTATGGTTAGATGAGAATAAAACATCTAGTTATGAATTATACCAATACTTAATTAATACTGAAGATGTTAAAGTAGAAGAATACTTAAAAGTATTTACATTCTTATCTAAAGAAGAGATTGAAGATGTAATGAAGAAACATTTAGAATCTCCTGAGTTAAGAATAGCTCAACGTACTTTAGCAATTGAAGTAATTAAAGATTTACATGGACAAGAAAGTGCAGATAGAGCAATCAATATTTCTGAATCATTATTTAGTGGAGATATAAAAAGTTTTACTTCTAGAGAAATAGAAGAAGCTTTTAAAGGAATTGTTCCATTTGAAATAAGTAGTGATTTAAATATAGTTGATTTCTTAGTAGAAGCAGGTGTTTGCTCTAGTAAAAGAGAAGCTCGTGAATTTATAACTAATGGTTCTATTACATTAAATGGTGATAAAATATGTGATTTAGAGTTTATTGTTACTAAAGATAAATGTATTGATTCTAAATATTTAGTAGTTAGAAGAGGTAAAAAGAAATACTTCATAGGTATATATAAATAGATGTCTTAGACATCTATTTTTTATGTTATAATTAGTTAGGTGATTATATGAAAATAATATTAGTAAGACATGGACAAACTGAAAGTAATTATGAAGGTATTATGCAAGGAAGAGTTAATAATTTAATGAATGATACTGGTAGAAGACAATGTCAAAAACTAAGAGATAAACTTAATGATATTAAGATAGATTATTGCTATATGTCTCCTTTAGTTAGATGCGTTGAAACAGCTTTTATATTAATTGGTGATAGATGTGAAATGATTAGAGATGATAGACTGATTGAAAGAGATTTGGGTGAACTTGAGGGTAAAAAAAGAGATTTATATGACAAAGATAAATACTGGAATTATGAGATTAATAGTAGTGATTTAGGAGTGGAAAGTGTTCAAAGTATTATTAGTCGTTGTGATGACTTTTTAAATTATATTAAGAATAAATATGATAAAGATACTACTATACTTGTGGTTACTCATAGTGCTCCATATAGAGCTTTAAAATTATTACTTAATAAAACACCTCTTACTGGTAATTTATATGGATGTAATATTCATAATACTGATTATGAAGAATTTGAGATATAAAAAAAAGAAGATTTAATCTTCTTTTTATTTTTACTTATTATAGAATTCAACGATTAATGCTTCATTGATATCAGCATTAAGCTCATTTCTTTCTGGTAATCTAACGTAAGTAGCTTCCATTTTTCCTTCATCATAACTAATGAATTCAACTCTCTTAGTAATTTTAGCTAAGCTTTCTTGAACTACTTTTAATTGTTTGTCATCTTCTTTTAGAGATATAACATCTCCAATTTTACATCTGTATGATGGAATATCAACTTTCTTTCCATTTACAGTTACATGTCCGTGGTTAACTAATTGTCTAGCTCCACGACGAGTTGATGCAAAACCAATTCTGTATACTAAGTTATCTAATCTAGATTCTAATAATCTTAAGAAGTTAGTACCATGAATACCAGATAATTTACCAGCTTCTTCAAATGTTTTTCTGAATTGTCTTTCATTAACACCATACATGAAACGTACTTTTTGTTTTTCTTTTAATTGAGTTCCATAATCTGATAATTTACCTTTACGATCATTACCGTGTTGACCTGGTCCATATGGACGACGAGCTAATTCTTTTCCAGTTTCTGAAATTGAGAATCCAACACGACGAGCTTGTTTAAAACTTGATCCTGTATATCTTGCCATAATTTTTCTCCTTTCTTTGTATTACAAAGTCTTGAAGGGTTTAGTCATATTTTAGGGAGTTTTCTTTTCGCGTCGACAGCCTACTAGCTACTTCTAAATTAAAAAACACATTAAAATATTCTAAACCTGCTGTTTCAGGAATTTGCACTATTAATTATATGTTAAAAGTGTTGATATGTCAAGGAATTCTTTGGTTTTTATAGGATTTTGTAATAAATTGTTAGAAAATGTAGAAAAATGTTTGTTATTTATGGTAAAATACTTTATAGAATAGAGGTGAATGTATGCAAGGACAATTTCTTATTATAGGCTCAGCCATAGTTATCGCATTGATTATTGTTATTGTAATACTTCATTTAGTTAAAAAAGCAGAGTTTAAGTATTATCGTAATAAGGTAAAGAACTTAGAGATAGAACGTAATAAAGTTGCTTCTACTCCTGTATTATTAGAACTTTCAAAAGTAGAACCTATTATTAAGAATGATAAAATGGAAGAAAAATATAATAAGTGGGCTGAGAAGTTTGAAGATATTAAAAATAGAAGATTAACTGTTATTGATGATATGTTAATAGATTTAGATATATATGTAGATAAAAGAGACTACAAAAGTTGTGGTTATCGTATTGCTAGTACAGAAATTGAAATATATAAGGTTCGTGAAGCAGCTGAACACTTATTAGATGAGATTAAAGATATTACTTTAAGTGAAGAAAAATATCGTGCTATTGTAACTAAACTAAAAACTAAATATAGAAGTTTAAATAAAGAATATCAAGATCATAAAGAATTATATGATTTTATGCAAGAAGCTATAGAATTACAACTTGAAAATATTGAGAAGAGATTCTTAGATTTTGAAAAAGTAATGGAAGAAAATGAATATAGTGAAGTAGTTAATATATGTAAGGCACTTGATACTATGATTGATCATATGGATATTATTATTACTGAAATGCCTGATATATTATTAATGGCTCAAAAGATTATTCCTAATAGAATGAAAGAAGTTTCTAATACGAATAAAGAAATGATACAAGAGGGGTATGTACTTGATTATTTAAATATAGATTATAATATAGAAGAATCTAAAAAGAATATTGAAAAGATAATGGATAAAGTAAAAGTACTTAATCTTGAAGGAGCTATGTTTGATTTAAAAACAATGCTTGAGTACTATGATTCTTTATTTGTAGACTTTGAAAAAGAAAGATTATCTAGAAAAGTATATGAAGAAAATGTCAGTAGTTTTTATAAGAAATTAGAAAATACTAATTTATTAGTTCAAGATGTATATAATCAATTACCTGATATTAAGAGTATGTATGATCTTAGTGATCAAGATGTATCTATAATAGATGAAGTTAATAAAACATTAATAGTTATTAATGATGATTATCGTAAAATGATAGCGCAAGATGATTCTAAGTCTAGTCCTTATTCAGTATTAAATGAAGAAGTTGAAAATTTAACTAATAGACTTGCTATTATGGAGGATGATTTTGATAAAGCATTAAAATCACTTGGTAATATGTATAATGATGAGTTAAGAGCTAGAGAACAGTTAGAAGAAATAGAAGGTTTCTTAAAGACTTGTAAGAATGCAATTAGGAGTTATAAATTACCTGTTATTACTGATAATTATTATGTACAATTAAGAGAGGCTAATGATGCTATACTTGAAGTAATAAAGGAACTTGAAAAGAAACCTATTGTTATTAAAGTATTAAATACTAGAGTTGATACTGCAAGAGATTTGGTATTAAAGCTTTATAATACTACTATGAGTATGGTTAAAAATGCTCAAATGGCTGAGATGGCTATTGTATATGGAAATAGATATAGAAATAGTTATCCTGAAGTTGATAGGGAATTAAATGATGCTGAAAAGATGTTTTATAAAGGACATTATAGTGATGCATTAGATATATCTATTAAAGCAACTAGTAGAGTAGATGAAAAAATATATAGAAAGTTGATGAGTGTATATGAAAAATAATGGAATGGGTAAATTTGAAGTACTAGTAATGATAGTTTTATTTATGGCTATTGTTGCTTACATATTATGGTATTTCCTATCAGGTAGTGATGGGCAAAAATTTAATACAATGAAAAAGAATGCTGTTAATTTATCTAAGACAGTATCTACTAATATTAATAGTTTTCATAATACTGAAACTGTATATTTAGGAGAAGCAATAAATGAGGGATTACTTCCAGCTGTTAAAAGTCCATTTAGTGGTAAGGAATGTTCTATTTCAGAGTCTAAAGTAGAAATGGAAAAAGATATGCCGGCTGTTACTTTAAGATGTGATAATTATTTAATAGATAAAGTAAGATTTTCTGGTAATTATAATGATGTGCCTATATATAAAGTAAGTGAGTGGAGTGAAGAAAAACCAAGTAGTGGTAATATAGAAGAGAAAACATTATATAATTGTATAGATGGTGGTAGTGAAAAATATCCTGAATATTATGAAGAATTATATTTTGTAGCACGTATTAATGAAGATTATGGTAGAAGTCATTATTTTGCTAATACAGTAGATACTGATTGTAAAGTAGTTAGTAAGACTTTCTATCGTACTAAAGAGCAAATAAAATAAACAACTTAGGTTGTTTTTTTTATTTATTTTTGCTAAAATATGTGCGTGGTGATTTTATGGATCGTATTATATTAATTAAATATGGAGAATTATCTACTAAGAAAGCTAATCGTAATTTTTTTATTAATACTTTATACAATAATTTAAAGAATAAACTAAGTGATTATGATGTAAAAATACATAAAGATAGAGCTAGAATGTATGTGGAATTTTTAGAAAAAGATTTAAATGATATAAAAAATATTATTTCTAAGATATTTGGTATACATACATATCATATTGCTTATATAGTAGATACTTTAGATAAAACTATTCAAGATAAAGTGTTAGAAACTGTTAAAAATGAGAAATTTAATACTTTTAAAATTGAAACTAGAAGAAGTAATAAAAATTTCCCTATTCATAGTCAAGATTATAATAGAGTATTGGGTGGATTAATACTTAAAAATATTGATGGAGTTAGTGTTGATGTTCATAATCCTGATTTGTGGGTAACTGTAGAAATTAGAGATACTAATACATTTATATATTTTAATTCTTATAAAGGTAGTGGAGGATATCCTGTTGGAACTCAACAAAAAGGTATGCTTATGTTAAGTGGTGGAATAGATTCACCTGTTGCTGGATATTTAGCTTTAAAAAGAGGAATGACATTAGATGCAGTATATTTTGAAGCTATGCCACATACTAGTATAGAAGCTAGAAACAAAGTTATTTCATTAAGTAAGAAGTTAGTTAAATATACTGATCATATCAATCTACATGTAGTTAATTTTACCCCTATACAAGAAGAAATATATAAGAATTGTAAAGGAGATTATATAATTACTATTATGAGAAGAATGATGTATAGAATAATGGAAAAACTATGCGAAAAGTACAAAGGATTAGTAATAGTAAATGGAGAAAGTATAGGACAAGTTGCTTCCCAAACATTAACTAGTATGAATGTTATTAATAGTGTTACTAATAAACCAGTAATAAGACCTCTTGCATGTTTTGATAAATTAGAAATAATGGATATTGCTAGAAATATAGACACATATGACATTAGTATTATTCCATATGAGGATTGTTGTACTGTATTTGTTCCACCTCATCCAGTAATTAATCCTAAACTAGAAACTTGTATAGAAGAAGAAAATAAATTTGATTATAATAAATTAATAGATGAGGCTGTGGAAAGTTTAAATACTATTAAGATTACTGATGAAAAAGACAATGAATTTAGTGAATTACTATAAAATAAAAACAAGGTTTAACCTTGTTTTTTTAAAATTGATATTGAGATAAATCTTCTATTTGACTTGCATATGCCCTTATATCTTTTACTTTCTTTCTTAAACTATCAAGTTTTATTTCTAATTCTATTTTTTTATCTCTGTCAATATTATTTTTATATAAGTCTTCTAAGTCTTTTATTTGTGATTCATAACGTTTAGCTAAAGCATATAAATCTTCTGGATCTATTCCTTTACCATTTTTTATTTCATCTAATCTCATATCTAATAATTCAATTTGTTTGTTTACTTCTTCTAAATTATTACTAATATCTCTTGTTTCCGGTTTCTTATTTATTTCTTGTAGATATTTTTGTGTAATAGGAGTTAAAGCATTACTATATTTAGCACCTAAATCTCCAACGGAAGATATTGTTTGTAGGAAATTTACCATATCTTTTATATCCTGTTCTTCTTTTGCTGTTCTTAATAAATCAATATATTTATCAACAAAGTTTTGCTCATTTGATATTTCATCTAATGCTAATGTTACTAGTAGACTTTCTAGATCAATTTTTAATTTAGAATTACTTGATTGTACTTTAGCATCCATATATTTACTTTCTAATCTAATGTTTCCTGATTTAAATTTAGTAATAGTAGAAAGACCTGTTGTTTTAGTTTTTTCTATTTCGTCTTTTTTTTCTTCTATTTGTACTTCTTGTTTTACTTCTTGTGTTTGGTTTTCTTCTTGATTAACATTTTCTTGAGATTTTAGTTTTATATCAGTATTATTTTTTTGTTTTTGTATAAGATGTTCTACTGCTTTAGTTAGATATTCTACTAATACTTCATCATTTTCTAATTTAGCTTCTTCAATCATTTTTTTAAGATTATTTATTTTATCTTCCATATAATCACCTACTATATATAAATTATAACATATTAGTATTTTATTTATGTTAATATTTATTGTCATTTTACATCTTTTTTGATAAAATATGTATATTGAAAAGGAGAGATAATATGAAATTTTTATGTGTTAATGCTGGAAGTAGTTCTTTAAAATTTCAATTATTTGATATGCCTAGTGAGAAAGTATTAATTAGTGGTTATATTGAAAAAATTGGATTAGAAGATAGTTTTTGGACTACTAAGGTAAATGGAGAAAAAATTAAAGGTGCAAAATACCTTAAAAATCATAGTGAGGCTGTTCAAGTTTTATTAAGTGAATTAGTTGAACATGGTGCTGTTAAATCATTAGATGAGATTAAAGGTGTAGGTCATCGTGTATTACATGGAGGAGAGAAATATAGTGATTCAGTATTAATTACTGATGAAGTAATTCAAGATATTAAAGATTTAACTAAACTTGGGCCACTTCATCATCCTGGTAATTTAGCTGGAATTGAAGCTTTAAAAGAAGTATTACCTGATGTTCCTATGGTTGCTGTATATGATACTGCATTCCATCAAACTATGCCTAAAGAAAACTATATGTATCCAGTACCATATGAATGGTATTTAAAATATGGAGTTAGAAAATATGGTTTCCATGGTACTAGTCATAAATACATTACTACAGTTATGAAAGAAAAATTAGGTAAAGAAGATGTTAACTTAATTATTTGTCATATTGGTAGTGGTGCTAGTATTTCAGCTATTAAAGATGGTAAATGTTTTGATACTACAATGGGTATTACTCCACTTGATGGATTAATGATGGGAACTCGTAGTGGTGCAATTGATCCATCTATCTTAGAATATGTTTGTAAAGAGTCTGGAGAAGATATAGCAGAAATTACAAATGCGTTAAATAAGAAAAGTGGTCTTTTAGGAGTATGCGGATTCTCAGATAATAGAGATGTAGAAAAGGCAGCTAGTGATGGAGATGAAAGAGCAGTACTAGCACTTAATATGTATCATGATAGAATAGCTAAATATATAGCAGATTATTATATTGAATTAGGTGGAAAAGTAGATGCAATAGTATTTACTGCTGGTATTGGAGAAAATGGTATTGAATCACGTGAAGAAATTATTAATAGATTAAATCCAATTGGTTTATTTGTGGATAAAGAAGTTAATAATACGATTGCTGGATATAGAGATAAGCAAGAAGGAAAAATTAGTTCAAAAGAATCTAAAGTAGATATTTATGTAGTTCCTACAAATGAAGAATTAATGATTATTAAAGATACGTATAAAATTGTAAATGAAAAATAGGTTTATCCTATTTTTTTATTGAATTATTTTCTTTTTTTGATAGAATTAATAATAGGTGATGTATATGCAATTTTTATTAGTAGCTGCAGTATTACCAGTATTTATATTATGCTTTTTTATATATAAAAAGGATCCTCATAAAGAACCTGGTAAATTATTAGCTAAAATATTTGCATTAGGATTTGTTAGTGCACTTCCTGTATTTTTTATAGAAATCTTTTTAGGAAATATATTTCCTACTGAAGGAGTATCTAATTTTATATTAATATTTGTTAATGTATTTATTTCTGTTGCTTTAGTAGAAGAAGGATTTAAATGGGTAATTACAATGTTTTTAGGATATAGAAATAAAGATTTTGATGAGATATATGATATTGTGGTTTATGCAGTATTTGCTTCACTAGGTTTTGCGTGTATTGAAAATATATTATATGTATTTACAAGAGGTTTAGGTGTTGCAATATTTAGAGCTTTTCTATCTATTCCGGGGCATATGTGTTTTGGTGTTATAATGGGTTATTTTTTAGCTCAAGCTAAAGTTGGTAGTATAAATAAAAATACTAATATATTTAAGAAGAATATATTATTAAGTATATTACTTCCTACTCTTGTTCATACTTTATATGATGCACTATTATTTTATTCTGCATTTAATTCGTTAATTATAGTAATTTTCTTTATGCTTGATACAGCTATGGTAGTAATATGTATATTAACAGTTAATAAGACTTCTAAGATTCAACAAAATTTGGATACTAATTTAAATACTGGTGTTTTAAAAACTACAGATACAGGTCAATTAATATTCAGTTCAATAAATACTCAAGAAGAAATACATTATTGTCCTATATGTGGTAATAATGTTGATGGATGTAATTATTGTTCTGGATGTGGATTTAAAATAAAATAGAAAGAAGATATTTCTTTCTATTTTTTGTTTATTAGTGTATAATATTTATGAAAGTTTAGAAAGAAGGAATGTTATGAAAATTTTATCTGTTAATGCAGGTAGTAGTTCATTAAAATTTACTTTATTTGAAATGAAAGATGAATCTGTTATCGTTAGTGGTTTATTTGATAGAATAGGAATTGATAATAGTTTTTATAAAATTAAGTTAAATGGAGAAACAATAAAAGAAGAAATAGATCTTCCTACTCACACTGAAGCTGTTAATACTTTATTAAATAAATTAATTGATTTAAATATAATTAATTCTTATGATGAAATAAAGGGTGTAGGGCATAGAATATTACATGGTGGAGAAAAGTATTCTGAATCAGTGATTATTAATGATGATGTTATTGAAAGTATTAGGGAATTGATACCTCTTGGACCTCTTCATCATCCAGGTGAAATAGCAGGAATACTTGCATTAAAAGAAGTATTACCTGATGTTCCTATGGTTGCTGTATATGATACTGCATTTCATCAAACAATGAGTGAAGAAGCTTATTTATATCCAGTACCTTATAAATGGTATAAAGATTATAAAGTACGTAAATATGGATTTCATGGTACTAGTCACAAGTATATTGCAGAGACTGTTAAAAAAATACTAAATAAAGATAATTTTAGATTAATAAGTTGTCATATTGGTAGTGGTGGAAGTATTTGTGCTATTAAGGATGGTAAATGTGTTGATACTTCTATGGGATTTACTCCACTTGCAGGTATTATGATGGGAACAAGAAGTGGTGATATAGATCCATCTATTATTCCATTTGTTATGGAAAAAGAAGGCAAAAATGCTAGTGAAATAGTTGAAGATTTAAATAAACAAAGTGGTGTTTTAGGATTAAGTGAATTATGTAGTGATATGAGAGATTTAGTTAGTGCATGCGAAGAAGGAAATCCTCAAGCCATAATAGCTAAAAATAAATATGTAAGAAGAGTAGTAGATTATATAGCTCAATATTATGTATTATTGGGTGGATGTGATATTATAGTATTCACTGCTGGTGTTGGTGAAAATAATGTTGCAATTCGTCGTGAGATTTGTGAAAAATTATCTTGTTTAGGAATTAAAATAGATTTAGATCTTAATAATATAAGAGGAGAAGAGACTAAGATAAGTACTGATGACTCTAGTATATTAGTATATACAATACCTACTAATGAAGAATTAATGATTGCTAGAGACACTTTAAGATTAATGAATAGATAGGAAATTGTTATGTATAGTGAATTAATAAATAAAATAGAACAATTTGATAATATAGTAATTGCCAGACATATAGGAGTAGATCCTGATGCTTTATGTAGTCAATTAGCATTAAGGGATTCTATTTTATTAACTTATCCAGAAAAACACGTTTTAGCTGTAGGTACAGGTAGTCAAAAATTTTTATCTTTTGGTAAGTTAGATAGAGTAGAAAAATTAGATGATGCATTATTAATAGTTTGTGATACTCCAGATAGAAAAAGAGTTGATTCTGTTAATGTGGATGATTTTAAATACTCAATTAAAATAGATCATCACCCATATGTTGAAACTTTTTGTGATATGGAAATTATTGAAGATGATAAGACTTCTGTTAGTGAAATTATTATGAATATAATTGAAACTACTAATTTAAAATGTGATAGTAATATAGCACAATTATTATATATGGGTCTTGTTTCTGATTCTAATAGATTTTTATTTAATAGTTGTACACCTTCAACATTTAAAACTGTTTCTACTTATTTAGAAAAATATCCATTTGATTTATCTTTGGCATATCAAAAATTATATATGAGACCATTAAATGAAGTTAGATTAGAAGGATATATTTCATTAAATATGAAAGTAACTGATAATAATTTAGGTTATATTTTAATAAGTGATGAAGTTATAAATAATTTAGGAGTAGATAGTGCTTCTGCTGGTAATATGGTTAATAATTTTAATTTTATTAAAGAAGTACTAGTATGGGCTACTATTACAGAAGATATTAAGAATAATCAATTTAGAGTATCTATTAGATCTCGTGGACCTGAGATACAAAAAGTAGCTGAGGCGCATAATGGCGGAGGTCATAAATATGCAGCAGGAGTTAAAGCAAAAACTCGTGAAGAAGCACTTCTTGTAATGAAAGATTTAGATTTATTACTTCAAGAATATAATAAAGAAAAAGAGGAGATGTAGTATGTTAATAAAAGATGCTAATTTGGATATTATTGCTACTAGAAGAAGTCAATATCCTGATGATAATAGACCAGAATTTCTATTAGTAGGTAGAAGTAATGTAGGTAAAAGTAGTTTTATTAATTCTATTTTATCTCGAAAAAATTTAGCTCATACTTCTGCAACACCTGGTAAAACTCAAACATTAAATTTTTATGGTGTAAATAATAAATTTTATTTAATAGATGTTCCTGGTTATGGATATGCTGCTACTGATAAAAAAACTCAAGCTAAGTTTGGTATGATGATAGAAGAATATCTAGAAAAAAGAACTCAATTAAAAAGAGTATTTATGTTAATAGATTTTAGACATAAACCAACAGAAGATGATCTATTAATGTATAATTTTTTAAAATACTATAATCTTCCAGTTACTGTAGTTGCTACTAAGGCAGATAAAATAGGCGGAAGTAAAAAACAAAAAAATTTAAAAGTTATATTAGATACTTTAGATTTAGTAGTAGGAGATGATTTAGTAGTATTCTCTAGTGTTACTAAGTTAGGTGTAAAAGAAGTATTAAATAAAATAGATATTTTAGTTAATGGAGAAACTCTTTAATTTATAATCATATATTATAATATGAAGATTTATAAATTAGACGATAATGGTTATAAGATTTATTATTATAGAGGTATAAATAATGATAAGCCTTTGTATGATGAAGTAAAAGAATTAATTAAAAATATACAAAAGAAATTAAAATTAAGTGGTTATTATAAGGTATTAGTTATAAATAAAAAAATAGGTTTATTTATAGAATTAAAAAAGTTAGAAGATACTTTTTATAGAAATACATTAGAGTTAAAAATAGATATTAAAGATAGTCCTATTTATTTTAAAACAACTGATTATTTTATAATTAAAGGTATGTCTAATATTAGATATAAAGATGGGATGTATTATTGTATAGTAGATGAATCTTTTGATGAGATACTTGAAAAGGTAGAATTTGGGGATTTTATATTTGGCTATGATATTGAAGACATAATAAGTGATATGTATGTGATATAAGTAGGTGATTAAATGAGTGATAAGAAGAAGTTTTTTATAATATTTTTATTTATAATATTAGATGCATTTTTATTAGTTGGTTATTTAGTAATTAGAGATAAGACTAATTTAAGTAGTTTGAATAAAGAGATTAAGCAATTAGATAAGCTAGATATTACTAAAGATAGTTTTAATAGAAGAATTAAGACTAGTGGTGATTATGCTTTAGTTGAGAAAACTATTAAAAATTATTTAAATGATTACTCTAATGATGTGGAAACTGTGAAAAAAGATATGAATGATTCTATTCTTACTAAAGTATTATCATATGATAATTATTCTGCTGATGGGTTTGAATTTAATGAATCATTTAAATATTTAAGTAATAAGAAGGAAAGTTTTAATAAAAAGATTGATTCTTTGATTGAGAGAAGTAATAAAGAATATATAGAAAAATATATAGATAAAAAGATTAGTGATAAATATTATAATAAATTATGTAAAAAATTAATGATTACTGATAGTAGAATGAAATCTTTTTCAGAAGTAAAAACTACTTTAGAAGGTATTAAGAGTAAGATGAACACTGTGATTGATACTAGTAATGAGGTATTAACTTTATTAAAGGATAATCAACAAGATTGTGTTTTAGAAGAAGGACAAATTAAGTTTAAGTCTAAGAGTGTATTTGATAAATATAATGAATTAATAAATAAAATAAAAGAAGACTAAGTCTTCTTTTTTAATATCCCTTATCTTTTAAATCTTTTACTAATTCTACATAGAATTCTCTAACATCAAATCCTTTTATATTTTCTCTATTTAAATCAATAACGTCTCCATGAGATAATCCTCTTGCATTTTTTGTTTCTATTAATGTGAAATCTTTATCAATAGGAAATGATTCTATTCCTACTAATCCATCGTTTTTACCATCAAATTTTTTTACAAAAGCACCAGTGAGATTTAGTGGTAGACTACTACTAGTTGTATGATTTAATACAGATCCATATGCTTGGTAATAAACTTTAGGAGACATTGGCATTATTTTGTTTAATTTTTCTGTTTCTGGATGAGTTAAATCAGTAACACCGGCTATAAAGTCTGGTGATTTATCTCCTAGTTTTCTTAATGTAAAATTATATCCTTTAGCAACTTTCTCTTTTAATTTTTTAGGAGCTTTAGTCATTAAATAATCTGCAAACAAGCAACCATGATTAGGAGTATTTATCATAGTTAATGATGCGATATATTTATCCATTCCTAAATTAGCTATAGCATATCTTGTGTCTAATCCTCCTTTAGAATGAGCTATTACATTTACTTTTTTACATTTAGTTTCTTTTATTATTTCTTTAATTCTAATAGATAACTCTTCTGCAGAGTCTTTAATTGCTAGTGAAGATGAGTGATTTCCATAATAAATAGTAGCACCATTTTTTACAAGTTCATCTGGAATTCTTCCCCAGTAGTTTAGTTTTTCATAGTCTCTAAAGAATATTCCATGAACTAAAACAATAGGATATTTTGTTTTACATACCTCTTCTTTTTCTCTAGATTTATTTAACTTAATTTTATTATTTTCAAAATATACTTCATCTTTACATACTTTAATTATAAGTATTAGCATTACTAAATGGGCTATAGGAATTAATCCTAAGATAAGACCAAATAATCTATATCTAACCCCTAATTGTTTAGAACATAGATATACTCTAATAATACCTGACCAAAATATTATATTTAATATTAGTATTAATATTAATAAATTAACTAATAATACTCTTATATCTATACCAAATCTTATAATTGTGTATAAATATAAAAATGTATCTAAAACAATGTTTATTAAAAACATAATTAATAGTCTATAGCCATCTCTTACTATTGATAGTTTCGTATCTAATAGCTTTTTATTAAGTAAAGATGGAAATATACTTATTATAATTACAAATAATATTGTATATATAATAGATATATTAATACCATAGGCATGATTAATTATATGCGTATTAGATACTATAAATAATAAAATTGAATTTAATATTAATGTGATAATTCCCATAATAGCCTCCATTCTAAAATAATTATATAGGTCTTATAATACATTCATCTTTACTAATAACTATTTCATAGTTATCAAATCTTAATACTTCAGTATTTTTATGTTTATATTTATACCATGAGTATTTTTTCCATTCTTCTATAGATACTAATTTTTTATTAATTGCTTCTTTGATGGATATGTTTTCTGCATTTATATTTCTAAAGTTTGTTTCTTTTATATTTAATTTTTCTATATATACTTTATGATTATCTAATTTACCAATATATGTTTTAGGAATAGTTTTATCTATAGTAATTACTAGGAAGTGACTTATTCCATTTGAATTATATTGACTACTAAATAGATATGGTAGTGATATAAATATTCCTACTGAAAGTAATACTATTAATGATATGGTTATTGTTATAATTATTATTTTCTTTTTCATAAAACCACCTATTATTATTATAACATATAAAAAAGAAGATTTCTCTTCTTATATAACTATTGTGATAACATTATTACTTCCTTTATTTACTACTTTGGTAAGAGTACTTTGTAGTTTATATCTTATATTATCAGGCATTAAGTTTATTTTAGATTGAATACCTTCTTGTACTATTGAATCTAGACTACGTCCAAAAATTTCACTTTTCCAAATATCATTATCATTTTTTGTTAGATAATCTATTAATTCTTTAGATTGAACTTCACTACCTATAATAGGTTCAAAAGTAGATTCTACATCAACTCTAATCATATGAATAGATGGGGCTACTGCTTTTAATTTAACACCAAATCTTGTACCTTGTTTTATTATTTCAGGTTTATCTAATTTCATATCTTCTATAGTAGGAGTAGCTATACCATAGCCAGTTTGCTTTACCATCTTTAAAGCATATTTAAATTGATCATATTCTTTTTTAGCAATATTGAATTCTTGAAATAGAGATAAAAGATCTTTTCTATTTTTAATATCTACATTAATTAATTCTTTTAATGCTTTATCAAATAATTCTTTAGGAGCAGTTAAGTTTACTGTGATAATTCCAGTAGATGTGTCTATATCTGATAAATATGCTTTTTCTATATATTCATTTTCTAAGAAATGATTTGTTATTTTATCTACATCTTTAATTTTATCTATTTCAACTATGCTTTCTTTGATTGATTCTATATATGATTTTTTAATTTTATTATCTGGATTTAATATAGAAATCCATTCTGGCATATTTACTCTTACTTCTAATACTGGAAATTCATATAATGCTTCTCTTAAGATATTATACATATCTTTTTCTGTCATTTTTTCTACACTAATTGGAAGAACTGGTACATTATATTCATCTTTTAGATAATTTGATAAATCTATTGTTTCTTTTTCGGTAGGATGAGTAGAGTTTAATAATACTATGTATGGTTTATTTAGACTCTGTAGTTCTGTTATTACTCTTCTTTCTGCTTCTATATAATCTTCTCTTGTGAAGTCTCCAATTGAGCCATCTTGTGTTACTACAATACCAATTGTAGAATGTTCTTTAATTACTTTTTCTGTACCTATTTCAGCTGCTTCAGTAAATGGTATTTCGTCTGTATACCATGGTGTTTTTACCATTCTTGGACCATTTTCGTCAGTAGCTCCTATAGCATTATTAATCATATATCCTACACAATCTATTAATTTAATATTGCATTCTACATCATCTATTTTTATATGTGCTGTATTATTAGGAACAAATTTTGGTTCTGTAGTCATAATAGTTTTACCTTGGGCTGTTTGTGGTATTTCATCTAATGCTCGCTTTCTTTCATATTCATCTTCTATATTAGGTACAACAAGTGTTTCAATCATTCTTTTAATAAAAGTAGATTTACCAGTACGTACTGCACCTACTACTCCTAAATAGATATCTCCGCCACTACGTTTGGCTATATTTTTTATAATTTCTTTTTTTTCCATAATCTTTCTCCTTATTTAGTAAATATTTATGTTTATACATAAAAAAAAGAACTAAATGTTCTTAATTTTTTATTGGTGTGATTTCTTTAATATCTTTTTCAATATTAATACCTCTATTTCTGTAAGCTTTTTTAATATTTTCTAAATCATTTTCACTTACTTTGGTATAAAGTTTACCATCTACTTTTATTAATTTATTATTATTTATATTTTTATATATATCTATTACTTCTTTTGGTACATATAATTCATTATGATATTTACATATTGTGAGTATTTGTGATTTTCTATATAATTCTTTTGTACTTGTTAGAATTAATACTCTATTACCTATATAATTACTTTTTTCTATAAATTCTTTTAATTTATCTTCTTCTATAGAATAACAATTTTTATTATTTATTATTCTTGGAAATGAGTTTAATTCTACTTCATATTTTTTACATAGTTCATAGATATTTCTTTCAATAAATGTGGTATCATTAATGATGTCATAATAATATGTAAAATATTTTATATTCATTAAACCACTTCCTATTCTTAATTAATTATATAATAATTAAAACATTTTATCAATATTATTTGGTACTTGGTCATTCATAATAGCATTAATAATTTTATCTTCTTTTTCTTTTGATACAGTTTTTCCTGTTAGATTACTTATATCACTAATTACTTCTCTTAATGTTTTTTCATCTTTCATATTGTTTTGTTGAATTTTGTTTGCTAAATTTAAAATAGTTTCTTTATTTATATTAGTTTTCTTTTCTATTTTATTAAATAGGCTATCTTTAAACATAAAAAACCTCCTATATAATTATATGTAGGAGATTTTTTTATTTTCTTAATTTATTTAATTTATTACATTGTTTTATAAAATCATCATATGAGATTAATCCGTTATTAAATCTATCTTGTAGTATTTCTAGAGATTGTTCTAACATTTCATTACTATTATTTATATCTTTATGAGCATTAGTATGTATTTCTTGTGTCTGTCCTATATTATTGGCATTTTCTTTAATAGCATTCATTTTATTTTTAAAGTTATTAGCGTTTGGATTGTAATTATTATTTCCTATTATCATTATTCATCACCACTTCTATTTTTAAATTGAAGTACTATAGGAGTTCCTTCAAAATTGAAATTCTCTCTTATTTTATTTTCTAAGTACCTTTCATATGAAAAGTGTACTAATCCTTTATTATTTACTCTAAATGTAAATTTAGGGGGATTAATTCCTGTTTGAGAAGTGAAATATATTTTTAATCTTTTACCTTTATATGATGGAGGTATATTTAGATTATAGGCATCTAATATTATGTCATTTAATATAGATGTTTTAACTTCTCGTTTTATATTTTCTTTTACTTTTAATACTTCAGGCATTAATGTATGTATTCTTTTTTTTGTTTTTGCAGATAAGAATACAATAGGTGCATATGTGGCAAATTGAAATTCTGTCCTCATTAATTTTTCAAATTCATTTATAGTAGTATCTTTTATAGTGTCCCATTTATTAACTACGAATATTAATCCTTTACCACGTTCTATGGCATAACCTGCGATATGTTTATCATGCTCTGTGATTCCTTCTTCGGCATTTATTACTACTAGGCACAAATCTGATCTATCAATTGATTTTAAACTTCTAAATAAACTATATTTTTCAACTGATTCAAATACTTTTCCTTTTTTTCTCATTCCTGCAGTATCAATTATAATAAATTCTTCATTATGATATTTTAATACTGAATCTATTGAATCACGTGTCGTTCCCGCGATATCTGAAACTACAACTCTTTCTTCATTTAATAGGGCATTCATAAGTGAACTTTTACCTACATTTGGTCTTCCTATTATTGAGATTTTTACTCTTTCATCAATTACTTCTTCTTTTTCATGGAAATTCATTGTTACTGTATCCATTAATTCAATAAATCCTGTATTATGAATACTACTAATAGGAATATATGTATCAAATCCTAATTCGTAGAAATCATATATATTATTAGTGG
This sequence comes from uncultured Caryophanales bacterium, assembly GCA_946628045.1. The sequence goes on from CAMOVZ010000004.1 coordinate 64,678, forward strand.
CCTCTTTAACATCTATTTTATTAATAGCTACTATTACTTTTTTATCTGTTTTTCTTAAGATATCTCTTACTATTAAATCATTATGTGTTAATCCTTCTTTACCGTCTACTATGAATACTACGACGTCTGCCTCGGATATGGCTATTTCTGCTTGCATCTTTATTTCTTCATTAAAATCCATTTTAGATGCATCTATTCCACCGGTATCTATTAAATAAAATCTTTTTTTGTTGTAAGTTGCTTCTTGATAAATACGATCACGTGTAACACCTGGCAAATCTTCTATAATTGATACTTGTTTGCCAACAATCTTATTAAATAAAGTAGATTTACCAACATTAGGGCGTCCTACTAGAGCAACAGTAGGTAGATTCATAATATCCCCTCCAATTCGCATTTATTATATCATAAATAATATTTTATTTTCAATTAAATATGATATAATTAATTAGGATGGTGATAACTTAATGGATAAAAAGATAAAATGGTATGATAATGCTAATACTGTTACTAATATAATTATAGGAGTTATAATTTTAATAATAATAATTAGTCAGTCATTTGCATTAGGAAGAAATGGTTCTATAGAATTATTTACTAGTATAATTAATCATAATAGTATATATTTGTTTATACTTATATATTTAGTATTATTAAAGTTACCTGTGGGTAAGAGTTATTTTAATTATATAAATGTATTTTTAATATTTATTTATTTTATTACAGCTATTACATCATTATTAACTATGATTCAAGCTTTTTCGTTAAATAGTTCATTAGATTTTATATTAAATATATTATTGTTGATATATTTAGTACATACTCTTATGAGAGATACAAGAATATGGAGAGAGTTTTATCTTAGTAAATCTCCATTTAATGAATTACCTAATGATTTTATGTTTTATAGTATTGCAGCTGTTAGTTTAGTATTACTTGCGGTTAATTTAATTAGTACTATAGCGTTAAGAGTAGTTATTCTTTCTACTTTGGATACTATATACATAATATTGATGGCTAGGTATGTATATTTATATAGAAAATATTTAGATAAAAAGAAAATAGATGTAGGTGATAATATGAATTTAGATAGTTTAAAGAAAACAATTAAAGAAATAGATAAGAGTATTTCTAAGACAGTAGATGATATTGGTAAGAATATTAATGATTATATAAAAGAAAATGAAATAGATAAAAAAATAGATAAAGCAAAGGATCAAGTAGTAAAGACTACTAAAGAAGTTTCAAAACAAGTAGGTGATGCGGTTAGTAAGGCTGCTGATGATATTAAAGATAGTTTTAATAATACTGATACTACTACAACTAAAAAGAAAAATACTTCTAGTAAAAAGACTACTTCTAGTAAGAAGACTACTAAGAAGGGAGATAAGTAATTATGGACTTATTTGATGAGGTAAATAAGACTAAAAAAGATTTTCCTAAAGTTCATTCTGTTAAGAATAAGGTGGGTAGTTATAAATTAAATCTATATCAATTATTCGCAATTGGTGTATTTGTAATTTGTTTCTTTTTAGGAATAGTATTTGGTAATTTATTTTCTACTTGTACTACTACTTCATATTTCTCAAAGAATACTTGTGTAGTAGCTGAATTTAATTTTTCTATTATGTTTGGTATTTGGTTTATTAGTTTATTAGTATGTGTTTTTATGTTTGCAATTGGACATATTATAGCTATTTTAAGTCAAATTAATGAAAAACTTGAAAAAAATAACTTATAATTGTTGCTTTTGATTTTAAAATATGGTAATTTTAAATTGTAAGCATGATACATGTGCTTAATTTACATAGGGAGGTAAATAAAATGAAAAAAGTTGAATTAGTAGAAGCTGTTGCTAAAGAAACAGGATTAACTAAAGCTGACTCTACTAGAGCAATCGATGCAACATTCGCTGCAATCACAAAAGCATTAGTAAAAGGAGATAAAGTTCCACTAGTTGGTTTCGGAACATTCGGTGTTTCAAAAAGAGCTGCTAGAGAAGGACGTAATCCAAGAACTGGTGAAACAGTTAAAATCGCTGCTAGAAAGGCTGTTACTTTCAAAGCAGGAAGCGCTTTAAAAGACGCTGTAAACTAATTATAGTTATTAAAAAAGAACCATATGGTTCTTTTATTTTTGTGGTATACTATAAATAGGTAGGTGATTAGTTTTGCTTGATAATGCTTTAAAACTACTTAAAGAAATAAATGATAATGGTTATGTTTCATATATAGTTGGAGGATTTGTAAGAGATTATTTACTTGGAATAGAATCTAATGATATAGATATTTGCACAAATGCAACTCCTAAGGATATAAAAGAAATATTTAAAGATAGTTGTTTACCTTCTGAAGATTATGGATCTGTCACTGTAGAAGTTAAAGGATTTCATTATGAAATAACTACTTTTAGAAAAGATATTGGTTATAGTGATAATAGACATCCTAATGAAATTAAATATATTGATAATTTAGAAGAAGATTTATTAAGAAGAGATTTTACTATTAATACTATTTGTATGGATAAGGATGGTTATATAATAGATCATCTTGGTGGTAGAAAAGACTTAGAAAATAAAATAATTAAAACTGTAGGAAATAGTGTAGAAAAATTTACTGAGGATTCCTTAAGAATACTTAGGGCTATTAGATTTGCTACTATTCTTGATTTTAAATTAGATGAAGAAGTTATTAATGCAATAAATAATACAAAAGATTTACTATTTAATTTATCTTATAATCGTAAAAAAGAAGAATTAGATAAGATATTTACTAGTCCTAATTTTAAGAAAGGTATTAATTTATTACTTGATTTAGGATTAGATAAAGTATTAGAAATACCTAATTTATATAAGGTATTAGATAGTGATGTATCTAGTTCTATTGGTATATGGAGTATATTAAATGTAGGAGATAAATATCCGTTTAATAAGAATGAATTTGACCTTATAGATAATGTTAATAAAGTAGTTGAACTAGATAATTTAAATCCTAGTGTATTATATAAATATGGATTATATGTTAATAGTGTTGCTGGTAAGATTAAAAAAGATGATATTAAGAAGATAACTGAGAAATATAATAATCTTATTATAAAAAGTAGAAAAGAAATAAATATTACTGCTGAGGAGATTATGGCTATATTAAATAGGGAGCCTGGTGAGTATTTAAAAGATATTTATGAGACTATTGAGGAAGAAATATTATATAATAGATTAGAGAATGATAAATTAAGTATATCTAAATTTATAAAAGATAAATATTCTTAAGAGGTGAAGATATGAAGAAAATTATATTTTTATTAGTATTATTATTACTACCTTTTATGGTTTATGCAGAGGAAGTTAAGACATTAATTCCTGTTGATACTAAGGCTAGTGTTAAAACTGAAAAGTTTGATTATAATAATTTTGTTTATAATTCAAGTATTGATGCTAAAGGTAATAGTTTAATTACTTTTGAATCTATTAAGAATAATACTGTTAGTAGGATGCCTGTTAGTATTAATATATTATTATTTGATAGTAATCAGAAGAATATAGGTTTTGTTACTTATTGTACTGATAGAGATTTAAGCAGTAATTATTCTGGATATAAATTAAATGGTAATAGTAGTGTTCCTTTTTCTATAAATGTTGTATCTAAGTATTTTGTTAATGGTAAGAGTACTAGTGATGTTAAGTATATATCTGTACTTGATGAGAATAAATATTGTCAAATAGGTGGATATGATAGGTATAAAGATTTAACTATTGATGAAATAGTTAATGGTGTAGGTAATAAAGATGAAGAAAAAGGTATTACTAAGTTTATTAATAGTTTGAAAGAGAATGGATTAATGCCAATTATTATTTTAGTATTAGTTGGTATTGCTGTATTAGTAATTATTATAATGGTTATTAGTAGTATACTTAAAAAAATTAAAAGTAATAAAGTTATAAGTAATCAAGAAGTTAAGATAGATGCTCCTATAGAAGAGACTATTGATTTAAGTTATAAAGATGTTAATAATGATACAGAAGTTTTAGATGATGATAATTCTATTTCTATGGGTGAAGTTAATAATAATATTACTAATGATAGTATAGAAGAAGAAAAAAATGATGATGAAGAGGATGGTTCAGACTTAACAAAGTTCTTTAACTAATTCTCTTTTTTTTTAATATGTGTTATTATAATTAATTGAGGAGATGATCAAATGAAAAATTCTAAATTAATAGATATTTTTAAGAATGGTAATATTGTTATACCATTATATTTATTTAAAAATTATAAAAAATTAAATATTGAATTAGATGAATTTATATTTTTAATGTATTTATATAATTTAGGTGATAAATTTTTATTTGATCCTAATAAGTTTTCTAATGATTTAGGACTTGATGATTCTTTAATTATGAATTATGTTAGTAATTTATGTGATAAAAATTTAATTAGATTAGAAGTATCTAAAAATGGAAAAGTTATGGAAGAAGTTTTATCATTAGATGGCTTTTTTAATAAATTAAAGTGTTTAACTATTGAAGATGTTAGTGATAATGATAATACTGATTCTGATATATTTGAAATTATTGAAAAGGAATTTGGAAGAACTTTAAGTCCTACTGAATATGAGATTATTAAAGCTTGGTTAGATGGTAATACTAGTGAAGAATTAATTAAGGAGGCTTTGAAGGAAGCTGTATATAATGGTGTTAGTAATTTAAGATATATTGATAAAATATTATATGAATGGAATAGAAAGGGTATTAAGAGTAAAAAAGATCTTGAAAATATGAAGATAAAAGATAAAGAAAAAGAAAAAGATTTTGATGTAGATAGTGATATGCTTGATTGGAATTGGTTAGATGATGATGAATAGTATTGATTTATATTTAGATGAGTTGTTTCCAGATCCTAAATGTGAGCTTATATATAATAATGATTATGAGTTATTAATAGCCATTGTTCTTTCTGCTCAAAGTACTGATAAAAGAGTTAATACTGTTACTCCTATTATATTTAATAAATATAAATCTCTTAAAGCATTAAAAGAGGCTCGTTTAGAGGATTTAGAGAGTATTATTAGACCAGTTGGATCATTTAGAAAAAAAGCTTCTTATATAAAGAATATAGCTATTATTTTAGATGATAAGTATAATGGTGTTGTCCCTGTGGATAGAGATGAATTAATTAAATTACCTGGGGTTGGTAGAAAAACAGCAAATGTCTTTTTAGCTGAGTTTTATAATATGCCAGCTATTGCTGTTGATACTCATGTAGAAAGAGTTTCTAAAAGACTTAGATTAGCTAAGAAGAACGATGATGTTTTAAAAGTAGAAAAACGATTAGAAAAGTATTTTGATAAAAGTTTATGGGCTAAAAGACATTTACAATTAGTTTTATTTGGAAGATATTTTTGTAAGGCAATAAAGCCAGAATGTAAAAACTGTAAGTTAAAAGATATTTGTATAGAAAAAAATAAAAGAGTAAGTTAATCTTACTCTTTTGCTTTACATGTTTTAGTTGCCTCATCATATTCTTTTGTAGTATCTGTACATACACACTTATTGTTTTCAACTTTTGCATCTTCAGGACAAGTTATTGTAGGTGTAGGTTGAGGTGCAGGTTTAGAATATGTTTTTTCAGCTGCATTACTTTGAATATCATTATATGATTTATATGTAGCTATAATTTTATATGTACCATATACTCCATCGCTAGGGGCATATGTATATGTTGTTCTATCTGTCCATGTTACTAGGACGTTATCTTTATAGATATTATATCCAAATGTTCCATGATCTCCAGTTGCTAAATCTCCAGGTGATACTGCTGACCATGAAAGTGTTACTTTACCATTTGCATCTGTTATTTTGAAGTTTCCAGGTGCAGGTAATCTATAATTAGAGAAATCGTATTCAGTTGGTTCTGTACCTTTTTTAAATAATTCAGATACTGCAGGTTGACCAGGTACTGCTAATTTAGCAGGATTAGATCCTTGAGCAACATTTACTCTTGTTACACTTGCAGGTTGTACAAATGCTTCTCTATTTCCTTCCATAGCTCCAGAATATACTAAAGCAAGGAATAATCTATCTTTTTGAATTGCGGCAGGTGTTTGATGTAGAACATAACCTTGAGCAACAGATTCTCTTGTTAAGTTATCGTATCCATACCACATACCAATAGTTGTTTTAGTTGAGTATCCAACAACCCATGAATCACGAATTGCATCATATGGTAATCCTAATGAGTTATGTGTTGATTCATCATAGTTTGTAGTACCAGTCTTACATGCTACGTTAGATGGAGTTCCACCAATTAATGCAACATCTTGTAGCATACTAGATATCATAAATGCAGTAGCATCTGACATAACTTGTTTCTTTTCACCTTGATGTTCTACAGTTACACCAGTTTGACGATATACAAATTTATTAACTGAATATGGTTCATTATAATAACCACCGTTTGAGAATGCTGCATATGCTCCAGCCATTTCAAGTGGAGAAACTCCAGTAAAGGCTCCGATTGAATGTGCTTCATGAAGTCCAATTGTATTTTGAACATCATTTTTATCTTCTTTATTAACACAGTTTTTATTAACTCTATCATATTTATATCCGCTAGCACATAATTCAGGTGTTATTCCTAAATTAGTAACAAACTCTTTTATTTTTTCATTATCTACATTTTGGAATGCTTTAAGTGCTGGAATATTACGTGAAGTAGATAGGGCCCTTCTCATTGTTATTTGTCCGAAGTATCCACCATCCCAGTTTCTTATTGATCTACCATTTGAATATGTATATGGTCCATCTACAAATTGTTCATATGTTGACCAGTTATTATATTCAATACCTGGACCATAATCAAATAGTGGTTTAGCAGAACTTCCTGGTTGACGTTTAATTTGTGTTGCATAATTGTATTGTCTTGCTTGACTATTATTTCTTGAGTTAACGTTACGACCGTTACCTATAGCTAATATTTTACCTGTTTCAGATTCAAGTACAGCAACTCCTGTTTGAACTCTATCATCTATCCATCCATAGTTTTCACCGCTTAATACTTTATTAACTCCATCTTGTCTTGATCTATCTAGTGTTGTGTATACAAGTAATGGTGTAGTATAAGGACTAACTCCATATTTATCTTCTAATTCTTCTGCAACGGTATCAATAAATCCTTGATATGGATTTTCGTTTGAATTACCTGCATCAGTTGTTAATGTTTCAATTGGAATAGCATTAGCCATTTCTTCTTCTTCTTTTGTAATATAACCATGTTTTCTCATTAAATATAAAACTGTTTTACGTCTTGCTGCAGCATTTTTTGGGTTAACAGTTGGTCTATAATAGTTAGGTGATTTAAACATACCAGCAAGTATTGCTGCTTCACTTAAGTTAAGATCACTGACACTCTTACCAAAATATGCATTTGATGCTTCTTCAACACCATATATATTTCCACCTAAGAAATGGTTATTAACGTAGAACTCAATAATTTGTTCTTTAGAATAATCTTTTTCTAACATAAATACTGTTATATATATATCTTCGAATTTACGGATTATTCCTTTAATACCACTAGATGCTTGTCCTAAAGGATCTGTAAAACTATTTTTAGTAACTTGCATTGATAATGTAGAAGCACCACCTGCTTCAGAACCATGAGTTAATTGTCCAAATGTTGCTTTTATAAAACGAGGAGCATCAAATCCATTGTGTTGGAAAAATCTTGAATCTTCTGTAGCAATAATTGCATCAACTAATACTTCTGGTAATTCATCATATGTTACTTTTTCACGTTTTTCAGAACCTAATTTAGCAATTTCATTTCCATCTTTATCATAGATTCTAGATATTTCTAATGTATTAAGTTTTGATTTTTCATATTTAGGATCAGCTTGTCCCTTAATATATACAACAAATACTGAGAATCCTACTAAGCATGCAATGCCTAATGTGAAAAATAATATTAGTAATATACTTATTAATCTTCTTCTTTTTCTACCTTTTCTAGTAGCAATAAACCAAAATCCAAATAATATAAACATTAACATTGCTACAATTAATGTATATGTTAAATCTAGTGCTACGTAGCATGCTAATAGTACTGCAATAGCTCCTAATAATATGGCTAATTTAATGTTCATTGTTAATTTTTTATTTCTTGGTTTATTATCATTATTAGTTTTCTTTCTTCTTTTTATTACCTTTTTTCGCATTTGTATACCTCCAATATATTGTCGACTATTTTTAAATAATCAACTCTTGGTCTATAACCATCCTTTATTTCATATCCTTTTTTTTCAAAATAATCAATTGGTATTGATTTTCTAACATTATTTTCTATAAAACTTAAAAAATCTTCTATTTTTAAAAGATAAGTTTTATTTATAGTAGTAAATCTTACTATTAAAAAAGCAATTCCTTTATGTTTTGATACTCTTTCTAAATGTTTTATTTGATGAGAATGAATATTTTCTAAAGCAAATGAAGTTTTACTTCTAGTTTCTTTAGCTTCATAATCAATATAGTATCCTTTATATATTCCATTATAATCAGTAGTTGATGGTACTGTGAAATATGCTTCTTTAATTTTAGCTTCACTTCGTGAAGGATAATCTACTTTAACTATTTTTATAGGTGTTGGTTTTTTATATATGATAGCAATATCCATATCTCTATAGTATTCATTAGTTTCATTTAAGTCGTTTTCTAAAGTCATTCCTCTATTTTTAGAGTTTTTTATTGTAGATAAACTGATATTGTTATCTTTTTTTAAACCATTAGGATAATTCATAATTTCACCTATGATTTATTATACTATATAATTTATAATTTTACCATATATTTTTATATGTATTTTAATATCTAGTTTTGTCGATTTTATGATTTTTTAATAATAATATATTATCATTGTTTTGGTGAAGATGAAATGTATAATGAAATGATTAATAAAAGTTTAAGTAAAATGATAAGTAATATTAAACATGCTAAAATATTAGTATTAAAGAGTGGGTTAATAATTGACAAAAATAATAAGAAATGACATAATACTAGTGTAAGGGATTGGTGATAAAATGTATCAAAATAGGATAAAATTTACACCTAAAGATATTTTGGAAAAAAACTTCAAAATTGATATGAGAGGTTATACTCCAAAAGAGGTGGATCAATTTCTAGATGATGTTATTGGTGATTATGAACAATTTTTAGAAATAATTAATGGTTTAGAGAAAGAAAAAACTGATTTACTTAGTGAAATTATGAGTCTAAAACAAGAGTTGCGTAATACTAAATTAAGTATGGAAGTAGCTTCTAAAAATGTTGATGGTACTCAAGTTACTAATGTAGATATTATGCGTAGACTTTCTCAACTTGAAAAGATGGTTTATGGTCAAAAAAATAATGAAGAAGAAAACAATTAATATATAGACAAACGCTGAGAGTCTTGAACTCTTTGAGGAAAGTCCATGCTCATACTAACCTGTGATGGTAGTAGTGTTCGTGCCTAGGGAATAAATAACCTAGGGTAGTCTTTGACTAACGACGGGAGATGTCCTAAGTCACAAGATATGGAATATCCCATAAAGTGCCGCAGAGACGATTCTTTTCGAAAGAAAAGACTGAAACGTGGTAAACTCCGCGAGTGAGAAATCCAAAATTGGTAGGAGAGTCCTAACGAAAGAACTAGAATGGAGTTAGGGACCGAAAGGTAGATAAATGTTTGTCGCCCGTAAGGGTACAGAACATGGCTTATTTATATTTATTGTTAATTAGAGGTGTTTTATGAAGGAATTAGGAGAGTATTTAAAACAGACAAGAGTAGGTAATGGTGTTAGTATTACTGAAGCTTGTGAAGATTTGGAACTTTCTACTTCACAACTTGAAAATATAGAAAGTGGTAATGTTAAAGCCTTTAAAGATATTTATGAGTTAAGAGATTATATTAAACTTTATGCTAAATACTTAGGATTAAATTCTGATAAAGTATTAGATGAGTTTAATAATTTTTTATTTCAACATACATCAAAGATATCTTTAGATGATATAATTGCTGCTCAAAAAAGAAAAGAAAGTGAAGAACAAACTAGAAAAGTAAAATCTCCATATACTAAAGAGTATAAAGAAAAATTTAATTTCTGGCCAATTGTTTATTTCATATTAGGTATTTTAGTATTATTTCTAATAGTTTACATAATAGTAAGTAATATAAGTAAGACACCTGAAAGAATAAATGAATTAAAGAGTATTAAAGGAGATGAAATATATGAATTTGCCTAATAAAATTACAGTAGCTAGATTATTTTTAACTGCAGTAATTATTATATTACTTGCCATTCCATTTGATTTTTTTGGATTTAATTTTCCTAAATATGAAGTAAATGGAATAGTAGTTGAATTAAATTATTTAATAGCTGGAGTAATATTTGTAATTGCAAGTCTTACAGATTTCTTAGATGGTTATATAGCAAGAAAATATAATTTAGTTACTGATACAGGTAAAATGTTAGATGCTATAGCTGATAAAGTATTAGTAAGTCCAATATTAATATTACTTGCATGTAGCGGATATATTCCAGTAATTATTCCAGTTATTTATATAACTCGTGATATAGTAGTTGATGCTATTAAAATGCAAGCTGCAAGTAAAGGAAAAGTAGTTGCTGCAATCAAATCTGGTAAATGGAAGACTGCTACTATGATGATTGGAACTACATTAGTATTTTTCTATAATATGCCATTTGAGTTTATTAATATTAGAGTAGATTTATTCTTATTATATTTTGCTTGTATTATGGCTATAGTTAGTGCAGTAGAATATTATGTATTGAATAAAAAAATATTATTTTCAAAAGAAGAAATTTTATAAAAAAAAGAATAAAAAAATTAAAAATGATTCCCTAATTACTAGGGAATCTTTATTTTTCAAGGAAAAAATAGATTGTAAATTATAAAAACAAACGTTCGAAAAAAGTATTGACAATTATAAAAGAAGTATTATACAATGTTATTGTAAGTTATTTACGAGGAGGATATAAAATGGCTGTAAGTAAAGATACAAATAAAGATAAAGATAAGGCTTTAGAACAAGTATTAAATGATATTGAAAAACAATTTGGTAAAGGTTCAATTATGAAACTTGGAGAGAATAAACATATGAAAGTAGATGTAGTATCAAGTGGTATTTTATCTCTTGATGTTGCATTAGGTGTTGGAGGTTATCCTAAGGGAAGAATAATTGAAATATATGGACCAGAATCAAGTGGTAAAACAACTTTTGCATTACAAGCAATTGCTGAACATCAAAAGTTGGGAGGACGTGCTGCTTTTATAGATGCAGAACATGCACTAGATCCTGTATATGCTGAAAGATTAGGTGTTAATATAGATGAGTTACTTTTATCTCAACCTGATACAGGAGAGCAAGCATTAGAAATATGTGATGCTTTAGTTAGAAGTGAAGCAATTAGTATTATAGTAATAGATTCAGTTGCTGCACTTGTTCCACAAGCTGAAATAGATGGTGAGATGGGTGACTCACATGTAGGTCTTCAAGCTAGACTTATGTCTCAAGCACTACGTAAATTAAATGGTACTATTAGTAAAACTAATACTACAGTTATATTTATTAATCAATTAAGAGAAAAAGTAGGAGTTATGTTTGGTAATCCAGAAACTACTACAGGTGGTAGAGCATTAAAATTCTATGCAAGTGTAAGACTTGAAATTAGAAGAAGTGAACAACTTAAGATGGGTGATGGAGTAGTTGGTAATAAGACTAGTGTTAAAGTGGTTAAGAATAAAGTTGCTCCACCATTTAAATCTTGTATGGTTGATATAATGTATGGTGAAGGTGTATCTAGAGAAGGAGAAATCATTGATTTAGCTAGTGATGCTGGAATAATTGAAAAAACTGGTGCATGGTATGCATATAATGGAGAAAAACTAGGACAAGGAAAAGAAAACGTTAAGCTTTTATTAAAAGATAATCAAGAATTAGCAAAAGAATTAGAGAAAAAGGTAAGAGAATTCTATGATATTTCAGTAGAAAAAGAAGCTAAAAAAGGAGAGTAATCTCCTTTTTATGTGAAACAAAATTGATAAAAAATGTTTTACATAAATATTTGTTCATAATTACATAAATTATGTTATAACATATAATAAATAGAGGGATAATATGAAATTAAAAGAATTAGTTGAAACTAATCTAAATATTGATATTAAAGGTATAGTAGATGATTCTAGATTAGTAAAACCTGGTTATATATTTGTAGCTACTAAGGGATTTAATGTAGATCATTTTGATCATATTAAAGATGCTATTGATAGTGGATGTGTATTTCTAGTTACTGATCGAGAAATAAATTTTTCTTTTCCACATATAATTGTGGATAATATAAATGAATATTATAAAGATATTTGTTTAAAGTTTTATGATATTAATCTAAATGATTTTAATTTTATAGGAATAACTGGTACTGATGGTAAAACTACTACGGCTACTATAGTTAATAGATTAATTGAAAATAGTGCTTATATTGGTACAAATGGATTAACTATTAATGGTAAAACTATTAGTACTAGTAATACTACACCTTGTATTAGTGAGTTATATAGTGATTTAAAAAGAATAAAAGATGCTGGTATTAAAATAGTTGTTATGGAAGTATCTAGTGAAGCACTACTTCATAATAGAGTAGATAACATTTTATTTGATATAGTAGGTTTTACTAATATTACTGGTGATCATTTGAATGTACATGGTAGTTTTAATAATTATCTGAAATGTAAATTAAAATTATTGGATTTAGTAAAAGATACAGGGTATGTTGTATTAAATGGAGATGATGTTAATTTACAAGAAATAAAATGTCAAAATATGTATTCTTTTGGCAAGAAAAATGTAAATTTTACAATTAAAAATATTAGTTATGTTAATAAAAATGTATTAATAGAACTTAAATATGGTGATACAGAATACTCTATTATTAGTCCGTTAAAAGGAGAATATAATGTATATAATGTAGTGATGGCTTTCATTATTTGTTTATTATATGGGATGGATTCTAATAAAATTATTGATAATATTAAAGAACTTACTCCTATTAGTGGTAGATGTGAGTTTTTAGATTTTGGTCAAAATTTTGATATTGTACTAGATTATGCGCATACTATTAATGGAATAGAAAATATTCTTAAAGCATTTAAATCTTATAATAGAATAATCACTGTTACTGGTTGTGCTGGTGGTAGAGATCATTCTAAAAGAGGTATTATTGGAGATATAGTTATGAATAATTCTGATATAGCTATATTTACTATGGATGATCCTAGATTTGAAGATGTTGATGATATAATAGATGAAATGGTTGGAGACAATAAAGACTATATTAGAGTAGTTAATAGAGAGGAAGCAATTAATTATGCATTATCTATTGCTTCAGAAGATGATGTAGTTTTGATTCTTGGAAAAGGTAGAGATAATTATATGGCAATAGGTGATAAAAAGGTTAAATATAATGATTATGATGTAATAGAAAAATACTTTAAAAAATAGGATTTATTCCTATTTTTCTTTTCCTTGACAAGACATTAAATAATTACTAAAATAGAAGTAGATTAGATGTAATTCTAGTCTAGATGGAGGAGTAATATGAATAATGTAGCATTCTCCATTTTACTTGTAGTGATAGGCCTTGTAGTAGGTTTTGTCATCTCTTTAATTATCAATTCTTTAAAAGGATCTATGGCTAGTAAAAAAGCAGATTCTATGATAGCTAATGCTAAAAAGGAAATTGAAAAATTAAAAAGAGATGCTGCTATTCTTCAAAAAGAAGAAGCTCATAAAGCAAAGATGGATTTAGATAAAGAAATTCGTGAAAAAAAAGAAGAATTAAAAGAAAGTGAAAATAGATTATTACAACGTGAAGCAAGCATCGATAAGCGTGATGAAATGTATCAAAAACGTGAAGCATCATTAGAAGAACGTGAAAATAAACTATCTGAAAAACAAGAAGAAATCCAAAATGAAAAAAGTAAAGTGGAGGAAATCAAAAAAGAACAACTAGATTTACTTGAAAAAATCTCAGGATTTAGTAAAGAAAAAGCTAAGGACTTAGTAATGACAAGGGTCCGTGAAAGTATGGCTAAAGAAATATCAGAGTATATTAAAGAAGCAGAAGATGAAGCTAAACTTAAGGCTGACAAACAAGCTAGAGAATTAATAGTAACATCAATGCAAAGATATGCAGCTGATATTGCTAGTGATCAAACAGTTACAGTAGTTGATTTACCTAACGATGAAATGAAGGGTAGAATAATTGGTAGAGAAGGAAGAAATATTCGTACTATCGAAGCTATTACTGGAGTAGATTTAATTATTGATGATACTCCTGAAGCTGTTGTTGTATCTAGTTTTGATCCATTAAGAAGAGAAATAGCTAGAGTAACGCTAGAAAGTTTAATTAAAGATGGAAGAATTCATCCAACTCGTATTGAAGAATTATATGATAAAGTTTGTAAGGACATGAAAAAACAAATCATTGAGTATGGTAATAATACTACAATGGAATTAGGACTTGCAAAATTTGATCCTGAATTAATTGAAATTATTGGTAAATTACATTTTAGAACTAGTTATGGACAAAATGCTCTTGAGCATTCTAAAGAAGTAGCTGAACTTTCTGGATTACTTGCTGGAGAGTTAGGAGAAAATGTTAATTTAGCAAAACGTGCAGGTTTACTTCATGATATTGGTAAAGCAATTGATCATGAAGTAGAAGGAAGCCATGTAGATATTGGAGTTGATATAGCTAAGAAGTATCATGAAAATGAAGTGGTAATTAATGCAATTGCATCTCATCATGGTGATACAGCTGCTACTTCAGTTATTTCAGTAATAGTTGCTATTGCTGATGCATTATCTGCATCACGTCCTGGTGCTAGAAACGATTCATTAGAAAACTATATTAATCGTTTATCTCAATTAGAAGAGATTGGTAATGAAGTTAAGGGTGTTGATAAGACATATGCGGTTCAAGCTGGACGTGAGTTACGTGTAATTGTTAAACCTGAAGAAGTAGATGACTTAGAAGCACATCAAATAGCTCGTGAAGTTAAAGAAAAAATTGAAGCTAACTTAAAATATCCTGGTACTATAAAAATTACTGTAGTTCGTGAAACTAGAGCTATAGAAGAAGCTAAATAATAAAAAAGAGTTTTAAAACTCTTTTTTTTTCGAATAATATAGTAGGAGGTGTTGTATGTATAATCTTTTACTATTTTGGAGTATAGGTAAAAAGGTATATGAAGATAATAGTGATAATTCAATAGAAAAGTATTCTAATTATTATTCATATTATTATGGTAATAGTTATTTATTTAATAGAGAAAACATTAGATTTATGAAATTGTTTTATATGTGTTTTCCTATATATTATAAGAAATTAAATAATATTACTTGGGATCAATATAAACTATTATTTAATATAAGTGATAGACGTGAAAGACTCTTTTATTTTTATATATCATTATTTTTTAATAGTGATTTAGAAGATACTAATAATTTTATTAATAATAATTATTATATAAGAATATAAAAAAGAGAGATTATTTCTCTCTTTTTATGTCTAATATTACTGGAAGAATAATTGGCTTTCTTCCTGTTAGGCTATTTATATATGGATATAATGTATCAGTTATATCAGATTTTAATGTTGCAAATGTTGATCTCGGATTTTGTAGAGCTGTTTTAATTGTTTCTTCTGCTTTATTCTCTATTTTATGAATTAATTCTTCATTTTCATTTACTAGGATAAATCCACGAGTAGTAATATTAGGAGTAATTAATAATTCACGACGTTTCATATCAACATTTATTATTACAACTAATATTCCGTCTTTTGCCATAATTTGTCTGTCTTTGATAACTGCTCCACCGATTTCACCAATACGATTTCCATCTACATAGATATCTTGACCTGAATAACTTTTTCCTCTAGTTAATATATGATTTTTTAAGATTAATTCATCACCATTTTTAATAATAAATGTATTTTCTTTAGGTATTCCACAGTTAATACCAATATTTGCTTGTTTTTTCAGCATTCTATAATCACCATGGAATGGCATTAAATATTTTGGTTTAATTAATCTAATCATTAATTTAATTTCTTCTTCATTAGCATGACCTGAAGTGTGTAAGTCTTGTAGGACATTATTTGTATATACTTTAACTCCTTTTAAGTATAATTTATTAATTGTTTTAGATATACTTAAAGCATTTCCAGGTATTGCGGAAGATGAAAATATTACTACATCGTCTGGTCTTAATTTAATTTGTTTATGAGTACCATTAGCAATTCGTGATAGAGCTGCTAGTGGTTCTCCTTGAGACCCAGTACATAAAATACATACTTCGTTTGGCTTTAAGGCATTAGCTTCTTCTGGAGATACTAGTAGTTCTTTATGATCAATATATCCTCCATTTAGTGATATATTGATGTTATTCTCCATACTTCTACCAAAGATACATATTTTTCTATTGTATTTATAACAAGTTTCAAATATGTGTTTTACACGATAAATATTGGATGCAAATGTAGCAATAATTATACGATTATTTCTCCATTTACCAAACATTTCATTAAGTGTTTCATCAACAACTGATTCACTAGCAGAGAATCCTTCATTTAAAGCATTAGTAGAGTCTCCTATAAGTACATCGACACCCTCTTCTCCTAATTTAGCCATTTTATATAAATCAGCCATAGGTCCAATAGGAGTTAAGTCAAACTTATAATCTCCTGTAGTTACGATTCTACCATCTGGAGTAGTTATACTAATACCATGTGAATCTGGAATAGAGTGAGTTATTCTAAAGAATTCTACCTCTATATCTTTAAATTTTAATTTGGTTTTATCATCGTATCCATATAAATTGTCATATCTTATATTTCTGTCTTGTAATTTGACAGATATCAATTCCTTAGCGTGGTTTGGTGCATAAATTGCGGGTATATTTACGCTTTGTAGTAAAAATGGAACTCCTCCAATATGATCTTCGTGACCATGAGTTATTAAAAGAGCTTGAATTTTATCTTCGTTTTCTTTTAAGAAAGTGAAATCAGGAAGTACATAGTCAACTCCCATTAATTCACCTTCAGGAAAACTTACACCGGCATCAATAATCACAATCGCGTCGTTATGCATTACACAATACATATTTTTTCCGACTTCTCCTAAACCACCTAAGACAATGATTCTTGTATCATTCATCTTTTGTGTTTCCATAATTTCTCCTTTCTAAATATTTATAAAGAACTGACTAGTAAATTATACTACTTTTTTTTATTTTTGTCTATTAGTCTATTTATATTTTTAAATATTAAAGAATATATGATATAATTTAATTGGTGATGCAAATGGGATTATTTGACAAAATAAAGAAAATGTTTAAAGGAACTGAAGAGGAAAAAGAAATTTCCACAGAAGTTGTTGAAACAAAAGAAGAATCCACAGAAACTGTTGAAAAAGATAAAGTTGAAGAAAAGGTTGTGGAGAAAAAAGAAAAGAAAGATAAAAAAGTAAAAGAAAAAGAATCAGTTAAGATATATGAAAAAGGATTAACTAAGTCTAGACAGGGTTTTGTATCTAAATTAGCTGACTTAACAAATAAATATAGAAAAGTAACAGATGAGTATTTTGATGAATTAGAAGAAATCTTAATAATGGCCGATATTGGTGTTAATACTGTTATGAGTTTTATGGATAGGTTGAGAGATAGAGTAAGAAGTGAGCATATAGAAGATCCTAAAGAACTAAAAGAAATAATAGTAGATGAATTATTTATAATTTATGTAGATGATGAAGTATTAAGTACTAAGATTAATTTTAATGAAAAAGATATTTCCGTAATATTATTTATTGGAGTTAATGGAGTAGGTAAGACTACTACTATTGGTAAGATTGCGAATAAACTAAAAGATGAAGGTAAGAAAGTCTTGTTGGTAGGGGCTGATACATTTAGAGCTGGTGCTGTTGCTCAATTAGATGAATGGGCTGATAGAATTGGAGTAGGTTTCTTTGGTAAGGAAGAGAGTGATCCAGCTAGTGTAGTATATGATGGAATAGAAAAAGCTAAAAAAGATGGTTATGACGTAGTATTAGTTGATACTGCAGGTAGACTTCAAAACAAAGTTAATTTAATGAAAGAGCTAGAAAAGATTAATAAAGTTATTGATAGCTTAGTAGATGGAGGATGCTCTGAAACACTTCTTGTAATTGATGCTACTACTGGTCAAAATGGAATTAGTCAAGCTAAGGCTTTTAAGGAAATTACTAATATTACTGGTATAGTTTTAACTAAATTAGATGGTACTGCTAAAGGTGGTATAGTTTTAGCTATTAAAGAAGAAGTTAAAATACCAGTTAAATATATTGGACTTGGAGAAACTAAGGATGACCTTCAAGCATTCGATATTGAAAAATATATATATGGTTTATTTAAGGATATGATGTAATATGAAAAAGAAAATTGGTTTATTTTTATTTATTATTCAATCATTAATTACAGTTTCTGTTATTGTGATTGGTATTATGTGTTTATTAGGTAATAATGGTCTTATTAAGATATTAGAATTATTAGTAGCCATAGATTTAATACTTATGGGTATTTGTAATGCTATTATGAAAAAAGAAAAAAAATATACAATTATATATTTAGTAGTTGGTATTTTGATGTTTATTGCTGCTATGTTAGGTATATTAGGAGTGGTTTAATGGAAGATTATGTTTATTATAATGAGTTATATGATTTATATGGTAATTTACTAACAGATAAACAAAGAAAATATTTTGAGGATTATTATTTTAATAATTTAAGTTTTTCTGAAATGGCAGAAGATTATGATGTAAGTCGTAATGCGACTTTTAAACAAGTTCATATTGTATGTGAAAAATTAGATGAATATGAATCTAAATTAAAATTATATGAGAAAAGAAATGAATTATTAAAAATTTCTTCTAGAATAGAAGATGAGAAATTAAAGGATAGAATAGAGAACTTAATTTAGTTCTTTTTTTTCTTGATTATATATTTATTTATTAGTATAATTTTATATAGAATAGGAAAGTATGAAGAGGGGATAGCATGTTTGATAGAATTATATATATTAGTGATGATTCTTGTACTGTTAAATTAAAAGAAGATCAACAAATTACTGTTAATTTAATGAACTTACATTTAATATTTGAGGATAGTACTAAGAAGATATTAGCTGAAGTAGATGATTTAGATGGTAATAATTTAAAAGCAAGATTTTTAGGAGAAATTGTAGGAGATAGACTAGTTGGTGGTACTATTAGAAAACCTTCAATGGATGCTAAAATAAGAGTTATTGAAAAGCAAGAAATTCCTCTAATTACTGGTAGTGATACAGAAGGTTTTATGAAACTAGGTGTTAGTCCTTTCTATGATGGATTTCCTATATATTTAGATGTTAATAGTTTTTTTAGTAATCATTTTGCTATTTTTGGTAATACAGGTAGTGGTAAATCATGTGGTACTACAAGACTTTTCCAAAATATGTTTCATGATGAAAAATTAAATCCATATAAAGCAAATATATTTATATTTGATTCTTCAGGAGAGTATTATAATGCTTTTAGTAATTTGAATACTATTAATCCTAAATATAATTATAGATATATTAGTACTAATGAATCTGATGGATTAGGTGAAAAATTAAGATTACCTATATATTTATTAAATAAAGATGATTTAGCTTTACTTTTACAATGTACTAGTCATTCTCAATTACCTATAATTGAGAGAATGTTAAAACTTGCATTAGTATTTAGTCAAAATGATGTAGATTCTGATGCCTATAAGAATTATTTAATAGCTAAAGCTATTATGACAATTTTATATACAAATGAAACAGCTCCTAATAAGAGAAATGAAATATTTAGTATACTTGCTAGTTGCTCTACAAAAGAATTTAATTTAGAAGCACCAATTCAAGGTATTGGATATGTTCGTAAATTTAGAGAATGTTTTTTAATAGATAATTCAGGTAATTTTACTGAAAGTGTTTTATTAACTGAATATGTTAATTCATTTATTAAAGAAGAATTTGATAATTATGAACCACATACTGGAGTATATTATGATTTAGATACACTAGAGAAAGCACTTAACTTTACTTTAATTAGTGAAGGTTGGTTAAGAAATGAACAAACTTATGGTGATTCAGTTACTATTAGAGTTAGATTGCATGCTTTAATAGTAGGAGAGAATGCTAAATACTTTGATGTTAGTGAATATGTTTCACTTGAGTCATATTTATCTAGTTTATTAATAGAAAATGGTAGAAAATATCAAGTAGTTAATATTAACTTAAGTGATATTGATGATGACTTTGCTAAAGTATTGACTAAGATTTATTCAAGATTAATATTTGATTTTTCAAAAGCTTTGAAGAATCGTGGTAGTATTCCATTCCATATTGTTTTGGAAGAAGCTCATAGATATATTCAAGCTGATAATGACAGATTCTTATTTGGATATAATATATTTGAAAGAATTGCTAAAGAGGGTCGTAAATATGGTGTAATACTTGGTATTATTACACAAAGACCAGTAGAACTTTCTGATAATGTTATTTCTCAATGTACTAATTTCTTAATATTTAAGATTAATCATCCTATGGATATTGATTATATACGTAAAACAATACCTCATATTACTGATGATATTATTGAAAAACAAAAGGCTTTACAATCAGGTACTTGTTTAGGTTTTGGTTTAGGATTTAGAATACCTTTAATAATTAAAATGGAAATGCCTGATCCTGCACCATTATCTGGTAACTGTGATGTTGTTAAAATATGGAATGATAATAATGATGTTAGTATTAATAAAGTAGAAAATGTTAATAAAAATATGGAAAATATGAATGTTCCTAGTGTAAGTGCTAATCCACCACAACAACCAGTATTACAACCAGTTATGCAACCTATTATGCAAGAAGCAAGTAATAATGTAGTAGTTCAATTACCTGAAGTTCCTGTTGTTGAAACACCACCTATAAAAGCACCTGAAGAAGAGAAGTTTGATGATTCTTTTATAGTAAAAGAAGAGCCTAAACCTAATGGAGTAAGTGGAATTAGTGAGATAGCTAATGTTAAAATAAATAATCAAGGTATGAGTGAAGTAAATAATACTTCACCAGTATTGGAAATTGAAGATGATGATGATGATGACAATTTAGGATTTGATGAATAAAATAGTGGAAACACTATTTTTTCTTTTATTAAATGGGTATTTTTGTTATAATAATTGATAGGTGATAAGTATGTTTGAAACATTAGGTGATAGATTACAAAACGCTATACATAAAATAAAAGGTTATGGAAAAATAACAGAAGATAATATCTCTGAAATGATGAGAGAGATTAGATTAGCTCTATTGGAAGCAGATGTTAATTATACTGTTGTTAAAGAGTTTACTAATACGGTTAAAGAGAAGGCTTTAGGTGAAGAAGTTGCTTCTTCAATTAATCCTGGAGATTTGTTTGTAAAAATAGTTAAAGATGAATTAACAGAATTATTAGGTGGAGAAAAAGAAGATTTAAATATGCAAGGTAATCCTGCTACTTTAATGTTAGTAGGTCTTCAAGGTTCAGGTAAAACTACAACTATTGGAAAATTAGCCAATTTCTTAAGAAAGAAACATGCTAAGAAGCCACTACTTGTTGCATGTGATGTGTATCGTCCTGCTGCAATAGATCAGTTAATTACTTTAGGTAAACAATTGAATATAGAAGTATATGAAGAGGGGAAGAAAGACCCTGTTGAAATAGCTAAGAATGCAATTAATTATGCAAAAGAAAATAAGTATGATTATGTATTAATAGATACTGCAGGTAGACTTCATATAGATGAAGAATTAATGGATGAGTTAAAGAATATTCAAAAGGAAATTAATCCACAAGAAGTATTATTAGTAATAGATTCTATGATGGGACAAGATGCTATTAATGTAATTACTGGTTTTAATGATCAATTAAGTTTAACAGGAGTTATTCTTACTAAGTTAGATGGTGATACTAGAGGTGGAGTTGCCTTATCAGTTAGACATTTAACTAATGTACCTATTAAGTTTATTGGAGTAAGCGAAAAACTAGATGGGCTTGATTCATTTGATCCAGAGCGAATGGCTGGAAGAATCTTAGGAATGGGAGATATTATATCTCTTGTTGAAAAAGCTACTGAAAGTATAGATGAAAAAGAAGCTGAAAAAACAGCTAAAAGAATGCAAGAAGGTAAGTTTGATTTAGAAGATTTCTTATCAACTATGAAACAAATGAAAAAACTAGGACCACTTGAGAATTTATTAAAATTAGTACCTGGTGCTAGTAAGATGGGACTTAATAATATAAAAATTGATCCTAAACAAATGGCTCATATAGAAGCAATTGTTTTATCAATGACACCAAAAGAAAGAAGAAACCCAGATATTA
Organism: uncultured Caryophanales bacterium; assembly: GCA_946628045.1. The sequence continues at coordinate 87,194 of CAMOVZ010000004.1, forward strand.
TTAAAGCTAGTCGTAAGACTAGAATAGCTGCCGGTAGTGGTACTTCAGTTCAAGAAGTAAATAAATTATTAACTCAGTTTGAACAAATGAAGAAAATGATGAAACAAATGAGTAACGGAAATATGAAATTACCATTTTAAAAAATATATGGAGGATTCGGTATGATAGATTATAAATCATGTGATGAACTAATTGATTTACTAGATAAAGGGGATTTAAAAAAATTAAAAAAGTATATAAGTGATGAACGTAAAAAGTATTATATAAATAATGCCAGAAAAGCATTAAAAGAATATTTAAAAAGAGGTCCTAGTCCTTATACTCATCAAAACATTGATAAAACTAGCTATTATGATTATGAAGCATTTACTATATGTAATTTGTTATTAACCGATTATAGTAGTGCTTACTTTTTAAAAACTGCTGAGTTATTAAGTAGATCAGATAAACTTTTAAAAATGGGTAGAACGCATGCTTCTTCTTTTAAAATTATTGATTTATATGAAAAATTAGAAGTGAATCAAGTGGCAGTAGAAAAAATAATAAAAGATGCATCAGGTAAAAGAGATAAAAAAACACTAATTGATCTTAAAACAAAAGAAGGGAAAATACATACTTTTTATCAGGATGAATTTTCTTTTGCAGAGAAGTTTTTGGGTGATGATGTAGAGTATAGTATTTCTGATACAGATGTTTTTAAAACTGGATCAGTATGTTTAGTTAAATCAAAAAAAGGTACAGGGTTTATTTTAGGAAGGAAAGAAATATAAAACAGTCTTAGACTGCTTTTTATTTTATGTTATAATAAATTAGGAGGAATAATATGAAAAAGAAAATTAAAACTACAGAAGCTATATTTCCTATGCCTGTTTTAATGATAGCTACTTATAATGAAGATGGTAGTGTTGATGTTATGAATGCTGCATGGGGAATGATGTTAGAGCGTGACCAAGTTGTGTTAAATTTAACAGAGTCTCATAAAACTGTTAAAAATATTAAAGAAAGAAAAGCTTTTACTGTATCGATAGCTAATGCTAAAAATGTAATAGCGGCAGATTATTTGGGTATGGTTTCAGGTAATAATACACCTAATAAGTTTGAAAATAGTGGATTAACTTATAGTAAAAGTGAATTAGTAGATGCACCTATTGTTAATGAATTTCCAGTTTGTATGGAATGTGAATTTGTAGAGTATGGTGAATGTGGTGTGGTTGGTAATATAGTAAATGTAACTGCAGATGAAGAAGTATTGAATGGTGATAATGTAGATATAAATTTATTAAATGCAATATGCTTTGATCCATATACACATGGATACTATGAAGTGGGTAAAAGAGTAGGTAATGCATTTAGTGATGGGTTACAATTAAAAAAATAGGTTAATCCTATTTTTTTATGTTATAATACTTTTCATGGGGAGAGGTATTATGTATAAAATAGAATTTAATGATGAAATGACTCTTGAAGGTATTTTAGAAAGTTTTAAAAATTTAAAAGAAGCCGAAATGAAAGCTTATATAGAAATAGATGGTATTAGAATATATTCTGATAATATTGATTTAGAAGAAGAAATAAAGGTAGTTTATGAAAAATATCATGTAAAACATAAAAAAAATATAGTTGAGAATGAAAAAGATAATCTACAAAATAGAAAAAATATTGAAGAAGATCTTGATGTTAAAATAGTAGCTGAAAATTATTTAAATGCATTTTATCTTTCTCAAAATGTAGAATTCATATTTCAATTAGGAACTGTGCTAGAATATACAAAAGATGAATACAAAAAAATGATAGTAGAATTAAAAATAAATGATTATGGCCATAATAATAAGGATAAAAATGAAGCTTATAAGTATTTAAACTATGAAGCTAGTATTTTATTAATACTAGCTAATGAGAGTAGTAAAGTTCAAAAACGTTTTCAACTTCAACAATTAATAAATAGTATACCTACTAATAATATTGAAAAGGAGAAACTTAGTTTTGCTATTAGAGAAATAATAACATATACTATATATGGTGACGAATTAAAAGAATTGTTATATACAAATATATTGGCTGAAACAGTAGAAGAAAAGAAAAAGACATATGAGAAAATAAAAAAAGAAAAACAGTCTTAGACTGTTTTTTTTGTTTCATATTTGTAATTAATACATAAAATACTTTAGGAGGTATTTATGTATAATCAAGATTTTTTTCAAAATATAAATATGGAATCAAATATTAATGGAGATAATAATGTAGTTAGCCAAGATATGGATGTGGATATTAATATGATGAATAATAATCCAATGAACAATATGCCTATGAATAATAATGGTGTACAAGAGCGTGTTATTAATAGAACTTTTGTCCATGAAGTTCCTCATACTTGTCCAATTCATACAAGAATAATTAATCACCATATTTATAAACATACTTATAGACCTGTATATACTTGTTCTGAAGAAAATGTATGTAGTAATGTAGAATGTGGTTCTTGTTGCAATTTTAGATAATTGTCAATATTCTTGTAAATATTTTTGTCAAGTTGTGTCTATTGACTTGATATTTACATTAACCTTTTGTATTCTAATAATAGGGAGTGTGATATTAATGATCTATCCATCTATTGATAAATTACTTAACATCGTTGATTCAAAATATGAATTAGTTCATATTGCCGCAAGAAGAAGTAAAGAGATTTCGAGAGACGGATTTTTACAAATGCCTGAATCTGAATATACTTCTAAAAAGAATATAGGAAGGGCCCTTGAAGAGGTCGCTGAAGGCTTAATCGAGGTTAAAAAAAGAGGCTAGTTGCTTCTTTTTTTATGGTATAATTTTTATAGAGGTGATAATCATGAAAGTTATTAAATATAAAAAAATGGCTAATAGTAGATATAAAGTGTATTTAGATGAAAATCATGAATTATTACTATATGAAGATGTTATTTTAAAATATAATTTATTAATTAGAAAAGATATAGATGAAAAATTAATAATAGAGATGGATAAATATAATCAAGAGTGTGATGTATATTATGTAGCACTTAACTCTATTAAAAATAGATTTAGAAGTGTATATGAACTTAGAAGTATTCTTTTAAAGAAAGAGTATCCTATAGATTTAGTTAATTCTGCAATAGATAAATTAATAAAACAAGGTTATTTAAATGATAGAAGTTATTGTAAGAGTTTTATTAATAATCAAATGATTACTACTAATAATGGACCTTTTAAAATGATTAGACAATTAAATGAGAAAAAAGTTGATTCTAGTATTATAGATGAAGAGATTAGTATATTTGATGATGAAGAGCAAATCCTTAGAATTAAGAAATTAATTGATAGGGGTATTAAATCTAATCATACTAAGGGTGGAGTTGTTTTAAAACAGAAAATATATAATGATTTAAAGAATTTAGGTTATGATATTTCTTTGATTAATAATACTATTAATTTATATGAATTTGGTAATAATAGTGATATAGCTAAAAAAGAATATGATAAGTTATATAGAAAATATAGTAGAAAATATAGTGGAGATGAATTAAAATATAAAATACGTGAAAAGATGTATTTGAAAGGATTAAATTATGAAGAAGAATAATATTAAAATTTTATTATTTATTTTAGTTATTTCTATATCTTTATTTTTAATATCTTTTTTTAAAGTAGAAACAGATTATTTTTGGCATATTAGTGCTGGAAAATATATGGTTAATAATGGTATTTTGAAAAGTGATATTTTTTCATGGCTTTTATCTGGAAAATATTGGATGAGTCATGAATGGTTATTTGAAGTAATACTATTTATGTTTAAAAAAATATTTGGTAATTTTCATACTATTCTTTATTGTTTTATTTGTATAGTTAGTTTACTATTTATTATTTATCATTATAATAAAAATAATTTTATTAAAAATATTCCTTATACTCTTTTATATTTTACTTTATTTATAATTATTTTTATCTCTTATATACAAGCTAGACCACATATGATTAGTTTTTCTTTTATAGCATTAACTACTTTTATACTTTATGATTTATATAAAAATAAAGATTCTAAAAAAATATATTTATTACCAGTTATTACTATTGTTTGGAGTAATATACATGGTGGTAGTAGTAATTTAAGTTATATTTTGTGTTTTATATTTTTGGTTGTTGGATTATTTTCTTTTAAATTTAAAAAAATGGAATCAAATAGACTTAGTAAAACACAATTATATAAGTATATATTAGTAATGTTTTTATGTATGATTGGTGTATGTATTAATATTCATGGAGTTAAGATGTTTATTTATCCATATGAAAATATGTTAGATACTACTATGATTAATAATATATCTGAGTGGCAGTCTACTAGTTTGAGTAATTTATATCATTATTTTTATTATTTATTTATTTTATTTATAGTTTTTACTATGCTTATTAGTGATAAAAAAATTAAATTTATTGATTTAGTATTATTACTATTTGTTACTTATTTAGGATTAAAAAGTATTCGTTTTTGGATATATAGTCCTATAATAGTAAGTTCTTTTATATTTGATTATGTTAAAGATAGAAAAATAGATTATGGAACTAGTGGAGTATTATGTATATTAACTGTATTTTTATTTAGTTTCTTTTTAATTAATTTTAATAATACTATTAATGTTAAATATAGAATTAATTTAAGTGATAATATGGTTAAAACGATAAAAAAAGAATCTCCTAAGAGATTATTTAATATGTATGACTATGGTGGAGAGTTAATTTATAATGATATAAAAGTGTTTATTGATGGACGTGCAGATTTATATACAAAATATAACTATAAAGATTATTTGAATATATCTTCTTTAAACAAAGATTATGTTAGATTAATAGATAAGTATGATTTTGATTATTTATTAGTAAGTAGTAAGTATCCTATTAATACTTATTTAAAATATAATGATCAATATGAATTATTATTAAAAGATAAAAATGTATTATTGTATAAAAAAATAGTTAATTAATATTAACTATTTTCTTTTGATGTTTTAATTAATTCTTCCATATATTCATCATATGCTTTCTTTAATGTATCATCATTCCATTTAATTTTATTTTCTATTCTAATTTCTTTTAATGATTCATAATATAAAGATTTGTCGTCATTTAATTTTTGGGTTCTTAATTTTTCTTTAATTTCAGCTTTAGCATCTTTTAATGTTGGTCTATCTTTATCTCCTGTTTTTAAGATTATATGATATCCATATTGTGTTTTAACTGGTTCTTTTGTATATTCATCTTTCTTTAATTCTCTAACAGCATTACTAAATTCTTCAACCATATCGCTTAATTGAAAATAACCTAAATCTCCACCATTAGATGCGTTTGATTTATCTTGTGAATATTTCTTAGCTAGGTCTTTAAATTTTTTACCACTATTTAATTCTTTTATAACTTTTTTTGCTTTTTCTAAAGCTTTAGCGTCAGCCTCAGCTTTTTCTTCATCAGTATAGTCATCTTTATATGTTGGAGTAATTAAAATATGTGATGCTTTTATTTCACCGAAAATGTTTTCATTATAATATTTTTCAATTTCATCATCTTTTAAATTCTTTTCTATGTATTCTTCAACTGCTTTATTTCTTTTATATTCTAGACTTAATATATTTTTTAACTCATCTTCACTATCAGCACCAAAATATTGTTTAATTACAGAATTAAATGTATTTTCATCTTCTCCATAGTATGATTTAATTTGTTCTATTTGTTTATTAATAGCTTCTTTTTCTTCATCATCACTTTTATATTTTTTATCTAATATACTATGATCTATCATATCTATTAAAGAAGATATATTTTTTTCTTTTATTTTTTCATAGTATTCTGTAGCTGTTAGTTTATTATTTTTTACTGATACTGCTACTTTAGAACCATTTTTTACTTCTATATCCTTTCCACATCCTGTAGTTATCATTGATACTACTAGTAATGCACTAAGCCCCATAATTATTTTACTTTTTTTCATAATCAATCCTCCTGTACATATTAAATAATAACAAAAATATAATTTTCATGCAAGTTTATGAACATATTTTTAAAATTACCATAAAATACATTAGAGAAGGAGGAATAATTATGACTAATTGTGGATCTAAAAATACATCTAGTGGTGCTATCGTACTTGTTTTATTTATACTTTTAATTATTATTCTTAGTGCTTATATTTAAGGAGGTGAATTAAAATATGGATAAAGATAATTTTAATGGAGGTTTAATAGTAATAGTACTTTATATATTATTAGCTATTTTATTAACTGGGTCATTTAATTATTAAAATAAAAAATACCTTTGTAGGTATTTTTATTTACTCATTATTTCAAAAACTTCATCTATGTCTTTTATCATATCTTTATTATAATTATAATCTACTAAGTCATTATCATATCTAGGTGTTAGGTGTATATGAAAATGTTTTATTTCTTGACCTAATTCATTATTTTGAGAAATAGTTAATCCTTTACAATTAAGCGTTTTCTTTAATCCTGGATATATTCTTTCTCTTATAACTTTTATTGAATGCATTATTACTTCATCTGTAGTATCCATTATATTAACCATATGTTCTTTAGGAAGTACTAATAGATGACCATTAGTAGTAGGGTTAATATTCATAATTATTTTAATTAATTCATCTTCATATACAGTTTTTGAAGGTAATTCTCCTTTTATTATTTTACAAAAAATACAATCTTCCATAAATCCTCCTAATTTAAATATTTGTAAGTAATTTTATTTTCTTTTAATAAATCACTTTTCTTATCTTTTATTATATCATGTATTATATCTTTATCTACTTTATTAGTTATATTTTTTATTTTAATTGACTCTGTTATGTCTTCTTTATTAGTAATAGTTATAGTATAACTTTTTGGAGTTATATTATTAGTTTCAAATTTGTTTATAAAATTATTTATTTTATTAGTGATAGTTTCTTCATCCCAATTATCTATTATTATTTCTTTTTTTACTATAAAGAATTTTAATTCTAATAAATTATCTTCTTTTATTATTCTTTCTTGAACTATATCTGTATATTTATTTAGAGTAGAAGTTATTTCTATATCACAAGAAGTATTAGTTTTATTATTTATTTCTTTATTTAATTTATTTTTTATGTGTGTTAATAGTCTATTTCCTTCTAAATAGTCTTTTTTATATGTATCAGTAATTTTTTTATTAAAATATTTTATATAAAAATAATGGTTTTTATTTTCTTTTGATTCAACTTTCATAGTATATGTAGTGTTTTTAAATTTTACTTTGTTTGTTTTTAAATCTAAATCTTTATATTTTTCTTCTATATAGGTATTAATTTTTTTTGTAATTTTAGGTGTTAATATATTACCAAATTTTTCAGTACATACTATTATTCCTAATGCTACAAATACTATAAATACGAAAATTCCTCTTCCAATTATTAATTTTTTTTGTTTATTCATAAAATCACCAATTTTATTTTAACTTATAAATAAAAAGAATGCAATTTTATTAATAAATATATTGTTTTGTATTTTTTTTTATGATATATTAAATAGTAGATGATAATAGAAGAGTAGGTGTATATTATGAAAGTAATAGAGGGAAGAGTTAGCTGGAATGGAAAAACTGATATTCCTTGTACTTATGGACAAATGGAAGATGGAAGACAATTTTATTTTCTAAAACAATTAAACAATGGAAATATCATTGCAACTACTGCATTAATTGAAGCAGTTGATTCTGCTACTAAAGCTAAAAATGTTGGATTAATTGATAAAAATGGTAATGAAATTATATCTTTTGTTAATAGTTCTATTAGACCTATTAGTGAAGATGTATTATTAGTTGAACCAGCTGTTGCTGTTTCACAAAATGTTATTGAATCTAACAATTTAAGAATGGATCCATTGTCTGCTACTAAATTAGTTGCTACTCCTGCTCAAATTAAACAAAAAATAAATGACAAGATGGGAACTGTTGGTAAATATGAATTACATGATCAATTCAAAGAAGGAACTCTTTGTGATATAAATGGTAATAATTTAGTAAATGGAGAGTATTATAGTTTTATAGCTATTAATAATGATAAAGTATTTATGGCTAAAAATTATGCTGAAACAGATGTAGTAGAATTTTCACTTACAGATAAAAAAGTTGTTGGAGATGTAAAAGAGGAAGTTGTTACTGAACCAGTACAAGAAGAAGTTAATACTGAGCCAGTACAAGAGGTAGAAGAGAGTGTACCAGTTGAAAATGTTAATGAGGGATTTGCTAAAGAAGATATTGATTTAGGTCAAGAGATAAGTATACCTCAAGAAGAAGTAAAAACTAATCAGCTAAGTTCAATGTTTAATGCTCCAGTAGAAGTACCTGCAGAGGAAGTTGCTTCAGTAACTAGAGGATTAAGTTCAATGTTTGATGCTCCAGTAGCAGAAAAAACTCCTATTACTTCAGATGTTAATTTAGTTAATAGTCCACGTGCTGAAAGTACTGTTGAAAATGAATCATTTGATGAGTTTAAAGAAGAAGCACCTGTAGCTGAAATCAATAGTGATGAAGTAAATGTTGAAGAAGAGAAAAAAGAATTAACAGAAGAAGATATGGATGATAGAGAATCTGATCTTGAAAGAAGATTAAATGAATTGAACGAAAAGTTTAATAGTATGAATTCATATATTAGTAAGATAGGTGTTAATGATGAAAAACAAGATGAAGAAGAAATAGTAGATACTAAAGATGTTGAAGAAGAACCAGAAGAAGAAAATGTATTTACTAGTCCTGAAATTGATAATATAGATAATATAAATGATGAAGAAGAATTAGATGAATTTGATGAAATAGATGATTCTTTAGTAGATAATAATGATACTACTATGGAAGATGCTACAAAGGCTATTGATGCTTTAGCACAAAAGTATAATGAAAAAAATGTTGAATTAAATGAAGCGTTAGAAAGAGAAGAAAAATTAAAAGCTTCTAGAAAAAATTATATAGAAAAAGCAAAAGCACAAGAACAAAAAATAACACTTTTAAATGCTAAAAATCATGATTTAATGGAAGCAAATGCTAAGTTAGAGGCTAAGATTGAATCTTTAAATATGTCTAGTGATTTACAAAAACGTAAAAATGAAGAACAAAAACGTAGAATTGGTGAATTAGAAAGAGAAAATATGAGATTAAGTACACAAGTAGAGGGTAAAGAAGAATTAGCTCGTGCTCTTGAAAGTGTTAGAGCTTTAATTGGTGAAAATGAGTCTTATGATGATAGAGAATCTTATTATAAAAAAGTAGCTTAATAATAAAAAATCAACTTTGGTTGATTTTTTTGTTTATATTTTTTTATTTTATGATAAAATAAGAGTGATTTTAAATTAACTAGTTTAATTTAATGGTTATATTAACTTATTTTGAATAAATTATATAAATGGAGGTGAAGTTATGAATAGAGAGGACTTTCCTATATTAGCTAATAAAAATATATATTTTGATAATGCTGCGACTACTTTAAAGCCTAAATGTGTAATAGATGAGATGAATAAATATTATTTAGAATATACTTCTAATATACATAGGGGAGATTATGATTATGCAGTTAAGACTAATGAAAAGTATGATAATGTTAGAAATATAATTAGTGAGTTTATTAATTGCGATGCTAATACTGTTATATATACTAGTGGAGCTACTCATTCTTTAAATATGGTTGTTTTTGGATTTATGAAATATTTCTTAAAGCCTGGTGATGAAGTTCTTTTAAATAAAGCAGAGCATGCTTCTAATATACTTCCTTGGATTAAATTAAGTGAAGAAATTAACTTTACTATTAAATATATACCATTAGATGATGATTATTCACTTACTTTAGATAATGTTAAGAAAAGTATTACTCCTAATACTAAAGTAATTAGTTTAGCTATGATTAGTAATGTTATTGGAGATTTAAGAGATATTAAAGGTATTGGAGAATTATGTAAGGCTAATAATATTATATTTAATGTCGATGGTGCTCAGGGTATACCACATATGAAGTTTGATTTTAAAGAAAGTAATGTTGATTTTTTAAGTTTTTCAGCTCATAAGATGTGTGGACCAACTGGAGTTGGTGTATTAGTTGGAAAATATGAATTATTAGAAAAAATGAGGCCACTTATGTATGGTGGTGGAATGAATAATTATTTTGAAGATGATAATTCATATGAATTAAAATCTATTCCAACTAGATTTGAAGCTGGAACTCCTGCTATAGCGGAAGTTATTGGTATGGGTGAAGCTATTAAATATTTAATGAATATTGGTATGAATAATATTCATAAACAAGAGATTGATCTAAAGAAATATTTTCTTGAAAAGGTTAAAGATATAGATAATATTATTATTTATAATAAGAATGTTAATAGTGGAATAATTGCTTTTAATATAGATGGTGTTTTTGCACAAGATGCATCAATGTATTTAAATCATTATGGTATAGCAGTTCGTGCTGGAAATCATTGTGCTAAGATGCTTAAAGATGAAATGGATATTAAGAATACTGTTAGAATTAGTATGTATTTTTATAATGATTATTCTGAAATAGATAAATTAATTGAAGTATTAAAAAATAGTAAAGATATATTTAAAATAGTTTTGTAGGAGGATAGTATGGATAGTGAATTAAAAAGAGAAATTATATTTGATAATTATAAAGATCCTACAAATAGGGGATTAATTAATGATGATAGTTATCTAAAGGCTAATACTAATAGTGAAAGTTGTATAGATAATTTAGATTTTATGATGAAAATAGAAAATGGTATTGTAAAAGATATACGTTTTGATGGGGAAGCCTGTGCTATTAGTACTTCTTGTGCTTCTATTATGATTAAAAGTTTTATTGGAAAAAGTGTTGAAGAAGTTAAAAGTATATTAGAAAACTATGTTAATATGATAAATGAAAAAGAATATAATAAAGAACTATTAGGTGAGTTAAATGTTTATGATGAAATAGGTAAACAACCTAATAGAAAGAATTGTGCACTACTTCCAATGCAAGCAGTAGATAAAATGTTAAACAGTTTAAAATAGGAGGTAGTATTATGCAATTTGATAAGTTGCCAGTCAATAAAATTAGAAAAGCTAAGGTAAGATATTATGAAAAAGATAAGGGTTGTGAGATACCTGAAATAGAAGCATATACTTTCTTTTTAAAAGTACATGATACATATATTAATCTTACTCATCCATTTGATGAATGTAATGTTTATGATAGATCTATTTATACTAATTCAACAAAATCAGGAGAAGATTTTGGTAATAAATTAGTATTAGTAAATGGTAAAGAAGAAGATGGAATATGTTATATATTAGAACCTAGTTTAGATATTTTTAATGATAGAGATTATATTTCTGTAGAAGAACTAGAAAGAGAAATTGTTTATAATATGAGCGTATTCTATTTTGATAGATGGGATTTAGCTTTTGGAGATAGAAAAAATTGTACTAGTGTTTTTGAAAAAATTCGTATTTTTAAAGGAGATTCTTCTAGAAGGGAGAAGTTTTTAAAATATTTAGAAAGTAAAGAAAATGAAAAAAAATTAAAAAAATAGAAAACTTGTTTTTTTAAATTATATTTTATAAATAAAAATGAAAATTCATTTAGTGGATTTTCTTTTTTTGTGAAATTTTTTCTTATAAAAAAGAAAAAATATGAGTTTGCATAATATTTTTAAATTTATTAATATACCTCTCGAAAGGAGGTGATCTATGCTTAATCAGATTGTTTTAGTAGGCAGACTTACTCGAGATATTACTGTTAATAAATCAGATAATGGCGTTAAAGTAGCAACTATTTCTATTGCCGTACCTAGAAGTTTTAAAAATGTAGAAGGAGTTTATGATACTGATTTTATTGATTGTGTTGCTTTTGATACTATAGCTAGTAATACTAGTGAATATTGTAATAAAGGTGATATTGTTGGTATAAAAGGTAGAGTTCAATCTAACATGATTGAGAAAGAAGGAAAGAAAGAAAATAAATTAGAAATTATATGTGAGAAAATAACATTTTTATCTAGTAAGCCTAAAGAAGAAGAGTAATCTTCTTTTTTTAATTGTATTTTTTTATTATTTTGGTATAATAAAATTAAAAGTAGGTGTTAATATGGAGATTAGAGTTAGAGAGTATGAAAGAAAAGATTTTGATGGTGTTAATATGATGCTTTATGAAGCTTTTCGTAGATTAAAGAGAGTAGATATTTCTGAAAATGATAATTTCCATGAAATAGTAGCTGAAGCTAATGGAAGAGTAGTAGGATATTTGCTTCTTACTAAAGTATTGAATCCTATTAGAAATAGACATTATTATTTAATAGATTATGTTTGCGTAGTAAGAGATTTTAGAGGATATGGTGTTGGTGAAAAGATGATGAGTTATGCAGAAGAATATGCTCGTCATTGTGGAGGAATGTATTTACAATTAACTTGTAGATGGACAAGAATTGAAGCTCATAAATTATATGAAAAATGTGGATTTATAAAAAGAGAATCTGATATATTTAGGAAGGAACTTGTATGATACTAGATATAATTGATAAAAAAAGGGTTGGTAAAGAATTAAGTTATAAAGAATTAGATTATTTCTTCAATGGCTATTTAAACGGAGACATTTGTGATTATCAGATGTCTAGTTTTTTGATGGCTGTTTGTATTAATGGAATGACAGATGAAGAGGTTTTTGCTTTAACTAAAATTTTTGTTGATAGTGGAGATTGTTTGGATTTTTCATCTATACCTGGAATAAAAGTAGATAAACATTCAACGGGTGGAATAGGAGATAAAACTACTTTTGTAGTGGCATCTATTGTAGCTAGTTTAGGTGTTCCTGTTATAAAAATGAGCGGAAGAGGCTTAGGTTATACTGGTGGTACTATTGATAAACTAGAAAGTATTAAAGGTTATAAAACAAATTTGACTGAAAAGGAAATAATTAAACAAGTTAAAGATATTAATTTTGTATTAACAGGTCAAACTCATGATTTAGTTCCTATGGATAAAGTAGTTTATGCATTAAGAGATGTAACTGCTACTGTTAAGTCTATTCCTTTAATAGCATCAAGCATTATGAGTAAAAAAATAGCTGCAGGTGCTGATAAAATATTAATAGATATTAAAGTAGGTAATGGTGCTTTTCTATCTAATAAGGAAGATGCTAAAGAACTTGGTAATTTAATGGTTAAAATAGGTAAAATATATGATAGAGAAGTAAGATATGTTATTAGTGATATGAATACTCCATTAGGTAGAACAGTAGGTAATGGGTTAGAAGTTTTAGAAGCTATTGATGTATTAAAGGGAAATGAAACTAATAATAATTTTGTTGATTTATGTATTGATTTAGCTAGTGAACTTGCTAGTATGGGACTTGAAATAGAAAAAGAAGAAGCAAGAAAATTAGTAATTAAAAGTATAGAAGATAAGTCTGCTTATAAGAAGTTTGCTGAACTTATAAAGTATCAAGGTGGAGATATCAATAATATAGCTATAAGTAGAAAAAGATATGTTATTAAATCTAATAAAAGTGGTGTTCTTGAAAAAATAAATGCTTTAGAGGTTGGAAAATTAGCTTTAGAACTAGGTGCAGGAAAGTTAAATATAAAAGATAAAATAGATTATGGTGTAGGAATTAAATTAAATAAATTAACTGGAGAAAAAGTAAAAAAAGGTGATATATTAGCTACACTTTACGTAAATGATAAAATTCCTAGAGTAAATATTGATAAGATTTTTACAATTATATAAAAAAATGTTTGAAATTATTGAAATTATGATATAATACAAGTATAAGGTAAGGTGATTTAATCGTGGAAAAAATTTATATGGAAGAAAATAAAAAACAAAGAAAAAAACGTAGTGTTATAGATACATCTGTAGTTTTATCATTTGTAGTTGCTATCTTTGCAGTATTTTCATTAGCAATGGCAGGACTATCAATGAATCAAAAATCAGGTGTTAGTTATGCACTAAATTATGATGACACAGAAAAATTTGATTTAAAATATGAAGATGAAACCGTTGGAAATGTTTATTATAAAGAGAAAAATTATATAGCAGAAGATGCTAATGGTCATGTATTTGCATTCCCATTATATTATGCTAATTCAATTTCTTCAGAAAATAGAGTATTTTGTATTGAAAGAGGAAATGAAGTTAATAGAGCTGAATATAATAGAACAGAAGGTTATGATGAAGATCCAGGTTTAATGTATTTATTAAATTTAGGATATAATAATAGAGACTTAGCTAAAATTAATAGTGCTTGGAATTATTCAGATAATATTGATGCATGGGTTATTCAATCATCAATTTGGTTATATTTATCTGAAACAAGAGGAAATGATGGAGTTTATAAGTTAGTAAAAAATGATGAAACTGGATATGATGATTTAGCTGTTATGACTGCTAATGGAGCTATAACTATAAAAGAAGGTGTAGGAGGAACTCCTGCAAGTTATCCTAATGTTACTCAAGCAATTAGAACTTTAGTTGATAATGCTAAACATGCTGTAAAACCTACAGTTAGAGTAGCTGCTGAAAATAGTGAATATTCTCAAACAGAGGATAAGAAATTTTATGTATCTGCATTAATTAATGTTACTGGTGAACCTTCATCTGCTATGACAAGTTTTGGTGTTGCACTTTCAGGAATTAATGGTGCTACTCTTATTGATGAAAATGGTAAAGAAGTAGGATTAACTAATATTGCACCAGGTACTAAATTATATGTAAGAGTTCCTGCAGATAATGTAACTGAAAAGGGACAAACTGTTAAACTAAATGTAACTGGTCACTTTGCTAATAGTAGAGCTTATAAATATACTGGAGGAAGTGCAAGCCCACAAGCTATGGCATTACTTCAACCAGGTGTTGATCAAGCAGGTGTTGAATTAGTATTTGCACCTGATACAGGAATGAATACTACTCAAACAATTTACTTTATTGGTTTAATAGTATTATTATGTGGTGTTGGTATTGTTTATGCGAATGCTAAACCTGTTCAAGTTAAACAATAAGATTAAAAAGAGCCATGTCTTAATAATTGGCTCTTTATTTGTTTTTATAGGTATTATATCTCTATCATGGAATTATCTTTTAAGAATACGTAATGAAGTTTTTGAGGATATGAGAATAGCTATGATGGATATTGAGAAGCCTCAAGAAGAAGAGATTGTTGAAGATGTACCTATAGTTGAAAAAGTAGAAAAACAAGAAGAAAATACTAATTATGTAATTGATTATAGTAAATATTTGGGAGTATTAGAAATACCGAGAATTGGATTAAAAAGAGGTTTTTATAACACAGATTCTAGATATAATAGTATACAATATAATGTAACAATGGTGGATGGGTCTTCACTTCCTGATGTAGATGGTGGAAACTTAATATTAATAGCTCATTCTGGAGATGCTTATATTTCATATTTTGCATATCTTTGGATGATGGGTGTAGGAGATCATGCATATGTTACATATAATGGAAGAAAATATGATTATCAAGTAGTTAATATATATAATGTAGAGAAGAATGGTATGGCTACTATTTATAGAGATACTAATAAAACTACACTTACTTTAATTACTTGTACTAAAGATAGTGATTCTTCTCAGACAGTTTATATTTTAGAACTTGTTGGCTAGTTAGAGGGTGATAAAATGAATTTATCTTTAATTGACAAAGTTGAAACTATATTTAAATATATATTTTCATCTTTTCTTTCTATAGAAATGTTTATTTTATCTATCCTTTTATTTATTATTTTAATAGTTAATTTAAAAAGAAAAAACACATTAGTTCAAATGATAGCTATAGGTGTATATATAGGTTTTATTATAGGAATATTCATTAGTTATACTACTTATGTAAAAACATGTGTAGATTCATTTACTAAGGCTATTATGAATTATATTTATTTTCCTTCAACTATTGTTTATTTCTTTATAATAATATTTGTGACTGTTATGATATTGATAACTTTATTTAGTAAGAAAATGACTCAATTTAAAAAGATATTTAATTATTTTTTCTTTAGTACTTTATATTTTTTGTTTATGGCATTTATTGCAGTAGGTGCTTATTATGAAGTGGATTTAGCAGATACTAGTATATTATATAAAAATGATACTGTTTTATCATTTGTACAAGTTAGTAATTTAATATTACTTATATGGTTAGTGTATACAGGATTTTATCATTTGTATAAACATTTTAAGAAAAAATATGATTAAAAAAAGATTGGTTTTTACCAATCTTTTATTATGGTTGCATAATATTCTTCAAATGATATATTATGTTCTTTTATATATTTAGCAATATCTTTACCTACATAACGGTAATGCCATGATTCATAAGTATATCCTGTTTCTGTTTCTTTATCTTTAGGAAATCTTAATATAAATCCATATTCATGAGCATGTTTATCCATCCAATCAAATTCTTTTGTTTTTTCAAAATTAGTATAATTTTCTTTTCCATTATATACATCTACTGCGAGTCCTGTTTGATGCTCAGAGTGACCTGGTCTACCTGAATAAGTATCTGCTGCTTCTTTTCCATCAGCTTTTACATATTTATTATATAAATCAACTTGATAGTCATAACTTCTATATGTAGACATTGCGATAATATTTAGTTTTTCTTTTTTAGCAACTTGAGCCATTTCTTCAAAGGCATTTTTTGCTACATTTACTAATTTCATATTATTTAATGCATAATTATTACTTATTTTTTCTAGATTATCTGGTACATAATTACTTTCTAAATAATAGTATTTATTTACTAATATTTTTTCTGTGTTTAAATTTCTTGCGGGTATTATATCTTTATATTGTGTCTTATCTAATTGCATATTTACATTTTTTATTATTTGAATATTTGGCATTTCTGTATGACTATCTTTATAGAATATGTAACGGTCTAAATAATCATTATTAAAATATTCTATTTCTTTATTTATATTATCTAGTTTATTAAGTTTTATATCTTTATTTTTATTTATTTTTTTTGCGGTTACTTCTTTTTCTTTTACTTTTTTAGGTGGTGCAGTTACTACTTTTGTGATGCATACTATTATTTCTATTATTCCAATTATTAATAATATTGTGAATAAAAGAAAGGCTAATAAGTTTTTCCATTTAATCCTTATTTTACGTTTTACAACAGTACCCATATACTATCACCCTAATTATATAATAGCAAATTTTTATTAAATTATGAATAAAATATTATTACTTTACATAAAAAAAGATAGGAGGATGAAATGAAAAAAATTATATTTTTACTTATAATATTATGTATATCTTTTAGTACTTATAATACTCATGCTTTAGAATTAATACCTAATGCAGTAAGTGGAATTTTACTCGAACCATATAGTGGAAAAATTATTTTTGAAAAAGAAAAAGATAAGGAAGTTAGTGTAGCATCATTAACCAAGATGGTTTCTCAAATAATAATACTTGAAGAGGTGGAAAAGGGTAGAATTAAATGGAATGATATTGTTACTGTTAGTAAAAATGCATCTAATATGGGTGGTAGTCAGATATATTTGAGTGAAGGGGAAAAGATAACAGTAGAGGATTTGATGAAGGGTATTAGTGTGGCTAGTGGTAATGATGCAACGGTAGCTATGGCTGAATATATTAGTGGTAGTGAAGAAAAATTTGTTAAAAGAATGAATAAAAAGATTAAAGAATTAGGGCTTAAACATACACATTTTGTTAATTGTACGGGGTTAGATGAGAAAGGACACTTTTCTAGTGCTTATGATATGGCAATGATTGCTCGTGAATTAATTATTAATCATCCTGAAATACTTAAATTTTCTTCTATTTATGAAGATTATTTAAGAGAAGATACTGATAATAAATTTTGGTTAGTTAATACTAATAAATTAATTAATCAATATGATGGGGCTGATGGTTTAAAAACGGGACATACTGATGATGCGGGGTATTGTTTGGCAGCTACTTCTAATAGAAATAATTTAAGGTTAATTGGAATTGTTTTAGGAGAAAAGGATAGTAAAATTAGAAATAAAGAGACTATAGATTTATTAGATTATGGATTTAATAATACTAAAGTAAGAACTTTAAAGAAAAAAAATTCTGTTATTAAAAAAATAAAATTATCTAATGCTAATAAGAAAAGTATTAATTTAGTATTAAAAGAAAGTTTAAATGTAGTAGAGGATACTGATTCTAATAATAAATATAATTATGATATAAAAGTTAATGAAATTAATTTACCTATTAAAAAAGGTGATGTTTTAGGTAGTATTATTGTTATGAATAATAGTAATATAATTACTTCTAATGATTTAGTTAGCGATAGAGATGTTTCTAAGTTAAGTTTAATTGATTTATTTAAAAATAATATTATTAATATAATTACTGGAAATATATAGAAAGTATAGAATACTTTCTATTTTTTTGTTATAATATTTATATATTTGAAGTGAGGTTGGTAGTATGGCAATTAAAGAAGTTATTAAAGTTAAGGAAGAAAAACCTACTAAAGGAAAAACTAAAAAGAAAGAAGAAAAAAAATTAGAAGATACTACTAGAATTAGAGTAGATGGTGAAAGAATAAATGATGCAGAAAGCTTAGATATTAGTTTTGTTGAAGGTAAGAGTAAAAAAACTAGAAAAGCAAAAGAAAAAATATTAAAAGAAAAGAAAGATCATTCATTCTTATATGGAATAATAAAACTATTAGTTATATTTTTAATAGTTTCTGTATTATTTGTTTTTGCTTTTATGTATGCTAGAGATAATAATTTATTAGAAAAGGTATTTCATGTTAAGCCACAAGTAAAAGTGGAAGTAAAAGAAAAAGAAATTAAAACAATGGATTATAATTATTTATTTATAGGTGATTATCATACTGAAGGTATGGAATTTGATGAGTTTTATAAACCATATGTAAAAGTTTGTAATGAAGATTATACTACTTTAGATATATTAGATGATTTAAGAAATCATATATATGTATATAATCCTACACATGTATTTATTGAATTAGGTGTTAATGATTTTAAGAGTGATACTTCTATACATGATGTTATTGCTAATTTAGAATCTATAGTTAAAGGAATTCAACATAATAGAAGTATGGCTACTATATATGTATCATCTATATATCCAGTAAATGATACTATTGATGGTTTTGATAAAGATGAAAATCTTACTAATGATTTTATTAAAGATATTAATAATGAAATTAAGACTATGTGTAATAGTTTAGAAGTTAATTATATTGATATGTATAGTGAATTAAGTGAAAATGATTTATTAAAAGAAAATTATACGGATGATGGTATTAGATTAAATGAAGATGGTTATAAAAAGGTATTTAAGGTAATTAATAGGTATATAGATGAAAGAGATTAGTAATAATAAAGAAAGATTAATTGTATTATTTTCAATTCTATTCTTATTAATTATATCTTATATAGGACTAGTTATTTATAATAATAGAAGTTTAAGTGAATATGATAATAAAATACTTCCTAGTACTTATATAGAAGAATTTGATATGAGTTATTATACTTATAAGAATGCAGAAGAGAAAATTAATTATATAAAAGATTATGTTGCAAATAAGAAAATAAAAGTAAATATTAATTCTAAAGATTATGAATATAGTTTAAATGATTTAGGAATTAGTGTTAATACAAATGAAACTTTAAATGTGATTAAGTCTTCTCAAAAGAAGAAAAATTTTAGTAGTAAATTAATGATGATTAATGGTACTAAGAAGAGTAAATATTCTTTTGTATATGATTTAGATGAAGAAAGATTAAAAAATACCTTAAATACTTTAAAGAGTGAAGTAGATTATAATGCAGTTAATGGATATTTTGATACTAGTGATGGTGTTAAGTATGTAGATGGTACTGATGGATTTGCACTTAATATAGATAATAGTGTTAATAATGTTAAAGAGTCTATATCTAAAGGTATAAATAGTAAGACTAATATAGGATTAAGTGGAGATGTTGTTTTAGCTAATAGAAATGAAAGTTATAAGAGCATTGATACTAAAACTAGTTCATTTTCTACAGTATTTATGCCTAATACTTATATGAGAAATATAAATTTAAATTATGCATTAAGTTTAATAAATGGTACTGTGGTAGAACCTGGTGAAGTATTTAGTTATTGTAATACAGCTGGACCATTTACTAGATATGGATATGTATTTTATTATGAGTTTGTAGGTAATGGTGTTTGTCAAATAGCTACAACTACTTATAATGCTGCATTATTAGGTGGATTAGAAATTGTTAAACGTTATCCTCATGCTAAGAAGAGTTTATATGTACCGGGTGGATTAGATGCAACTGTTGCTAGTTATTCTAGTGGATGGTGTGTAGATATGCAATTTAGGAATACTTATAAGTATCCTATATATATTAAAGCTTGGTCATATAATGGAGTTGCTTATGTAGAGTTTTGGAGTAATCATGATGCTAAAGAGGGATATGAATATACTACTTCTTCAGTTCAAATAGGACAAAGGGGATATAGATCTTATTTACATAAGTGGAAAGATGGAGAAGAAGTAGATGTTTCTTTAATAGAAACAACATGGTATATAGAAGATTAAAATAAGAATATTTTAATCTTTTTTTCATAGTATTAAATGAAAGTGAGGAAAATATGGAAATATTAAAAGTTAGTAGTAAATCTAATCCTAATAGCGTAGCAGGAGCTTTAGCAAATGTTTTTCGTGAAAAGGGACGTGTTGAAATACAAGCAGTAGGTGCTGGAGCAATAAATCAAGCAATTAAAGCTATAGCTATAGCTAGAGGATTTGTAGCTCCTAGTGGTAAGAATTTAATTTGTATCCCAGCTTTTTCTGATATTAGTATTGAAGGAGAGGAAAAAACTGCTATTAAATTAATAGTAGAAGCAAAATAGCTTCTATTATTTTTTTATTTAATATGATAAAATAAATATAATAGAGGTGTTAATATGAATCAAGATAATGGGTATAAAATTTTTTGTCCTAGATGCGGAAGTGAAATGAATAGTAACTCTAGATATTGTATGAAGTGCGGATATTTAAATCCTGGTAGTGAAGCTAATCAAAATATTCAACAATATATTCCTACTGGTGCGGTATCTTCATACCAAGTTGGTTCTGGACAGACTATTGTTCAAAATAGTGATGAAGTAACTACAGGTATAGCTAGTAATACTGGTAGTAAGAAATTATGCTTTTTGATTAATTATTTAATATATATGGTTATTATAGTATTAAGTTTCTTTATAATAATAGGTAACGATATTACTAGTTTTGATATTATTAAAAACTCTCTTTTTCCATATGTAGCATTTATTACTTCAATAATATTTTTATTTGTATACTCTATGGAATTAGTATTTATGAAATGTAATAGAAGATGGTGGAATGCTTTAATACCTATTTATAATTTATTTATATTATGTGATATAGTTTATAAAAAGAAATTATTAGGAATAGTATTATTAATACCAGTAGTAGGTCAAATATTTTTCTTAGTAACATTATATATAATGGGTACTAAATTTAAATATAGTGGATTACTTACTATGTTATTTCCTATTATATTTATACCTATGATGGGATTTGGTTCTAGATTTTATGAAGGAATTAATTATGTAGGAGAAGAGAGAACATTAGAAAAAGATTATAAGAGAAAGAAAATATTCTTTATATCTTTAATGATATTTTTAATATTTGGTTTTGTATGTATATTTTGGACTAATATTATTGAGATAAAGAGTAAAACTAAAAGATTTACTAATTATTATTATGTATATGCAACTAATCAAATTATTGATAAAACAAAGCAATTAGCTGATGAAAATTATTTAGAGTGTGATATTCCATATAATTCTACTAGTGGAAGATATTATATAGAATATGCTGATATGGGTGATGTTGCTTATTTTCCATTTTATTACTGGAGAGATGTAATAGGGGGATATGTAATTATTGATAATACTAGTGGTAGTAGTAAATATTATATTAGTATTAGTGATGGTACTTATGGATATCCTGAGACATTATCTAGTGATGTTAAACTTGAAACTATAGTTCCTTATGAAAAAGTAAATAATAGAAGTGATATTAATCGTTGTATTAATACAAAACATAAGGCTACTACTGGTGAATTATAAAAATACTTGAAATAATTATGATTATTTTATATAATTAAAAAGAAGTCGATAATTAGAACTAATAATAAGATTATTTAATCATAGAGAATGTGTGGTTGGTGAAAACACTATTAAATACTTATTTATCTACTCTATAGATGGATTTTTCCCGGGTAATACCGTTATCTAATTAAGTTAAATAAAGGATGGTACCGTCTTATTAGACTCCTTGTACTGTTCTTTTTTTGTTTAGGAGGATATATGAAAAGAGAATTTATTAAAGGTGATATAGTTAAACATTTTAAAAGAGAAATGATGAGTAAAGAAGAATTAGAAAAAAATCCTAATAAATATTTATATGAGATAATAGGTAGTGCTAGACATACTGAAAACGAAGAAGAATTAATAATATATAAACCATTATATGAGACTGATTGTGTTAAAGGAGTAGATTATGCGGCTAGACCTATGGATATGTTTGTCTCGGAAGTAGATCATGAAAAATACCCGGATGTTAAACAAAAATATAGATTTGAGAAAGTGGAGGATTAATATGATAGATATAAAATTAATAAGAGAAAATAGAGATTTAGTAAAAGAAAATATTAAAAAGAAATTTCAAGATGAAAAATTACCTTTAGTTGATGAGGTATATGAATTAGATAAGAAAGTAAGAGAAGTACAAGTAAAAGCAGATACTTTAAAAGCAGAAAAAAATAAACTTAGTGGTGAAATTGGTAAATTAATGCAACAAGGTGAAAAAGAGAAGGCCGAAGAAGTTAAGAAGAAAGTTGCTAATAGTGGAGAAGAAATAAAAGCATTAGAAGAAGAACAAGTAAAACTAACTAATGAGATAAAAGAAAAAATGATGGTTATTCCACAAATAATAGATCCATCTGTTCCTATTGGAAGGGATGACACTGAAAATGTTGAAGTACAAAGATTTGGAGAACCAGTAGTACCAAGTTATGAAATACCATATCATGCAGATATTATTGAAAGAGTTAATGGAATGGATAAAGAAGCTGCAGGTAGAACTTCAGGACAAGGATTCTATTATTTATTAGGTGATATTGCACGTCTACATGAAGCAATGATTGCATATGCAAGAGATTATATGATCGATAATGGGTTTACTTATGCTATTCCACCATTTATGATTCATTCTGATGTAGTAACAGGTGTTATGAGTTTTCCTGAAATGGAAGCAATGATGTATAAAATTGAAGGTGAAGATTTATATTTAATTGGTACTAGCGAACACTCAATGATTGGTAAATTTAAAGATCAAATAATTAAGAAAGAAGATTTACCAATTAGTATGACAAGTTATTCTCCTTGTTTTAGAAAAGAAGGAGGAAGCCATGGATTAGAGGAAAGAGGATTATATAGAGTTCATCAATTTGAAAAACAAGAGATGATAGTTATATGTGAACCTGAAGAATCTATGGAATGGTATGAAAAAATGTGGAAACTTACTGTTGAAATATTTAGAAATTTTGATATACCAGTAAGACAATTAGAATGTTGTAGTGGTGACTTAGCAGACTTAAAAGTTAAATCATGTGATATAGAAGCATGGAGCCCTCGTCAAAAGAAATATTTCGAAGTTGGAAGTTGTAGTACGTTGGGTGATGCTCAAGCAAGAAGACTTGGAATTCGTGCTAAAGGAGATAAAGGAACATATTATTTACATACATTAAATAATACTGTTGTAGCTACTCCTCGTGGATTAATTGCTTTAATTGAAAATAATTATCAAGAAGATGGTTCAATTAAAATACCAAAAGCACTACAACCTTATATGGGTGGAAAAGATAAAATTATTCCTAAAAAATAAAAAGATAAGTTACTTATCTTTTTTTTATGATAAAATATTCATAGGAGTGATGATATGGCAGGTTTATTATTTTTAATAGGCGGTATTATTTTGATAATAGGGGCAGTTACTGCTTTATCTGTATTTTTATATTTTAAGATAAAACTTAGAAAAGCATTAGATTCAGCAGGATTTGAAGGTAAAAATATAGGAGAAATTATAAAAGAAGCAAGATTACAAGATGAAATAGAACCTAAAAGTTTAGCTAGTATGGATAGAGTT
This sequence comes from uncultured Caryophanales bacterium, assembly GCA_946628045.1. The sequence goes on from CAMOVZ010000004.1 coordinate 111,477, forward strand.
TATTTAAGTCAAATAAAAGAAGATTTTCCAGGTATTAATATAAGTCAAATAAAGAGACAATCTGAACAAGTAATACTAGACTGTTATAGTTGTGTTGAAGCTAAGAATAGTAGAAAACTTAAAGGTAAAATTAAAAGTTTTGTAGATAAAATGATTAGTGAATACGAAGGAAAAAATGTAAAATTTGATGAATTTAAGATTCATAATACTGTTTTATCTAGTTATAAAAAAGATGATAAAACTGCAAGTATTTTCTTTGCGTCAGCTTATGAGTATGTATTGAGAGTGGATGGCAAAGAAAAAAAAGTACAAGATAGGGCAAAGACTGAATTTATTTATGTATTAGATGAACATGAACTTGCTGATAATCAAAATGTTATTGGTGTACATTGTCCTAATTGTAATAGTCCTATTACTGATATAGCAAATAAAACATGTAGTTATTGTGGTACTCAAGTTGTGCTAGTATTAGGAAGAGTATTTGCTTGTAATGATATTAGAAGGTATTAAAAAAATATATACAAAAAATGTAATATATTGTATAATTAAATTATAAATTTTAGATAGGAGATGTTTTATGGGTTTAATTAAAGCTGCTGTAGATTCTGTAAAAAGTACTCTACACGATCAATGGAAAGATTATATTAAATGTGATGATTTAGGAAATGATATTTTAATGAAGAGAGTATCTACTCCAAATGGTATTATTTCTAAAGATAGTGCAATTCAAGTTGCACCTGGACAAATTGCAGTAATATTTCAAAGTGGACAAATTTTAGATGCTACTGCTGAAGAAGGAATTTATACATTTGATCAATCTTCATCACCAACTTTCTTTGCTGGACAATTTGGTGAAGTATTTAAAGAAATGTGGGCACGTTTCGTTTATAATGGAGGAACAAGTAAGGAACAAGCTGTTTATTATATCAATGCAAAAGAAATTATTGATAATAAGTTTGGAACACCTGCACCAATTCCATTCCAAGATTGGTCACATCCAATTCCAAATGAAATGACTGGAAGTATGACTCCTTTAAGAGTAGATGTTAAATGTTTTGGTAAATATACATTTACTGTTAGTGATCCAGCTGTATTTATGAGTAAAATTGCTGGTACTGCTGAAGAATATAGAAAAGATGATATTGTTGAACAAATGAGAAGTGAAGTTATTGGTTCATTCCAAAACGTTCTTAATGAATTAGGAAATAGTGAACATAAAACTCCAGTACTAGAACTTCCTAGTGCTACTGATGAAATTAAGAAAATGATGGATGAAAAAGTATTTGATCAACCAATTAGAGATCGTGGATTAAGTATTAAAGGTTTCATTGTTGAATCAGTAACATTAGATGATGAATCTAACTCTAAGATTGATAATTACGAACTTTCTTCAAACAAAAAAATGCAAAGAGGTTCTCTTGTTGGTGCATATGGAAAAGCTGTTCAAGATGCTGCTAACAATGCAAACGGAGCTGCTAATGGATTCATGGGGATTGGTATGATGAATATGGCTTCAGGTGGAATCGTTGGAGGAGCTGCAACTGCACCTTTCCAAGATGAAAATCCTCAAGCTGGAGCTAATGGATTCTGTAGTAAATGTGGTTCACCACTTACTGGACCATTCTGTTCTAAATGCGGAACTAAAGCAGGAGAATAATAATAATAATAATAATAATAATAAAAAGAACTTTTTAAAAGTTCTTTTTTTTGTTGTAAAAATCTGGTGATAGTTTTATAATTAAATCATAATAGGGAGATTTGTATATGAGAAGAAATAAAAAGAAAGAAAAAATAACTTTTTTATTACTATTACTATTGGGAATTAGTATAGGTTTTGCAGCACTAGCTACAACATTAAAAATTAACGGAACAGCTAATATTAGTAAAA
>CAMOVZ010000005.1 GCA_946628045.1 uncultured Caryophanales bacterium
TAAAATATCACAATCAATTTATAAGATATACGAATTTAATTTAAAAAGATAATCGTCATATTAAGATATATAGAACAGATGAAAATTCATTCTTTAATAGATTATGAATTAGATTGTAAAAAAAATAATCAAGATTACAATGAAAATAATATACAAAAATATATTAAATGGTTTTGTAATCAATATAGTAAGGAGTAGTTATGAAAAATAAAAAGTTAATTAATTGGTTATGTTTATCTGGTGTTATTAGTATTATATTTTATTTATTGCACGATATAATTGGTGCTATGAATTATTCAGGATATAATTGGATGAGTCAGGCAGTAAGTGATTTAACATCTACTGATGCACCATCGTTTGTAGTAGCAAGTGGATTTGTAACAGTATATAAAATATTAAACTGCTTATGCTGTGCATTATTATGCATACTAATAAAAAATGAAGATAAGAAAACATTAAGACTAGGAGTGTATTTATTTTCAATAATGAATTTTATATCAGCAATAGGATATGCATTATTCCCATTATCAAGTGCAGGATATGATGGAAGTATGCAAAGTTTTATACACGTATATATATTAACTGCTTTAGTTGTTATATTATCAATAATATCACTTGTATTAATTGCTATTGGATCGTTTAAAAGTAAATATAAATTACTTGGAATATCAGCAATTATTTCATTAATATTGATGTTTATAGGAGCTGTTGGTAGTGCTAATGTATCAAAAGATATATTTGGTATAGTAGAAAGATTTAGTACATATAGTGCAGTAGTATTTACTGGTATATTAGGTATATTTGGATTTAAAAAAAATACATCGGAAGATTAAGATATTACGATGATAGTATAATACAAGTATTGAGAGATGATAAATATAGTTAAAAGTATCGCCAACGAGACGATACGGAAACTATGATATGACCTCGTAACATCGCAGAGATATGCAATTTCGACTTGGGGAGTTGAGGGAGAAACAAGCTGCAATTAAAGCAAAGAAGAACTAATATAAAATATAAGAAAGACTAGATAAAACTAGTCTTTTTTATGATATAATGAATATAGGATGTGGTTAAATGATTACACACGATGAAATAAAATCAAAATTGTTTGCTGGCAATATAAATGTATCTGATAGTGATATTGAATTATTATCAAAATATTTATACTCACTATCAAAGTTAAATATTATAAATGATGAAAATATTATAAATAATCTCATTAATAAAGTTATTAATCAATTAGAAGGAATAATTTATTATGATAGTAATAATGAAGAATTATTAAAGAAATTAGGAATCAGTAAGAATAATAAAGGTTTATCTAAAAATAACATAATATATGTAAATAAAAACATGACTGATGAAATGATAAAAATCACTTTGTTTCATGAACTTACCCATTTTTTACAAAGATATCATATTGATGGAATGGAAGAATGTATTGGTGTAATGCAAAATTTTAAATGGCGAATTTTGATGGAGGCTCAAACTCAAAATATTGCTGAAATGGTCTATTCTCATAACTATGGTAATCAAAAGAACATAGAAGAATATAAATCACAAGATTTAAGAATGTTACCAGGTGGAGTATTAAAAAGTAACTTAAGAAATTATCAAATGTATGATTCTATACTAAAAAAACTTTGTCTTGTTTTAGGAATGAGTATTGAAAATTTCATAGAAATAAATTTTTATGGAATCAAGGCAAAAAAAATGTTTGAAGATAGGATTGATAAACTTTATGGAAAAGATGTGACAAATTTTATTAGCGAGTTGTTAGATGTTATTTATTCAACAGATGCAATAATTTATACTGGTAATGAAAATGGTTTATCTGATCCATATGTAGTTGAAAGTTTAATTAATGGTAGAAAGATTAATGCATCATCTAAAAATCAATTTAAATGTATGCAGCAATTTGATAAACTAATGATATTTTTATCAAAAGACAAAATTGAAACTTTGTCAAAGCTTTTGGATAATCAGTTTATTCAAGAAGAAAAGTACTTGCCTCAGTCCGATAGTTTTAATGAGGTATCTCATGCAGTAGAGGAAGAAGTAGAAAATAATCCTGAAAAATATATAATGACTGAATGTATACCTGCTTGTAAAGAATTATGGAATAAAAATATATATACTTTTATGGTAAGTAATTATGTAGAAAAATCAAAAATTTGGATTGAAATATATAATGAAATTAGTGCAGAAAATTTAAATTATTTAAAAAGTCTAAAAGAAAAAAATATTAATGTATATGTATATCATGATGGTTGTTATTGTATCGAAGTAAACCATATTGGACAAGCTGCTAGTGATTTATTATTAGAGATTTGTAAAGGATTCAAAATGCAAGATGTTCCTAAAAATATTGCTTATTTCCAAGAAGAAGATTTTTTAATTAATTGTGGTTGTTTCGATGAAATAGAGAATCCTAATTATTATGAAATGAAAGAATTTTATGAAATAGAATTCAAAAGTAATGAAGAAATGCATGATTATATGGAAAAATTTAATAATTGGCAACATAGTGAAAATAGCAAAAAATATTTAAAAAAATATAACCCACAAAAAAAAGTTAAATCTACAGAAGAATACGCAAAAGAAAAAAATATGATATTTGCTGATGGAATTATCTTTAAAAGTAAATTTGATTATGATAAGCATATGAAGTATATGCAATACACTAATTTGAAAAATGATGAGCAAAAATATTTAACTCATTATGAAAATGGTGTAGAATCAGTCAATTATAGATAAAAATCATTTTAGTTTATTAGTACTAAATCTATTGAAGTATATACTCCTGTAACATAGGAAATGTTTAAGATATAAAAACAAATAAAATATAGGTGATAATAATGGAAATAATTGAATATAATGAAACATATCTAGAAGATGTTAGAGACTTATTAGTTGAATTAGAAGAATATATTTTAACGTTAGATAAAGACAATTTAGATCAAATACATAAAGAATATCGTGAAAAAATGGCATTAATAGATTTACAAGAAGTAAATGAAAATAATGGTAAATGTTATTTAGCAATAGAAAATAAAAAAGCTATAGGATTAATAATGGGAAAAATAATTAAATTCAATGAATATGACTATTTAGATTATAAATGTCCTAAAGAAGGAGAAATAACAGAATTAATAGTAACATCAAAAACAAGAAATAAAGGGGTAGGCCAATTATTAATAAAGAAAATGGAAGAGTACTTTGAATCTATAGGATGCGAATATATTTTAGTTGATGTATTTGCATATAATACTAATGGTATTAATTTCTATGATAGACAAGGTTATCATCCAAGAATGTATAGAGAAATTAAAAAAATAAATATAAATAAATAGTAGATGATAAATCTACTATTTTTATGCTATAATTTAATTAATTTAATAACTTTCAAAGGAGAATATCTATGAATGAATATATGAAAGTAGCAAAAAACTTAGCTGAAGACAATTTAAAAACAAATAGTGGTGGACCATTTGGTGCTTGTGTTGTAAAAGATGGTAAGATAATAGGAAAAGGATCAAATCATGTTTTAGAAAACAACGACCCAACAGCTCACGCTGAAATAATGGCAATAAGAGATGCTTGTAAAAATATAAATTCATATGATTTAAATGGTTGTGAACTATATACATCTTGTTATCCATGTCCAATGTGTTTTTCTGCGATAATTTGGTCAAATATAAAGAAAGTGTATTATGGAAATACTAAAGAAGATGCTGCAAATATTGGTTTTAGAGATGATTTTATATATGATATTATTAAATCAGATAATAAATATAATATTATAGAACTAAAATGTATTGATAGAGAAGAAACTATAAAAGCATTTAATGAATATAAAGAAAAAAATGATAAGATAATATACTAATATGTATATTTTTTAGGTAGAAAATTATGAAAAAGAATATTAAGAAGAAATTAATTATATTAGCAGTATTTTTATTTGTAATATCATCTGTATTTATTTTCTTTAATGGACAAACTTATGTATATAAAGTAGATATAAATAAAAATATAAATGACTTAAAAGATGTAAAAATAAATATTGATAAAAAGAACGTAATAAAAATACAAAAGATAAGCCAACATAAAGGTATATTAGAAATAGAATTAAAATCTATTAAAGAAGGTAAGACTGGTATATCTATTGAATATAATGATTATAATACACTAGAAATATTTTATGTACACAAATTTGGTACTATCACACAAAATTCATTCTTAGGAAAAAGTAGTAATGATATTATAATACCTATAGTTTTTATATTATATGCAAATATTGTATTATGGATCTTAATAAAAAAATATAGAGAAAGTATTAAATATAATCTATATCAATATAAAAATATTGTATATATTTCCACAATAATGATAATAATAACATTTATATTAAATAACATACTAGGTATATATCAAAATAATGGTATAATTGCATATTTACATAATACCATTAAAACCATGAATATATTTTCAGTATTACTATTTCCAATAATATCATTAACATCCATATTAGTAATATTAAGTAATATTAATTTAATAAGAAAAGAAGGTTTTTCTAAAAAAAATATATTAGGTATAGTACTATCATTATTAGTTATAATATCTACATTAATACCGGATATACTAAATGGATTACTACAAGTATCAAATATTATCGATATACATAATCAAAAAAGCATAATGCTATATATAGAAGAGTTTATTGAAGCAATTATTTTTACATATGTATCATACTTAGAATGTGTTTTACTTTCTACAATAATAATTGCTAGAAAAGCAGCTAAACATATACCAGAATATAACAAAGATTATATTATTATATTAGGGTGCAAAATAGGAAAAGATGGAAGTTTAACTCCTTTATTAAAAGGTAGAGTAGATAAAGCAATAGAATTTGCTAAAAAACAAAAAGAAGAAACAGGAAAAGATATAATATTTATACCATCAGGTGGTAAAGGTAATGACGAAATAATCTCTGAAGGAGAAGCAATTAAAAACTATCTTATAGAGCAAGGTATAGATAAAAAGAAAATATTAGTAGAAAATAAATCAAAAAATACATATGAAAATATAAAATATTCATATAACTTAATAAAAGAAAATAAAAAAGATAGTAACATAGCTTTTTCTACTACAAACTATCATGTATTTAGAGCAGGTAATATTGCATTTAATCAAAAACTAAATATAGAAGGTATGGGTTCTAAGACAAAGACATATTTTTGGATTAATGCATTTATAAGAGAGTTTGTCGCAACACTTTATAATGAAAGAAAAAAACACATAATAACTATAGGAATTGTATTATTAATAAACTTATTTATAATACTAATGGTATATTTATCAAATATAATATCTTAAAGACTAGAAATAGTCTTTTATGTTATAATTAGAACGGAGGAATGAAAATGATAGAAATTAAAAATGTAACTAAAAAATATGGTAATAAATTAGCTGTAGACAAAGCAAACTTTACTGTTAATGATGGAGATATATTTGCATTTATTGGACATAATGGTGCAGGAAAAACAACTTTAATCAAATCAATTGTAGGAATACATGATTTTGATGAAGGTGATATATTAATAGATGGTATGTCTATAAAAACTCACCCAGTAGAATGTAAAAAGAAAATGGCATATGTTCCAGATAACCCTGAGACATATGAACATATGAAAGCAATTGATTATATTAATTTTATTTGTGATATGTATGATATTGATACTGAAACAAGAGAAAAGAATATAAAGAAATATGCTAAAATTTTTGAAATGGAAGATAAACTTGGAGATACAATAGATAGTTATTCCCATGGTATGAAACAAAAAATAGTATTAATTTCTGCTTTAGCACATGAACCTAAAATACTTATAATGGATGAACCATTTGTAGGACTTGATCCTAAAGCAGTATTTGATATTAAAAAAGTTTTAAATGAATTAGTAAAAGAGGGTAAAATAGTATTTTATTCAACACATATACTAGATGTTGCAGAAAAATTATGTTCAAGAGTAGCCATTATTAAAAATGGTAAAATAGTAAAAAGTGGTAGTATGAAAGAAATAAAAGGAGATAAATCTCTAGAAAAAGTATTTATGGAGCTAGAAGGATAATGAAAAAAATATTTTCACTAATAAAAGCCTGTATGACTAGTGATATGAATATATTTAAAATAAAGCAAAAAAAAGATAATAAGAAAAATAATGCTTTAATACCAGTAGTAATATCACTATTAATAATGTTTTATATATGGTCTAATTCTAATACATTATTTGAAAAGATGGCACCACTTCATCTTCAAATATTATTAGTTTCGCTATTTGTAGTAGGAATAAGTTTTTTTACTGTAATTGAAGGAATATATAAAACAGGTTCACTTCTATTTAATTGTAAAGATGACCAACTATTACTTTCACTTCCTATTAAAAGAAGTACTGTATTATTCGTAAGAATATTTAAATTTTATGTATTTGAACTTATATTTAATACAATATGGTTATTGCCAATCATGATTTCATACATTAGATGGGCTGAAAATTTAGATTGGACTTACTATCTAGTAAGTATAATAATGTTATTTTTCTTACCAATAATACCAATTGTATTATCATGTATTATAGGTGCAATTACATCAAGCTTATCTAGTAGATTCAAATATAAAAATATAGCTCAAACAATTATTTCTATGACTGTATGCGTAGGTATATTATATGTATCTATGAATTTAGAAACATTTTATAATTACATAATAACTCATGCAACTAGTATTAATGATCTAATTACTAAGATATATTACCCCGCAGGAGTTTATGCAGATCTAATAACTAAATTTGATATAGTAAAATTATTAATATTTATTTTAGTTAATATAATTATATTTATATTAGGAATATTAATACTAAGTAAATTCTACTTCAAACTTAATTCTAGATTAAAAAAGATAACTACATCAAAAAAAGTAAAAATAGATAACTTAGTAATAAAAAGAAATTCTAGTACTATTTCTTTAATAAAAAAAGAATTAAATACATTCTTTAAAACTCCAGTATTTATAGTAAATGCAGGTTTTTCTCTAGTATTATACATATTAGTATCTATTGTTTTATGTATTAAATTTAATGATTTCTTACCAATATTAACTGATCCAAATGGATTTAATATAGCTAAAAAAACAATATTAGAAAATCTATCATTATTAATTTTTATTCTTATATCATTCACATCTTTCACTACGTCTATAACTAACTCAGTAATAAGTCTAGAAGGAAAGAATATTAATATATTAAAATCATTACCTATAAAAGTAGAAGAAATATTAATGAGTAAAATATATTCATGTTTAGTAATAACTACACCTATTATTCTAGTAGGAGATATAATATTATTTATAAGATTTAAAATAGGAATAATTGAGATGATTTTATTATTAATATTATCAATACTAATACCTCTAGTATCACATTTTATAGGTTTAATAACAAATTTAAAATACCCTAAATTAGAATGGGAAAATACTGCAGAAGTAGTAAAACAATCAACTAGTTCATTTATAGCTGTAATGATAGGAATGCTTCTAATGATTACATCTGTTGTTTTAATAATAATAGTATTAGGTAAAATAAATTCAATTATAGTATTATCTTTAGCAATATTATTATATATAATTATAAATTTAATATTATATATATATTTAAAAACTAAAGGAACAAAACAATTTAATGAATTATCAATATAAAAAGCAAGTAATAATTACTTGCTTTTTTTATGTTTTATTTTTTTAATAATAAATATAATTAATACTATAAATAATAATAGAGTAGGAATTATTATATAATAATAACTCTTAAATACTTTAATAAAATCTATATTAATATCTTTATCTAATATAACATCTTGTACATATAAGAGTTCTTTATCATAATAATAACTAATAGTACCAATTTTATCATTTTTATTATTATTAAAAGATAATTTATTTAAACCCTTATATTTAATTTTTAATTTATTTATATCATAATCACTAGGAAGATATTTTATAATTTTTTTATTTGATTTAATTTTATATTTATTAATATTACTTAATTTAACAGGTAAAACTTTAACAATTTTATTTTTTTCTATTAAAGTCTCATCTTTATAGTTATCACTCAAAAAATTTATTAAAGTTACAGTATCTAAAATATTATAGAAATTATATCCATCTCTTGAAGCATTTAAAACAATTATAATTATTTCATGCCCATTAATATTAGAAAGAGATGATAAACAGTATCCAGCCTTGCCAGTAGAACCAGATTTACTACCAATAATTTTTTCTAAAGCATCACTTGAAGCATTATATCTATATAATGTAGATTTTAATTTCTTACCATTCTTCATAGTATATTCTTTAGTAGTATATATTTCTCTAAATGTTTTATTTTTTAAAGAATATTCCAATAATTTTCTAACATCATCTGCAGTAGAATAATGATTATCATCATCTAAACCTGTAACATTTACAAAATGTGTATTTTTAAGACCAATTTTTTTAACAAATTCATTCATTTTTAAAACATAATTATCTATACTACCACTAGTAAGTATCGCAATAGCATTAGTAGCATCAGCACCACTAGGAAGCATTGCTGCATACAATAAATCTCTGTATGTAACTATATCACCAGCTCTAAGTCCAGCTACACTAGCTTCAGGATCTACTGTATTTAATATTTGATATGTAATAGTAACTTCTTCATCTAAATTATTTATATTTTCAATTGCCGTCATAATAGTAGCTAATTTAGTTAATGAAGCAATAGATGTAATCTCATTAGATGAATTTTCATATAATACTTTATTATCATTCAAATCATATATTAGAGATACTTTTGAATTTATAGATGGATATTCAAGTGCTAAACAAGATATTGGACTAAATAAAAGTATAAATAAAAATATAATCTTTTTCATAAATCCTCCTAGTATTAACTATTTAATTTTATCAAACTAATTGTATCATAACAATTAAAAATAAAATAATTATTTTTTATGTTATAATAAATAAGAGATGAGGTGATATTATAAAAACTATTACATATGTAACAGGAAATTGGGCTAAAATAGAAAGTGCTAAGCAAATATTAAATCCATTAGGTTATGAAATAGATAATATAAAAATGGAAACACCAGAAATCCAAGCAGATGACGTGACAGAAGTTGCAAAATATTCATCTAAATGGGCAGCTAATAAATTAAATTGTCCAGTATTAAAAAATGATTCAGGATTATTTGTAGAAAGTTTAAATGGATTCCCAGGTGTATATACACATTATGTAGATGATACATTAGGGGTAGACGGATTATTAAAGTTAATGGAAGGATTAGAAAATAGAAAAGCATATTTTAAAGAGTCAATTGCCTATTGTGAGCCTAATGGCGAACCAGTTGTATTTGAAGGGATAACTAAAGGAACAATAGATATAAAAAAGAGTGGAACATATGGTTGGAGCTGGGATTTTGTATTTATACCAGAAGGAGAAACAAAAACATTAGGATGTTTTAAAGACGAAGAAAGATGGAAATTTTGGAGTTTAGACGCATATAAAAAATTAGTAGAGTATTTAGAAAATAAATAAAACGAAGCAATTCGTTTTTTTATGCTATAATATATAAAAACGAGGGATAATATGATAAAAGTAATAAAAAATGGAACAGTAATAACAATGTCAGATACTAGAGAAAAAATAGAACATATAGATATTGTTATAAATGATGATAAAATAATTGATTTAGTAGATAATTATGAAGGTGCCTATGATGAATTAATAGATGCTACTAATAAAATAGTATTACCAGGATTAATTAATGCACATACACATTTAGGAATGAGTTATTTTAGAGCTACAAATGATAATTTATCACTACAAGATTGGTTAAATAATAAAATATGGCCAATTGAAGATAAAATGACTGAAGAAGATGTATATTATGGAAGTTTATTATCTTGCATTGAAATGATAAAAACAGGTACTACTACAGCTAGTGATATGTATTTTTATACAAAGGGATTATTTAAAGCAGTTGAAGAATCACATATTAGATGTATGTCTACAAGATGTTTAATGGCAAATAACGGTGATGAAAGGCTAGAAGAATTAAAAGAATTATATAATGAATATAAAGATAATGAACTTATATATTTTTCAGTAGCTCCTCATGCCTTATATACATGTAATCTAGAATATTTAAAAAAATGTTCTAAATTAGCTAGTGATTTAAATTTACCAGTTCATATGCATTACTTAGAAAATGAACAAGAAATAATAGATATAGAAAAAATATATAAAATGAAACCAATAGAAGTATTAAAAAAGAGTGGATTAATAAATAACAAATTAATATTAGCACATTGTACATTCTTAGATGATGAAAATTTAAAAGCTTTTAAAGGGAAAGATATAAGTATTGTTCATAATCCAATAAGTAATTTAAATTTAGGCTGTGGTATAGCAGATATTACAAAATATAAAGAATATGTAAATATATCTTTAGGTACTGATAGTCAAGGAAGTGGTAATAATTTAAATATGTTTTACCATATGTCTATAACAGATTTATTACAACAAGGACTACATAAAGACTCAACAGTACTATCAAGCTATGAGGTATTAAAAATGGCCACAATAAATGGTGCTATTGCTTTAGGATTAGAAAAAGAAATAGGTAGTATTGAAAAAGATAAAAAAGCCGATATAATAATGCTTGATATAGATACATCTACTACATCACCAAGTATAGATTTAATAACTAATATAGTACATAATGCTTTTAATAGTGTTTCTATGACTATGATAAATGGTAATATATTAATGAAAGATAAAGAAATATTATTAAATATAGATGAAAAAGAATTAATAAAGATAATTAATAATAGAATAAAGAAGCTACAATAACTTCTTTTTTTGTAAAGTTTACATATATAATAACTATTTAAATAGAGAATATTTATATTTTTGTTTATAATTAATATAGGTGATAATATGAAATTTGTATGTATAGGGCATTCAACATATGATACTACACTGCCAGTAAAAGAATTCCCTGAAGAAAATAAAAAAATACGTATACCAAACCATATAGAGTGCGGTGGTGGTCCTGCTTCTAACGGAGCTTATTTACTAGCAAAATGGGGAATGGACACAACAATGGTATCAGTAGTAGGCGATGATTATTATGGTCATCAAATAATAAAAGAATTTGAAAACGTTGGAGCTAATACTAGATATATAGAAATAAATAAAAATCATAGAACTTCAAGTAGTTATATTATAGCTAATACTAGTAATGGTACTAGAACAATTCTTTCATCAAAAAAACAAGCCATTAGAAAATTAGAAATGCCTGTAAGTGATATAATTGCAGATGTAATATTAATCGATGGAGAACATCCTGAAAGTGCTTATGAAGTATTTATGAATAATCCTAATGCAATTAGTGTAATTGATGCAGGACGTCTTAATGATGAAACTAAATTTTTAGGTAAAAAAGCTACATACGTAATATGTTCCAAAGACTTTGCAGAAGACTTTGCTGAAGAAGAAATTAATGTAGAAAGATTAGATAGATTAGAAGAAATACATAAAAAACTAGAAGAATATTATGAAACATGTGTAATAATAACCTTAGAAGAAAAAGGAAGTTTTACTAAAATAGATGGAGTATATCAAATTATACCTAGTGTTAAAGTAAATGCTGTAGACTCTACAGGTGCAGGTGATATTTTTCATGGAGCTTTTACTTACTTTATAGCTAATGGATATAGCTTATTAGATGCTATTCATTATTCATCAATAACATCAGCTATATCAGTAACAAGGATTGGATCTAGATATTCAATACCAATGCTTAAAGAAGTATTAGAATACGAAGATGCTATATAGTAATTTAGTCTCATTAGACTTGCATGGGATTGATAGGGAATATGCAAGAATTCTAATAAATGATTTTATAAAAGATAATTATAATATTAAAAATACAAAAGTTATAATAATACATGGTATTGGTACTGGAATTATTAGAAAAACAACACAAGAAACACTAAAAAAAAATAAATTAGTAAAAGAATATAAAATAGATAATTTTAATCCTGGTATGACTATTGTAGAAATAATTAAAAAAGAGAAGTAATTTTACTTCTTTTTTTATTAAAAAATCTTTAAAAGTAAAGAAAAAAATTGACATTTTTCTCTTTTTGTGATATTATATGCATTACATGTGACAGAGGGGGAGAAGATATGTACACAGAAGATTACAATAAAAGAGGTTTTCCATTTAGAAACTTTATACTAAAATTAATCCTAATTATAGTATTTGTTTTCTTATTATGTTGGTTATTACCAAAATTTATGGTACCTGCAATAACTAAATCAATGAATGGAAAAGGATGTAGTGCTAGTACATGTGAATGTACAGGAGTTAAAGCATTAACATCACAAATTTTTGCTGAAAATCTTGAAAAAATGAAAGATGCAGCAATTTCATATTATACAGATGAAAGATTACCACAAGAAATAGGTCAATCTAAAAAGATGACTTTAAGTGATATGATTGGATTAAAAATCATAGTACCATTAATCGACAAAAATAATAAAGCTGTCGATGTAGAAAAGAGTTATGTAAAAATAACTAAAACTGCTGATGAATATATCCTAAAAGTAAATATCAAAGATAGTGAAAAAGAAGATTATATCTTAGTTCACATTGGATGTTATAACTATTGTGAAGGATATTTATGTCAAAAGCAAGAAACAAAAGTTCCTATAAAAGCAGGTAAGGACAATCCTACATATGTACCAGTAGTACCTAATAAACCAGTTACTATTGCATGTGTTAAATACAATGGTAAATACTACGATAATAATGGTAAAGTAGTAAGTTATGAAGAATACAAAAAAGCATGTGTCCCTGAAGTAGCTCATTATTGTGTTAAATACAATGGTAAATACTACGATAATAATGGTAAAGTAGTAAGTTATGAAGAATACAAAAAAGCATGTGTTCCAGAAGAAAAACATACATGTGTTAAATATGATGGTAAATACTACGATAAAAATGGTAAAGTAGTAAGTTATGAAGAATTTAAAAAAGCTTGTATGCCTGAACCAGAAGAAAAACACTATTGTGTTAAATATAATGGTAAATATTATGATAATAATGGTAATGTAGTAAGCTATGAAGAATACAAAAAAGCATGTGTTCCTGAAGAATTACATATATGTGTTAAATATAATGGTAAATACTACGATAACAAAGGTAAAGTAGTAAGCTATGAAGAATACAAAAAAGCATGTGAACACAAAACTGAATACTTATATGAATATAAGAAAACTACAGAAGCAAAATTCTCAGCATGGACATCTTGGTCATCATGGACTAAAACAGATTGTTCAACACAAGAAGTTAACTGTAATGACAAAGATATTACATGTTTAATGAAATTACAAAGATATAATAATAAAGAACAAATTGGTACATATGAAAAAGCATATGCCAAAACAAGACAAGTTGTAAGACAAACTGGATCTTATACAGAAAAAGCTTGTTCTAAATATAATTATGTAATTATAAATAATACAACTTACGCAACAACTACAACTACTAAATATACTCAAACTAATACAATTAATTCAACAACAAGAAGTAGTGTAGGTGGATGGGAATATGTAGGTAGACAATTATTTACTAACCCACCAAGAGATACAGAGACAACTCACTATAAATTTGCTGGTGCAGATTATAGTTATTGTAGTGATACTTGTACAACATTGCCTAATTACTATTATGATGTATATAAATATACTGGTGGATTAACTAGTGTATCAAGTACAACTACACCTGGTAATGTAACAAGTACAACATCAAGTTCAACAACAAGTTCAACTACAACTTCTACACAAGCTAGTTGTGGTGAATATACATATAAAACAATTCCAATTTATTCAACTATAACTGTAACTGAAAAAGCATATAGAACTGAACCATTATATGGTGATGTATGTTATAAGAGTACAAAAACTAGAAAATTAATCAGCAAAGGTACAATCCAATATAAATGGAGTTATTATAATGATACAACATTATTAAATAGTGGTTGGTCTTATACAGGAAACAGAAAAGAAAAATAGAAAGGGGATTAAACTATGAAAAATATTGAAAATATAGTAATATATAAAAGTACTGTAAATGGTACTGAAACAGTTAAATCATGTGTTTTCTATAGTGATGGAACTGTTGAACATGGTACTTATGAAGATGGTATAGCTGCAGTTAAAATAGTAGCTAAAGAAAAAAATATCACTTCAAAAGATGCTTTAAAAGAAATGATTAATAAATCAATCTTCCATGCTATGACTGAAGAAGAATTTAATAAAAACTATAGTAAATTTGTAAAAGAAGTATCAAAAGAAGAAATAGATGAAGCATTTAAAAAGTCATTAGATAAATTAAAAAAAGATAGTACTGAAGAAAATGTTATTCCAAAAACATTTGTTTATGAACCAAGTAAATTCGTTGTAGAAGAAAAAGAAGAAACTCCTTTTATTAATGAAAATGACGTAGAAGAAGTTGTTTTAGAAGAAAATTATGATGGTGATAGTTCATATACTGACTTTACAGCTGATCATGATTCTGAAATTGAAGATGAAGAATTAGAAGAAGAAATTGAATACGATGAAGATAACTTTATAAATAATTCTGGTGCTAAATTAAGAGAAAATCATTTAGGAGCTAAAATTTTAGCAGTAGGTTTAGGATTAGCTATTGGTGCTACAATGTTTGCATGTTGCCATAGAAAATCAAAAACAGGAGAAATGACTGATAGTAATCTTCCAACTCCAACTCCTGTTACTACAACAATCAATGATGAAGAATATGGTCCTGAATATCAAGAAGTAGCAATAGAGTACAATAATGATTTATATAATGATTATTCATTTACAGAATTATTAGAAGTAACTCAAAATGAATTTCAAAAGAATTCAATGATTAATTTATCAGCTTCATTAAATGGATTTAATGGAACATTTGCAAATGCATTTGTAGAAAGCGGTAATGATATAAGAGCAGCTTTATCATTTGATGAAGTTGTAGCATTACAACAAGCTTACAATAATTATTCAATAGATGAAGTTAGAGCATATTTCAATGGTTATGAAGTAAATGCCATTGATATGTCAAATGCTTATAAAAATGCTTCATTACAATTAATGGGAGCATATGTATTAGAAACTAGTGAAAATCCAGTAGATATGTCAATTTTAATTGATAGTCAAGAAGGAAGAGATTTCTATAGTAGATATAATAATTTATTTATAGCTGCTAAAGAAGCAACAGGTGAAGAAAAATTACAATTAGTAAATGAATTTTATGAAATGGTAAGAGCAGACTTCCCAATTACTGAAGAAGTAAGAACAGAAGGTATTTCTCACTCTGAAGATCGTAATTCAATAGAAGATTATCAATTATCTGTAGCTCCAATGATTGCTGCTGCAGAAATGTTATTCCAAAACTTAGATGTTGATTATACATTAGATACAATTGAAAATAATATATCTGAAATAGACTTTATAAACGATATTGGTCTATGTAATCATGCAGATGATAAGTTTGAAAGACTTGAAACTATTATGTTAGGTTCATATGAAGATAATACTAATCCATTATTTGAGCAATATAGAAATGCAATTATAGCTGAATTAACAAATAATAATAATTATGTTATAGATGATGCTCATAGAGAATTAGCAAACTTACGTAGTTTCCAATTAATAGTTAATGGTGAAAATAATAACTTAGGTAACTATTCAAATGCCTATAGTGCTACAACTAGTGGAAGTTATACTTCTGCAAGTTCATCAACTACTTCAACAGAAACTACAAGTTGGGAAGAAAGTAGTACAACTACATGGGAAGAAACAACTACTGAAACTGCTCCAATTCCTGCTAGTGAACAAGCTGCAATTGATGCAGCAATAGCACAAGAAAATGAAAGAGCTCGTCAAGCAGCTGAAGATGCTGCTGCTGCTGAAGCACAAAGACAACAAGCTGTAGAAGACGCAAATGCACAAAATGTTAATAATCAAGTACAACAAGAAAACAATCAATTACAAAATGATATCAACAATATTAATAATACTATTAATAATGGTGGTACTGTAAATGAAAATAATTATTCAAATATTGATTTTGATGATAATTATACTGATAGTAATGGTAATTTAGATGGCTCAGTACAAAATGTAACAACAGATGGAACTGGAGCTAACCAACCATTACCAGATCCTAATGTAACAGGAGAAAGTTTTGATGCAATCGGTAACCAAATGAGTTATAACTCTGCATATGAAGTAGAACAAGAAGAATCATCATCTTATGCTGAATGGGTAGATGTAGATGAAGGTTCTGCATTCATAGAATACAGTGATGATTATATTCCATTTGATGAAGATGGAAATCCAATTGTTATCGAAGAAAATGGATATCAATATACAAGATAAAAGACTTTAGTCTTTTTTCTTTTGTAAATAGAAAAAATGTTTGACATTTTTAGCACTTTGTGGTATAATATCTATACATTGAAGGTACAGAGGGTCTTCAAGTATTTAGGGGGTTGAATATAGATGAAAAATAATTTTATATTCGAATATCTTGATGAAAATGATTTTAGAAAAAAAGAAAGATCTGTAAGAAAATATAACATGTTAGCTTACAAAAAATTAACATTTAATTATTATCCAGAATTACGTAAAGGTACCTTCTTAGGTAAAGAAGTAAAGAAAGATGATAAAAATAATACAGTAAGTTATGAGTTATTATTACCTACAGATGAATTATTTAAAAAAGTTCATGGACCAATTGTATTACATTATACAGTATATAAAGATAAGAAGATTATCCTATTAACTAATATTACTCCTGAAGGTATATTAGATGAAGGACATAGAGCTGAATTATCTACATATAAAGGTGTCATGATTTCTAAAACAAATCCAGAAAAAGATATGTTTAAAATCAATTTATTAAATATGTTACAAAAATAAGAGTTTTTTACTCTTATTTTTTGTATTTTATTATTGCATTAAAAATAAATTTATGATATTATTAAATAGCAATGGACCCTTAGCTCAGTTGGTTAGAGCATCCGGCTCATAACCGGGCGGTCACAGGTTCGAGTCCTGTAGGGTCCACCATTCATGCGAGTATGGCGGAATTGGCAGACGCGCTAGACTTAGGATCTAGTGTCTTAGACGTGCAGGTTCAACTCCTGTTACTCGCACCACTTAAAAACAAATCAATCATAAGATTGATTTTTTTCTTTATTTATGGTATAATATACGCCTATAAAGAGGGGATATTATGAGTATATATCAACAAGAATGGAATAAATATGAAAATAGATTTAAAAGTTTAATGGCATGGGGTGCATTTAATGATCTTGTTAAACCGTTAGATAAAGAAATATTTACTAATTCAAGAAATTTATTCTATAATAATATACCAGCAATTTTACTATTGCTTGATTATAATTTAGTTCAAAGACATTGTTATTCAAGAGCAAAGCTAATATCATATATGTTACATGACAAAGATGCAGAAGTAGTAGTAGCTAAAATAGATGGGCTTAAATATAATCCAATGTGTATTGAAAAAAGAGTTAATGGTGAAGTCGATGATAAATATAGTGAACATTGTTATGTAAGAAGAAAAGAAGATGGAAGAGTATGGATATATGATACATCTTTAGGATTAAAAATTGCAGAAAGTGTATATAATGATATTCAAAATCCAGAAATAGTATCAATATCAAAACCACTAACTGATTTAAATGAAATAGGTATTAGTAGATATACATTAGTTGATTTAGATGAAAAAGCTCCATATATCAGAGGAGTTATCGCTGCACTAAAAGATGCATTAAAACCTGTTAGAAAAGAATATAAAGATTTAATATTAGATGAGTTAGAAGTAATAGATAAAAGTATATCAAAAGAAAATAAGGAGAAAGTTTATGGAAAACAAATGTAATGGAAAACATATCGCATTATTTTGTTTATCAGATATGGATGATAATAAAATAAAAACAAAAGGATACCAATGTGTTTGTTTAGAATGTGATACGTTAGTAAATATAAAAGAAAATATAAAAGAAATGAATAATGTAATTTATAGAAAAACAGATCTAGATCCATTTATGGAATATATGACTACAGTTAGAACTGAATATAAAAGTCATATTTCAAAAGGATTAACTCCTGAAGAAGCAGTACTTTCTATGAATTCACAAAAAGAAGAAAAGCCAAAGCAATTTAAAAAGACTACTAATAATTAGTAGTTTTTCTTTTAAAATAATAAAATATAGGGTATTATATTAATAGAAAGAGGTGTCTTATGAAAGTAATAGAAGTTAATGAAGATAATTTTCCAGAAGAAGTATTAAATGCAAAAACTAAAGTTTTAGTAGATTTTAATGCAGAATGGTGTGGTCCTTGTAAAATGATAAGACCAGTTCTTGATAAATATGCAGAAGATCATGATAATGTTAAAATAGTTTCAGTAAATGTAGATAATAATAGTGAACTTGCTAAGAAGTATAATGTGTTTTCAATTCCATGTCTAGTATTAGTAAAAGATGGAGAAGAAATAAATAGATCAGTAGGTTTAATATCTAATAGTCAAATAGAAGAATTAATAGGTGAATAATATGTATGATATTTTAATAATAGGAGCTGGTCCTGCTGGATTAACTGCTGCTATATATGGAGCTAGAGCTAATAAAAAAGTCTTAGTTTTAGAAGCATTAAACTATGGAGGCGCAATCATAAATACTCCAAATATAGAAAACTATCCAGTAGAAGAAAATATTTCAGGTTTTGACTTTGCAACTAAATTATATAATCAAGTAATTAATTTAGGAGTAGAAGTTAAATTTGAAAAAGTAATTAATATTAAAGATAATGAAGTAGAAACAAATAAAACTAAATATAATACAAAAACTATTATAATAGCTTCAGGATTAAATACACGTAAATTATTACTTCCAAATGAAGAAGAATTAATAGGTAAAGGTATAAGTTATTGTGCTACATGTGATGGTGCTTTTTATAAAGGAAAAGACGTTGCCGTAGTAGGTGGAGGTAATACTGCTTTAGAAGATGTATTATACCTATCAAATATATGTAATAAAATATATTTAATACATAGAAGAAATGAATTTAGAGCGGATAGTATTACAGTATCTAAAGTATTAGAAAAACAAAATGTAGAAGTATTATATGATAGTGTTATTACTAAAATAAATGGAGAAAACCATTTAGAAAGTATTGAAGTAAACAATAATAAAACACTAGATATAGAAGGATTATTTATAGCTATAGGTAAAAACCCAACAATAGATTTCATTGATATAAAATTAACTACTGATGGTTATATAGATTCAAATGAATCTTGTCATACAAATATAGATGGTATATTTGTAGCTGGTGATATTAGAAATAAAGATCTACGCCAATTAGTAACTGCTACTAGTGATGGAGCAATAGCAGCTACTGAAGCAATTAAATATATAAATAAATAGAGTTCATTGAACTCTTTTTTATTTGTTGTGATATAATAATAACGTAGGTGATATTATGACTATATATGATTATATTAAAAAATATGGTGAATATTCCTTTGAAGAAAAAGAATTTAATGAGGTAGATTGTGTTATATTTTCTGCTATGGGTTATGCCGACTTAGAAGGTATAATGACTAAAAATAGTAAAAAAACTATAGAAGAAATCTCTAAAGAACATAAAAAATTACATAAAGGAAGAGATAAAAATATAATAGCTACTAGAGTAGCACATAAAATATTTTATACAATGGAAAACACTAAAAGATATAAAGACTGTCTAGTATATAATTATGATTATATAGGAAATTTTGATATACAATTTGGAGTATTCTCAATCGAATATCAAAAAAATAAAGTATATGTAGTATTTGAAGGAACAGATAAATTATTCTCAGGCTGGATAGAAGATTTTATGCTAAGTTGTGAATTCCCAACCATATCTCATAAAAAAGCCATTAATTACTTAAATAAACATTATACATTCAATAATAAAGAATTAATAGTAGGAGGACATTCAAAAGGAGGAAATCTCGCTTTAGTAGCTGGAATGTATGCAAATTTTATTGTAAAAAGTAAAATTAAATTAATTTGTAATGCTGATGGACCAGGATTATTAGATAAACAATTTAATTCATTTAAATTTAAAGAAATAAAAGATAGATATATACATGTAATTCCAGAAACATCATATATAGGATTATTCTTAAATCATACAAACGATAAAATAGTAAAAACATCAAGTAAAGGATTGTTATCACATGCAGCTAATTATTGGCTAGTAGAAGATGATAAATTTATTGAAGCAGCATCATTAAATACAATGTCTAGATCACTAGATGAAAAATTAAAAAATTGGCTTATCAAATATAATAATCAAGATAAATTTAATTTTGTAAGTAATTTAGACATGTTATTAAGAAAAGCTGATGTTAGTAGTGCTTTAGAATTAGTAAGTAAAAATACTAAAATATTTAGATTACTAAGAGAATCAAAAGACATGGATGAAGAAACTAAAAAAATAATAAAAGAGTTATTAAATATAGTAATAGACTGCTATAAAACAGCTAAAAAAGAAGAATATAAAGAATTATTAAATAATGTATTTAAAAATAAACAAAACAATCAAAACGAGCAAGGAGTATAATATGAAAAAATGTGTATTAATAGGTGGAGGAGACACAGGACGTGGTGAAACTACTTATACAACTAAAGAAATAGATGAAGAAATAGTAAAAATGACTGAAAAAGAAAATCCTAACTTCTTATTTATAGGACTAGCTTCAAGTCATGCTGATTCGTATTATGATACTATGAAAAAAATATATAAGGACTTAGGATGTACTACTGTATATTTAAAAAAATCTAATTTAGTAAATAATCCTGATATAGTAAAACAAAAAATAAATGATGCTGATATCATTTATATATGTGGTGGAGATACAGTAAAACTATTAGATCATGTAAAAGAATATAAAATAGAAGATTTACTATTAGAAGCATATAATAAAGGTACAGTATTAGCTGGTATGTCAGCTGGAGCTATACTTTTATCCACAAAAGGTTTCTCAGACAGTTTAATAGTAAGAAATGAATCTGATAAACATGAATTTATTAAAGGATTAAATTTTGTAAATATTAATTTTTGTCCACATTATCACTCTAATCCAATTAAAACTAAAGAATTAGAAGAATACCTATCTAAAAATAATGATGAAGTTTATTCATTAGAAAATAATACTGCATTAAAAATAATAGATGATAAGATATCTATTATTAAATCAGATAAGAAATCTAAAGTATATTTAGTAAGTTATAAAGATAAACTAATTGAAAAGGAAATTAAATGAAAGAAAAATTAATACATCTAATAGAAATAATATTAATTCTTATAATAGTTTTTTTCTTATTTTATAAACCAAAAGCACCTAAAAAAACAGAATCTACTTTTAGTGAAGATAATCCTTTTCAAATACAATTTATTGATGTAGGAGAGGCTGATTGTATTTTAATTAAAAGTAATGATGAATATATTCTAGTAGATGCAGGTAATAATAAAGATGGTAATAATTTAGTAGAATATTTTAAAAGTATTGGTATTACTAAATTTAATTATGTTGTAGGAACACATCCACATGAAGATCATATAGGTGGGCTAGATTATATTATAAGAGAATTTGATATAGACCATTTTTTAATGCCTGATGTAAAATTAGATTATATAACTTATACTGAAGT
The DNA here is from genome assembly GCA_946628045.1 of uncultured Caryophanales bacterium. The sequence continues at coordinate 21,911 of CAMOVZ010000005.1, forward strand.
AATAGAAGAGTTAAAAAATAAAAATATTCAATTAGAAATACCTAAAATAGATGATATATATAATGTAAATGATACAATTATAAAAGTATTGTGGTTAGATAATAAAGAAGATATAAATGATGATTCTATAGTATTAAAAATAATATATAAAAATACATCATTCTTACTAACCGCAGATATATCTAAAAATGTAGAATTAAACTTATTAGATAAAGATATAAAAAGTGATCTATTAAAAGTAGCACATCATGGATCGCAATATTCTACAAGTGCCCAATTTCTAAATAAAGTAGACCCATCATTCGCAGTTATTTCTGTAGGAAAGAATAATGATTATAATTTTCCTAAAAAAATAACTCTAGATAAATTAAATAAATTAGATATAAAAACATATAGAACTGATGAATTAGGCACAATAATTGTATCTAGTGATGGAGATAATATTTCATTTAAAACAATTAAAACTAACACAAATAAAGAAGACTAATAATTAGTCTTTTTTACATTTATTAATAATCTTAGCTTTATCTATATAAAATTTATTATTAATTTTCTTAACTTTATGATATTTATAATTATATTCAATACCATTATCATCCCTCATAGGAATTATTTCTCTATATATAGTTCTATCACAATATATAGTAATCTTATCAATTATTTTCAAATCATTTAATTCTCTATATTTAGGTAATTTAACAAATAAACTAAATATAAATAATATTATAAATAAAATAATAGTCTTTCTCATTTATATTTCCCCCTAATAATATTATTAGATAATTTAGTATTTCTTTTTCTAATCCTAGTATCTATTTTTATAATAGAGTCTTTTATTTCATTTTTATCAAAACTTAAATAATTATAACCAAATGTCTCTGTAGTTAATAGATTAAATAACATTATTATTCCACCTAGTATAACTCCATATATGCCAAATATAGTAGAAAGTATAAGTATAAATATTTTATACGTTCTAATTGCATTAGAAAGCTCTATAGAACTAAATATAAGCCCAGCAATAGAACTTATCGCAATAATTATAATCATAATAGGGGAGACAATCCCAGCCGACACTGCAGCATCACCAAGTATTAATCCGCCAAGTATAGATATAGCACTACCACTAGTCGCACTCATACGTAAATCTGATTCTTTTAATATTTCAAAACATATAATCATAAATATAGCTTCAATATAAGCAGGAAAAGGCACAAAAGTTCTCCCAGCTTTTAATACTAATAATAAGTCAAGTGGAACTAAGTTATAATTACGAGTCGTAATAGCTATATATAAACCAGGAATAAATATCGCAATTAAAAAAGCAAATAATCTAATTATTCTAATAAAACTAGCATTAAAACTTTTTTGAAAATAATCATCAGTTGTATGAAAAAAATCTATAAAAAAACTAGGTAATATTAATACATAAGGACTATTATCTACTAGTATTACTACTTTACCCTCAAGTAGTGCCATACTACACTTATCAGGACGTTCAGTCATTATTAAAGTAGGAAATAAATTAAAGTTATTTTCTAAAGAATTCTTTAAATAACTAGAATCTATTATTCCATCTATATTAATTTTATTTAAATTCTTCTTTATATGTTCTACTAAGTCCTTTTTAACAATACCATCTATATATAAAATACCTATTTTAGTATCACTATATCTACCGATATTTATATTTTCTACTTTTAACTTATCAGATTTTATTCTTCTTCTAATAAGACCTAAATTAGTATTATAAACCTCTGAAAAAGCATCTTTTGGTCCACTAAGTGATAATTCACTATCTACTTTAGTAATACCTCTATCTAAATTACTTCTTAATTCTACTGCATATATATCTTTATATATAATAACTACAAATCCATTATTTATATAATTAATAATATTTTCTTCATCTATTTTAATTAAATTAATACTAGGTATACTATTTTCTAAATTATTTAAATCTTTAACTTTTAATTTAGTTAATCTATATAATATGAATTCATTAATACTCTTAGTATCAGTTAATACTTCATTATATATAATATTAATAGTCTTATTTTTTATTTTTATATAATCAAATATATAATCTTTAGAAGGATATAAATTTTTCTTAACCTTTTCAAGTATCTCCATATAATTCACCATTATTAGTATGTATAAATATTTTCTTTCTATGTATCTTTTGATATAATAAAAAAGAGGGATATTATGAGAGTAGAAGTATTAAAATTAGATAATTTTGGAAGAGGTATTGCCTATATAAATGATAAAATTTGTTTTATAGAAAATGCACTACCTAATGAAATAGTAGAAATAGAAATAGTAAAAGAAAATAAAAAATATATTGAAGCAAGAGTAATTAAATATATAGAAAAATCCCCTCTAAGAATAGAAGAAGAATGTCCTTATTCTAATATATGTGGAGGATGTAATCTAAATCATATATGTTTTAACGATGAAAATAGATTTAAATTAAATAAAGTAAAAGATATTATGAATAAATACGCTAATATCGATAAAGATTTAGTAAAAACTATTATCTACCATGATAGAAACAATTATAGAAATAAACTTATATTACATGGTAAAGATAATTATATAGGTTTATATAAAGAAAATACTAATGAAATAATACCTATACAAACTTGTTTAATATCTAATCCTAAGATAAATGAAATAATAAAAGTATTAAATAATACTAATAAAGAAATAAAAGAAGTAATTATAAAAACATCTAATGATAATTCTAAAGTAATGGTAAAAATTATTGGTAATATAGATAATGTTGATATATTAAAAAAAATTTGTGATGTATTAATTATAAATAATAAATATCTAACAAAAGATAAAGTAATAGAAACTAATATTGGTAATAAAAAATATCTAGAAGGAATAGATTCATTTTTTCAAGTAAATAATACTCTAACAAAAGAATTATATGATGAAGTATTGTTAAATGTTAAAGATAAAAACTATAAAACTATATTAGATTTATATTGTGGTACAGGAACTATAGGTATATATGTATCAGACTATGTAAAAGAAGTAATAGGGATAGATTATAATGAATCTAATATAAATGATGCTAATAAAAATAAGAAATTAAATAATATAAATAATATTAGTTTTATATGTGATAAAGTAGAAAATAAAATAGATGAATTCAATGATATAGATTTAGTAATAATAGATCCTCCTAGAGCTGGATTAGACGAGAAAACAAGAAAATACTTAAAAGAAATAAATTCAAAAGAAATAATATATGTATCATGTGATCCAGTAACACTAGCTAGAGATATAAAAGACTTAGATACTTATAAAGTTAAATATATAAAAGTATTTAATATGTTTCCAAGAACTTATCATGTGGAAACAGTCTTGGTTTTAGAAAAGAAAGATGTTTAAAAGGACATCTTTTTTTTATCGTAAAATAGTAATATTCCGATCCTTTACACTTTTTTAATTAATTAATTAAATTAATGTGAAAAAAATACCTAAACTTTATGTTATAATGGTATAGGATAGTAGAGGTGGCTTTATGAAGAAAGTATTAAAAAATATATCAAGAGTATTATTCTCATTATTATTAATATTTAGTATATTTGGTATATTTAATGTATTAGCAGAAGAAGTAATATTTAAAATAACTAATATTAGTGTTAAAGAAAAATCAGATAAAGTAACAGTAAATGATGTTTCTTTATCAGGTGGATCAATAGTCAATGATATAGTGTTTACTAATAAAGATGATTATATTACATACAATATTACTTTTAAAAATAATACAGCTGATAAATATAAGATATTATCAATAACAGATGATAATGATTCAGAGTATCTTGATTATATATATGATGATTTAAGTAATATAGAATTAAATGGTGGAGATGAGAAAACATTTAATTTAACGATTACATATAAAAAGGAAACAAGTAATTTAACAATAACAGATAAAGCAGTTAGTTTAACTTTAACTTATGAAAAAGTTGATGGGACAACTGGTAGTGAAACAATAACAAATAACGCTACAAGTGGAGAAGTTAAAGGAATAACAAATCCAAAAACTGGAGATAATGTAACAACATATATAATACTTGGAATTATTTCATTAGTTGGATTAGTAATTACAACAGTAAGTAAAAAACATTTATCAAAATCATTAATGGCGATAGCATTAGTAAGTTTTATTGCATTACCATTAGGAGTAAAAGCAGATAGTGATAAAATATCTATAGTATTTAATAATACAATTAAAGTAAGGAAATATACAGTAACATTTAATACTGATGGCGGTACTGAAATTAGTTCTATAAAAGTAGTAAAAGGTAATAAAATAGAAAAACCAACTGATCCAATAAAAACAGGTTATACACTTGATAACTGGTATACAACAGATTCATTTGAAACAGTATTTGATTTTGAAAATACAACAATAACAAGTGATACAACAATATATGCACACTTTGAAGAATTAAAAGTATGCGCAGATAATGAAAATATAACAAGATTATCTGAGAATACATGTTCTAATAATGAAAACATCACAATAGGTGATGGAATAGTTTGTAAAAGAGCAGTAAAACTACATGAAGAGACATGTTCACAAACAGATACTTCAGCTTATTGCTCAGGCGCAGGATATACAACAAGCGGTTCAAAAGGAACAAGTACAATAACATATGGATCTTGTGGAACAAGTGGAACTCTTTCATCAGGAGATGCATTTACATGTGATGTAAATGGAGATGAAAATTTTGATGAATTAACAGAAAGATTCTATTATGTAAGTGATTACTATGATACTTCTGCAAAAACATTTGATACAAGTACAGCAGTATTAATATATTATAATAATGTAACAAGTGGAGTATCATGTAATAATAACACATTTGCATATGATTCTAGTAATGAAAACTGGCATGGACCAAGAACATTAGTATCTCAATTACCAACAACAAGTCAGTGGAGTAATGTTAGTTTAAAAAGTGATACACGTGCAATCCTAGCAGAATATCAATCAACACATGATTCACCAACAACAGGTGGTGAAACACTACCAACAAACTTTAGTTACGAAGGATATGCAGCAAGACTATTAACAGCGAAAGAATTAATATCAGGATGTAATTTGACAGAAGTAGGAATAAAGGCAACAGGAGAATTAGATAGCTGTGACTATATAATGGAAAACACAAGATACGCAAAATCAACAATAGGAAGTGCCGGACATTGGTTAGAAACACCTTACGCGTTTGACACTTACAGCGTTTGGTATGTCGGTGGCTACTACCACAGCGTCCATAGCAGCAGCACCAACAATTCGAATTTCGGCAGCGCCCGTCCCGTAATTGATGTTCCTAAGTCAAAAATATCATATTAAGAAGTCAAAAATGACTTCTTTTTCTTAGTTGGGAAGATTAAGATATTCCCGTATTAACTGATGAGGAAAGTTTCGTCTTTTTTTTAATAATTTTACAATATAATACAATTTTTAAAGTGCATGATATAATAGTAATAGGATGTGATACTAATGAAAGTTTTATCAATTAAAGAACCATTTGCAACATTGATAAAAGATAACGTAAAAATATATGAAACACGAAGTTGGAAAACAAAATATAGAGGTGAAATATACATACATGCTAGTTTATCATTAAGTAAATCTGAAAATGTAGAAAAAGCAAATAAATATTTAAAATCAAAAATTAAACCAGGATACATATTATGTAAATGTAAACTATTAGATTGTATCCCAATGACTAAAGAGTTTATTAAATATATTTGTAATGAAACAAATGAATCAGACTATGGAAAGTATTCTGAAGGCAGATATGCTTGGAAACTTAAAGTTATAGAAGTATTGAATGAACCAATAAGTGCTAAAGGAAAATTAGGAATTTGAAATTATTAAAAATATGTTCTTAATCTCTAAATATGCATGTAACAATGGAGATAAATTGATATGTTCTTTATCTCCAAAACGATGAGAATGACATGTTCGTCATCTCCATACGAGGCATTGCGAGAGTGTCTGTATATTAGAAAGAAGGTAAAATATGAAAAATATATTTCTAACATCATGCGGAATTATAAATAATGAAATAAAAAAAGAATTTTATAATGTTATTACTAAAGATGTAAAAGATATAAAAGTATTATATATAACAACTGCATCAGATGGAGAAGCAGACTTAGATAAAACATGGATGGAAGAGTAATTTCGAACTATATTAGATTTAGGTATTTTAAAAGAAAATATAACTGAACATAAAATAGAAAACGAAATAAATATAAACGAGTTCGATGTTATGTATATGATGGGTGGTAATACATTCTATTTACTAGATATTATCAGAAAAACTGGATTTGATAAAAATATAAAAGAGTTTATTAATTCAGGGAAAATATATGTTGGGTCATCTGCAGGGAGTGAAATATTAGGTAACTCTATTGATGTGGCCATTGGTTATGATGATAATAATGTTAATATGACTGATTTTACAGGCTTAAAAATAGTAGATGGATTAATAATACCTCATTGTAATAGAAAAAAAGATTTTATAGACAAGTTAAAAAATGAAACTAATGAAAAGTTATATTTATTATATGATGGAGATGGTATAATAATCTAAATATGACTTAGCACTAATATGCAAACAACCATGACAGTTTCATAGCTAGGAAATGTTCCTGATACTAAAACAAGGTTAGAGTACTTAGCACTGACACTGATACAACCCATTGCGAATCTATTGCAGTTTTAAAAAGGAACTAGAGTATAAAAAAAGAAAAGAAGATAATAGACTCGGATTATGTCTTGGTATGTCCATTGGTTTAGCATTTTCCAATGATAATGATAATAAGAAAAAATAATAAGTAGTTAAATATTTATTATTTTTTTGTAAAGTTTACATATTTTTTAAAAAAAGTAAAATTAATAAAAATATAATTTGGTATAATACTAATATAGTAGGTGACTTTTATGTTAAATAAAATTAAGAATTATAAGAAAAGTTATCTTATTATAAATGTAATATTAAGTATATTACTAATTTTTTTTGTTGCTAATATATTTATATTTAAACAAACTAGTTTTATATTTTTAATTACATCTATATTAATTCCTACTATATTATTAATTTTAATATTTGGTTATGAAAAGAAAAGCAGAAGATTTAAATATGAATCATTATTTTATGTATTTGCATATTGTGTTTTGTTTTTACTGATAACTTATTTTATTGGTATATTTATAGGTTTTACTAAAAATGTATATAAATTAAATTTAGTTAATTTAATTAATAATATAATTCCATATCTAATATTAATAGTAATTAGTGAAGTATTAAGATATGAAATTAGTAGAAAAGGTGAGGGTTCTTTATTATCTTATGTATTAGTAACTGCCATATTAATTTGTGTAGATCTTAGTGTATTTTTAAAAACATATGATTTAAGTATTGGTGATGAACAAATTAAATTTATTTGTGCAATTGCTATGCCAAGTTTCTTTAAAAATATATGTTTAATATATTTTAATAGAAATGGAGGAATATATCCGAGTCTACTTTATAGATTATTATTAGATTTAAAAATATTTATTTTCCCAATATTCCCAAATTTTGGTATATATTGGGATTCAGTAATATATACAGTATTACCAGTATTAATGACTTTAATTATAAGACTTCATTTAAAACAATATAAATATGAAGATGATACTAGTACAATATTAAAAAAAGGTGTTTTATATAATTATTTATTTTATTTTATATTATTAGGATTAGTTTTAATAATTAATATATTAGTTAGTTGTTCATTTACATATAATATGATTGCAATTGGATCTAGTTCAATGAGTCCTAAAATAGATAAAGGAGATGCAGTCATTTATGAAAAATTTGATGGTAAGAATATGCCTGAAAAAGATCAGATTTTAGTTTTTCATAAAGATAAAAAAATTATAGTTCATAGAATAATTGATATTGTTGATATAAGTGAAAAAGAAAAGATATATTATACAAAAGGAGACAATAATATTAGTCCCGATGGTTATCCAATAGAAACTAAAGATATTGTAGGAGTTGTAAAAACAAAAATTAAGTATATTGGTATTCCTTCAGTACTTATTAGTGAATTAATTAGAAAATAAATTTCCATTATTTAATTTTAATGATATAATTATTAAGATAGGGAGTGTGTATATGAAACTTAGATTTAAAGTAAAAGTAAAAGCGATAATTTATGTAATTTTCATATTAGCCATAATTGGATGTATGGTATGTACTTTTTATTATGGAAAGAGTAAATTAAAAAGCAAGAGTATTACATATTCAAAAGAGGGCAGTATTAATTATGTTACATATTTAAAAGATAATAATCATTATAATAATCAATATTTAAAAGATGATTATAATTATGTAGCTAGTTTAATAGATTATTTTAATGTCGATTTTAATTATTCATACGTTTTAGGTGAGAATATTAAATATGATATTGATTATGAAATTGTAGCTAATTTAGAAGTATACGACTCTGATAATACAACTAAACCTATCGAAAAGAAAGAATTTCAAATATTAGAAAAAACTAGTGACAGTGGTACTGGACAAGTTATAAAAGTAGATTTATACAATCAAAAAATTGATTATGATACATATAATAAAATAATTCAAGAATGGAAGAAAGAAGTATCACCTGAAGCTACTTTAAAAGTAGATTTTATAGTTAATTGGAAAGGATATTCAGAAATATTAGATAAAAAAGTATCGGATAGTTATACAAAAGAATTTAATATTCCTATTTCAAATAAAGTAATTAATATATCAAAACCCGTAAAAGATAAAGATACTGGTAGAATTTATGCAGATCAAAATTTAGGTAGTTGGTTCTTTATTATAATAGGATCATTCGGATTATTATTACTTATATGTATTATAGGATTAATAAATGCAATTATTAAAATTAATAAAAATAAATCAAAGTATGAACAAAAAGTTAATAAGATATTAAGAGAATTTGATAGAGCTATAACAGAAGCTAAAGGACCATTTATAAGAAATAATAATGATAACTATATAGAAGTAAATGATTTTATGGAATTACTTGATGTACATGATAATTTAAATGAACCAATTATATATTATAAGAGTAGTAATAATATGAAAAGTACATTTGTAGTTAGAAATGGTAATGATATATATTTAACAGTTATTAAAAGAAATGAATATGATTAATTGACAGTAGTTTACGCATTGTTTACAACAAATATTTTACAATTAAAAAAAATATATTATAATTATAATAGAGGAGGATATATATGAAAGATAATAAAAAAGTTTTATATGGATTAGTTGCATTAGCATTAGTTTTATCAGTAGTAGGTATTTCAATTGGATTTGCTGCTATGTCTACAGATTTAACAATCAATGGATCAGCAGAGGTAGTTCCAGCTTCATGGGATATTAAGTTTAAGGATTTAAGTAGTCCAACAATTACAGGAGATGCAGAAGTTACAACAGCACCAACTATTACTTCTGATACACATATTGGAAATTATGCAGTAAAATTAACAAAACCAGGAGATTCAGTTACTTATACATTTAAAGTTGCTAACGACGGAACAATTGATGCTGTATTAACAGATTTTATTAAAGCAACACCAACATTTACAGGAACAGGATCTACTGCAGCAGCAGACGCTACAATAGTTCAAAACAATTTTGTATATACTATTACTTATTCTGATGATACAGCAATCACTAAAGATACAGATGAATTAGATGCTGAATCATATAAAACAGTTAAACTTGTAGTTGGATATAAAGATGATGCTACAACATTACCAACTAATACAGTTACTATATCTGGTTTAGATGTAACATTTACATATGGACAAAAATAAACTGCTTATGCAGTTTTTTTATTTTATTATTATAAAAAATAGGGTATAATATATATAATAGCAGGTGATTATATGAGAAAACATAGAGTTTCTAATAAAAAAGTCAATAATAAACACCAATTAAGTTTATTACTAATATCCTTAGTAGTTTTTTTGCTATTTATTGCAGTAGGGTTTAGTGCATTATCTACAACTTTAAGTGTTAATGGTAATGCAGCATTTGATCCTGTTGGAATGATTAGAGTTATGTCTATTAGTACCGGTAGTTTAGTAGACGCCACTGAACAAAGTAAAAGTATAACACCTGATTCAATAAAAAATATGCTAGATTTAAATAGTAGTAATGCAACTGCTACATATAACGTAGTTATTAAAAATTTAGGACAAACTGATAAAGAGTTAGACGATGTTTTAGAAGATATGTTTTCTAATGAACAAATGGAATATGAATTAAATGGATTACAAATCGGCGATGTAATAGAAGCTAGAGATGAAGTGCAGTTCTCAATTACATTTAAATATAAAGAAGGTGCAATCCCACCACTTGAGCCTAGATTAAATTCTAAATTAAGATTTGTATTTAAGGACCATGAAGATGTTGATCCAGCTGGTATTGTATTTGAACACACTGGTGCTTGTACATTTAATGGTTCTTCTAATAATATTACTGGTGAAGAATGTGAAGAATATTGGGACAAAAAATATATAGATACAGGTGTTTACCTATATGATAATAAGAATTGGAAAAGAGATTATGAAATAGGATTTACAATTGAAGAATATAATGGATCTATTCAAGATAATCAAGCTGTTTTTGTTAATACAAAATATGAAAATGCTAATTTAAAATGGCCGGGTCTAGTATTTAGACATGCTGCTGGAGCAAATAGTCTAGAATTAACTCAATCAATTAATAATGGTACTAAAGCATCTGTAAAAATTAATAATCAAACATACCCATTAAAAATTAAAATAATTAGAACAAATGGAATAGTTTATTATTCTTTAAATGACGGAAATCAAATACTTCTACAAGATATGACAAATTTTAATCAACAGTTTAATATATCTACTTGGTTTGGAGCAGCCCCAGATGGTACTGGTACACCATTCCGTGTATTAAGAGCAACATTATCAAATATGTATATTAAAATTGGAGAAAATCAATTAGAAAAATATACTATTACATTTGATCCTAATGGTGGTACTGTAGATGAACCAACAAGAAGAGTATATCAATATGCGCCAATAGGTCAATTACCAACTCCAGAAACTACCGATCATAAAAGTTTTGAAGGTTGGTATACTGATACTACATATACTACTAAAATAACTGAAAGCTATATACCAACTTCTGATATGATACTTTATGCTAAATGGTCTGATTCATGTCCTGTTCAAGCAGGTGGTAGATATTATAAAACAATATCTGCAGCTCTTGAAAATGAAGCACAAGGATCTACTCCTGTTACTATACAATTATTGGAAGATATAACTGAAAAAGTAATTATTAAAGCTGGTAAAAATGTTACATTCGATTTCAATGGATATACAATCTATAATGTAGATAATGCAAATCCAATAATAGAAAATAATGGAACTTTAAATATTATTAGTGGTACATATAATCATAGAGGTACTTCAGGAGTAATTAATAATAATTCAACAGGAACATTAACAATATCTGGAGGAAATATAATTGCATCTAGTACAAAGCAAGCTGTATATAATGATGGAGGTACTGTAACAATAACAGGAAACCCTAATCTTTCTTCAGCATCTAATATAAGAGCCACTGTACATAATCTTAATAATGGTACTATGAATATATTAGGTGGAAATATTGTAGGTAGTAACTTTACTGCAGTTCTTAATGAAGGTGGAAGTTTAACTATAGGTACAAAAGATGGAAATATTACATCAACACCAGTAATTCAAGGAAAAGATTATGGGGTAACAACAACATTTGATTATAATTTCTACGATGGAATATTAAAAGGTAAGACAGCTGCTGTAAGTGATACTAGTAAAATAGTTGATATAGAAGATAATTCTCAATTACAAGATAGCACTGAAGTAATAAGTGGAGAAACATTTAAAACATTATATTTAATTCCAAGTAATTAAAACAACAAAAGATGAGATTTTCTCATCTTTTTTAATATAGATAATTATTATTATTTATGGTAAGATTTAAATATAATGATTAGAAAGGATTTATAGTATGAGTAAATATGTTAGAGTGATGGATGGATTAAAATCGAACGCTAGTGGAGAAGAATTTAAACTAGATGAAGTTATTATTTCTAAAATTTGGAATCCAAAAGAGATAGAGCCAGAAAAAATGGGTGGTTTTAATTTTTCTACAGAAGATAAGATTTTAAGGTATATATTTAGAGGAGATACAATTTACGATGTTATTATTCCAAATGATGCAGAAGTAATTAATGTAGATGAAAAAAAAGGAATATATAGAGCAAATAAGATTATAGTAACTAATCCAAGAAAAATAACAGAAGATATGGTTATTAATATATATAAGAAATCAACTTTACCTATAAATATATACTTTCAATGCATTTATTGCTTATTGTTTAGAAAATATATTAATGCTTCAAAATATATTATTAATGATATAGTTAATAAAAATAATATAGACGAAGCGATAAAAGAATTTGAAGAATTTTCAGCTAGATCAAATAATAACACTATAGGGATATTTGATTATGATAAATTATTCCCTCAGGCAAAAGAAATATATAATATATTATTAGAAATAAAGAAGAGGCAATAGTTATGAAAATTGATTATATGATAATATATGGCTGTCATAAAAAAAGAATATTAGATAAAAGACTTAATCATGCATTAAATATAATAAAAGAAAATAATATAGATAAAATTGTATTAACTGGTGGTATAGGTTTATTTGGAAACTTTAATGAAAGTCAATATATGAGTCATTATCTAATAGAAAAAGATATTAATAAGAATAAAATAATAATAGAAGACAAATCAAAAACTACTAAAGAAAATAATATTAATACTATTAATTTATTAGATTTAAAAAATACAAAAAAACACTTAAATATAATACTAGTAAGTCAAAAAATGCATTTAATAAGAATTAAAAGACAATTAAATAAATTATTAAATAATAATAATATTAATTTCTTATATGAAATAGTAAAATAAGGTGATTAAATGGAAGAAGAATTATTTAAATTACAAGATAAAAAGTATCAAGAATTACAATATAAAACTATACCTAATATAGAAAATATTATTGGAGTAAGAACTCCCGAACTTAGAAAATTAGCTAAAGAATTAGTAAAAGAGAATAATTATAAATCATTTTTAGAAGAATTACCTCATAAATATTTTGATGAGAATCAACTACATGGATTTATTATTTCTGAGATAAAGAATTATGATGAATGCATTAATTATACTAATAAGTTTCTACCATATATTGATAATTGGGCTACTTGTGATCAAATGTCTCCTAAAGTATTTAAAAAGAATAAAGATAAATTATTAAAAGAAATTAAAGTATGGATTAAATCAAAAGATACATATACTATTAGATTTGGTATAGGTATGCTAATGAAATATTTTTTAGATGAAGATTTCAATAAAACTTATTTAGAGTTAGTATCTAAAATTAAATCTAAAGAATATTATGTAAATATGATGATAGCTTGGTTTTTTGCAACAGCATTAGCAAAACAATATGATAATACTATTACCTATATAGAGACTAATAAATTAGATATATGGGTACATAACAAAACAATACAAAAAGCAATTGAAAGTTATAGAATAACTAATGAACAAAAAGAATATTTAAGAAGTTTAAAAAGAAAGTAATTAAACAGTCATAGACTGTTTTTTTTATGTTATAATTAAAAATAGAGAGTAGGTGATAAAATGAGTAGTTTATATAATAAAGAATATTTAAATACTGTTAATAAAACTGTTTTAGATAATATTATAAATGGTACTACATCATTTGATCCTACAAGTTTAAAAGATAGAAAAATCACTGTAGTACTACAACATTACTTAATAAAATATATAGAAGAGAATGGTAAAACAGACAATACAAATAGAATATTAAAACAATATTATACAGCTTTTGCAGCACACCCATATATGTTTGTAGATAGTCCATTAATAACTACAGAATTTGTAAATAGATATATGCCACAAGAAATGAGAAATAAAATTATTAATTATAGAGATCAATATTTTGATGGAGAAACTTGTAAAAAAATATATGAGAAATCAACTAAATATGACTTAAGCAATAAAGAAAAAAATAGATTATATTCATATTTAATTAGACAAATGAATAAGGATAATAAAAAACTAGATAATATATATACTAATTGTGCTAAAAATATATTATTAACAGGTAAAAATATAAAAGATTTAAACGATATGGAATTAAAGTTTTATTGTGCATATATTGGCCGTTTCGCCCAAAAGCAAAGTAAAGTTAATACAGAAATACATATAATGGAAAATGAGCCTAAAAATGGGGGATTTGAATGTGCTGGATTAATATTTATTAATAAAAACACTAGCTTTGCCCCAACATTAGAAGAAATAACACAAGTAGTATGTCATGAAACACAACATCGAGTACAAGAAGTAGAATCAGTAAATAATACTAATAGAGTTGCTTTTGAAATGGCTAGACATCAATTATTTAATAAATATCTATATAGTGAAGATTATGATGTATACCACTTAAATTATCATTACTCTGATATAGAGCTAGATGCAGAACTAAATGGTTTTTGGAATAGCGGTATCATTCTTGGAATGTTAAATAGAAGAGATTTAAGTGAAAAAGTAAGAAACCTTAGAAAAGAAAGATTTGATAAAAGACATTATTATGAATTTATGTTAGATAAAAACAAAAAGCCAGTACCAGCTGATTGGTTTGTAGTTACATATCTAGATGAAATAATTAAAAATCATCCTGAAGAATTAGATAAATATAAAGTATTAAAAGCTTTATATAATGAAAATGGTAGTAGAAGATCATTTAGTAATATTAGTTACCAAAGAATGAATCAAACCATTGATGATAGAGGTTTATATGACAATTATATTAATTATGGAATAATTAATAATGAATTAGAAAAATTAGATCTTACAAAAGCCAATATAGCTATTAAAAGACAACTATATAAAGCCTTAGGAGATGTATTTAAAGATAAAGCTCTATTATTTAAGGACTACTGTGAGGACACTGATCCTAAAGTGCATCCTAAAGGAATAGAAAAAACTACTCTATATCAGTTATCTATAATAAATAAAATAATTACTTATATAGATAAAAATATGGACTCTGTATTAGAAACTAGAGAAGAAAATAAAATAACTAATAGTTCATTTATATTTAATTTTATATATGACTTTAGAGACTTTGAATTAAATAATATAAACAATAAAGTAATAGAACAAAACCCTGAAATACAAGATAAATATAATAGAATTAAAGACAAAGTAAATAGTGTTACTAATAAAATTAATAGACAATACATAAAAGATCGTATAAAAGATTTTCCAATAGATAAATTAAATAAAACTATTAAAACACCTGAAGGAGTAGAAATATCACTAAATGATTATTTATTCTTCGATATCTTACCTAGATTAGATGCTCATCAAAATTTAAATATTAATAATAAAGAAATACATATTTCTGACATTATCAGATACTACAATAATGAATTGAATAAAACAATTCAAGATGAGCAAACAAAATAATAAAAATACTATCTATTATATTAAAATCATGATATACTATAAAAACCGTTGTAAATAAACAAATAGAAAGGTTGATTATATGAACAACTTAGATAAATATGTAATAGAGAAAAAAGTTTTATTAAAAGAAAATAATATTACAGATGAATTAGAAATAATAAAATATATTTATATAGATCTAGGAAATAGATTATCTTTTGATAATAGATTTATTCCTTTTGGTAATAGTAAATCAAGAGAAAAAATATACAAATATAGTAGTAGAAATATAATAGATTTAGATAATTGTATGCATACTAATACAGCTATTTGTAAATCACTATCATATATATTAGAATATATTTTAACGAAATTTAATATATCTATAAAAACAATAATAGATCCATTAGATAATTCAAAATATCCTCATGTATTTAATCAAATAAATTTAAAAGATGGTAGAAAATTCTGTGTAGACTTACAAGAAGATATTAATAATATTCAAACGCATTCATTTACAAGTAATTTTGGATTAAAAACAATATATTCACCAGTATTACTAATAAATAAAAAAGAACAAGAACAAATAGATAGAAAAATAGGTTATATTAGTAATAACAATTATTATAGTGATGAATATTTATATTTACTACATCATATAGCCGATAATATTGAAGATTTTAGAGAAAAAGCTAAATTTATATTAGAAAATATTGATGCCGTAGAAACTAATAAAATGGGGTATATTGATAGACAATGGCATCATAAAAATATATTAGAAAATTTCTTTACTAAACAAGAATTTGATTATGATACTAATTTAGGAAAAATAAAAATATTTGATTGTTATAAAGATACTTTAAATGGAAGAAAATATTATAATTTTATGACAGTAAGAGATAAAAATAAAACAGATATATATGTATATAATGAAAAAAAATCAAAATATGTAAAAATGGAACATGAAAATTATTATAATGCTATACAAAATGGTCTAACAATTCATGGTAAAACTATTCAAAAAACAATAAAAATATACAAAAGATATTAATTGTGATATACTTTGTTAAAGTAGAGGTAGTTTATGAAAATAAAATGTGAATATTGTAACAATTATATTGATGAAGCAGAAGAAAAATGTCCTACATGTGGAGCTCCAAACAAAGATTTTAAAAGAGTGGGAAACCAAGTTCCAACTACAATACAAGAGTTAGAAGAATGGTATAAAGCCCATAATCTTCCTCCATATGAGACAACGAGATTCTTTATAGGTGTAGATTATAAAGATCCTAAAGCATTCGGTATTTATAAAGATGCTAAAACTGGTAAATTTATTGTATATAAAAATAAAGATACTGGTGAAAGAAAAATACGATATGAAGGTAAAGATGAAAAATATGCAGTTAATGAACTTTATATGAAATTAAAAGAAGAAATTTCAAATCAAAAAAGTTTAAATGCAGGTAGAAAAACAAAACCTGTAGGAAAAAGTGCAGCATCTACAATAATAATAGCTGCAGTAGTATTCCTAATGATATCAGCTTTTCCATTTATAATGTTATTTGCTGGAATAAATTCACCTAAAAGGGGATATTACAACATAAACAATCAAGAATATTATTATGTACATGGTAATTGGTATATATATGAAAATGATTGGACATCTACTTCAAAACCTAGTTATGATGGCAGCATAAATGATTATTATGATGGATACGACTATGATGGTGATAGTTCATATTCAGATATAACTACAAGTTCAGTTTATGATTCTAGTTGGGAATCAAGTAGTAGCAGCAGTTCTAGTGATGATTGGGATTCTGATAGTAGTTGGGATTCATCAGATAGTTGGGACTCAGGTGGAACTGATTGGAGTAGTGATTGGTAAAAGTAATAGAAATATTACTTTTTTCTTGCTTTATTTTAAAATATGAGTATAATTAAACATGAAAATCATTTTCAATTTGGTGATATTATGAAGGAAATATATAAAACAAAACAAAGAGAAATAATATTAGATATTATAAAAAAACAAAAACACGAATTTACTATTAAAGATATATATGAATCTATAAGTGATAAAGTAGGTTTAACAACTATATATAGATTAGTAGATAAATTAGTAGAAGAAAATAAATTAAATAAAACAATCGGTAATGATAATATGACTTATTACCAATATTTAGAAGATTGTAATCATTCAAATCATTTTTATTTAAAATGCGATAATTGTGGAGCTTTAATTCATATAGATTGTGATTGTATAGAGAATCTAACTTCTCATATATATAATGATCATAAATTCATTCCCAATAAAGAACATATAATTATAAATGGTATATGTAAAAAATGTGGAGGTAAAAAATAATGATAGATGTTTTAATTGATGGAGTAATAGACACTTTAAAACTATTACCATATTTAATAATAACTTTTTTAGTATTAGAATTTTTAGAACATAAATTAACTAAAAAAAATCAAAAATTACTAATAAATAATCAAAAATACGGTCCATTATTAGGAGGTGTTTTAGGAGCATTACCACAATGTGGTTTTTCTACTATGGCATCAAGCCTATTCTCAGCAAGAGTTATAACAATGGGTACATTAATAGCAGTATTTTTATCTACTAGCGATGAAATGTTACCGATAATGATTAGTGAAAAAACTGATATTAAAATATTATTAGGAATAATTATATTTAAAGTAGTAGTAGGTATAATTATAGGTTTTATAATTGATTTAATATTTAGAAAGAAAAAATATTCTAAAGAAATAAATGATTTATGTGAACATGATCATTGCCATTGTAAAGAAAAAAATATATTCTTATCAAGTATTATTCATACATTAAAAACAGCTTTATTTATACTTATAGCTAATATATTAATAGGTATCATTATTTATAAAGTAGGAGAAGAAAATGTATCTCATTTATTACTAAATAATAATATATTAACTTATTTTATATCTAGTTTAATAGGTTTAATTCCAAACTGTGCAGGTAGTGTAATTATCACAGAACTTTATTTATCTAATTTAATAAGTATAGGTACACTTCTATCAGGATTATTAACTGGAAGTGGAATAGGTATATTAATATTATTCAAAACAAATAAAAACATAAAAGAAAACATTTTAATATTAAGCACAATTTACTTTATAGGAATTATTATGGGTATAATTGTAGATTTATTTATTTAATAAAAAGAAGAAAAATCTTCTTTTTTTATGTTATAATGATATAGTAGGTGATTATATGAGTAGTCTATATAATAAAAATTATATATTAAGTTATAATGCAAAAAAGATAAAACCTATATTTGAGGGAGATGAAAACTATATACCAAATCCCAATAATATGGAAGAAAGAGATAAATATATATCTATACAACATCACTTAATTAAATATTTAGAAGAAAACGGAAAAACACCTATTATAAATAAATTATTAAAAAAATATATAGATGACTTTTTAAAATATCCTCACTTATTTGTAGACAGTCCATTAATTAAAGATAATTTTATAAATAGATATTTACCTAAGGATATAAGAAATAAAATAGTAAGTCTAAGAAATATATATTTTAATCCAACACAAAATAATGAAATATATTTAAAATTAATAAATAATTATGATTTAAGCACACTCCAAAAAAATAGATTATATTCATATTTAATTCATCAAATGAAAATAGGTAATAATAAATTAGAATCAATGTATAAAGAATGTGCTAAAAGAATACTTAATAGTAATAAACCTATAAAAGAACTAAATAATACAGAATTAAAATTTTATTGTACATATATTGCAAAAATAATAGGAAAAAATTATAAAATATTCCCAGACGTTCATATTATTAAAAATAATCCTGGAAATGGAGGACGTGAATCCAGCAATGTTATTTATATAAATAAATACACATCATACACTCCAACACTTCAAGATGTAACACAAGTAGTATGTCATGAGGTAAGACACGCCATGCAAGAAAAAGAAGCCATTAAATCAAAAAGTAAATTGTCATTTGATATGGCTAGTCATATGTTATTTAATAAATATTTAAATACTAAAGATTATAATATGTATAAAGTAAATTATAGATATTGTGATATAGAACTTGATGCCGAAAGATCAGGATTCTTCAATGCAGCAATAATTCTAGCTAATCTAGATAGAGAAGACTTAGCATCTATAGAATATGAAAAAGAAAAGAAAATTTTAAAAAAGAGAAATTATTATGAATGTATGATTAATAAAGATGGTAAAAGAATATCTTCAGATCAATTTATAGTAGAAAACTTAAATGAAATAATCAAAAAACATCCTGAAGAAATAAAAAAATTTAAAATATTAGAAGATTTCTATAAACCAAATGGTAAACCAAAGCCATTTATTAATATGTTAACAGAGAAAATGAATAAATCATTTGCTAATAAAAGTGTATTTGATGCATATATAAATCATGGGATAGTTAAAAACGAATTAAAGAAAATAAACTTAAAAAAACTAAGTAAAGAAGAAAAAACAAAAGTATTTGCAGCACTAAGTCAAATATTTAATAGTAGATCTAGTGTACTTAAAACATATATGTATGATAATGAATATCAAAATAATAACCCTAGACAAATGAGAATAACTACACTATATCAAATAAAAATATTAAGCGATATAATAACTTATATTGAAGAAAATATAAATTTAGTACTATCACTAAAAGAAAATGACAAAATTGATAATAAATCATTTATATATAGTTTTGTTAGTAATTTTAAAGATTTTAAATTAAAATATGCAAATAATGAAGTATTAAAAAATGACAAAATAATAGAAGAAAGAATAAATAAATTATTAGATAAATGTAAAAATATAACTAAAGAATATGATAAACAATATATTATAGATAGAATATCAGATTTATCAGATGAAGAACTAAACACAATAATACTATCGCCTAAAAGAAATAAAGTAAAATTTAAAGATTATTTATTTTTTGATATATTACCAAAAATGAATGGTAATAATAAAATAAATATAAATGGCAATACTATATCAATTAATGAAATAATAAAATTCTATAAAACAATAATAAGAAATAATAATACTAATAATAATCATAAAAAATAAGAAATTGTATTATATATATAATTATGATATTCTTATATATAGTAGATAGGAGAGATAAAATGAGTAAAAGAAGAAAGATTTTTATAACAACATTAATATTATTTGTAATAGCAGTTATTTATACAGTATTAGTTAAATATTATGATGTATCAGGAATAGGTCCTAAAAATAGCGAAGTAGGTTTTGCAGGAATTAATGGATTAGTTCATAAAATACTACCATATAATGAAACATGGTATAAAATTACTAAATATTTAGGTGTTATTCCATTCTTAATATGTGCATTCTATGGCTTTATTGGAATAAAAGAATTAATAAAGCATAAATCATTAAAAAGAATTGATAAAAGATTAATATATCTAGGAATATTTTATATAGTTATGCTAGTAGTATATATAGCTGCAGATAAAATAGTAATTAATTATAGACCAATATTAGAAGATGGAGTATTAGAATCAAGTTTTCCATCAAGTCACACATTATTAGCTGTATGTGTATGTGCATCTAGTTTATTAATAGCTAAATATTATATTAAAAATCCAAAATTATTACGAATATTCAATTATCTAACAATACTATTAATGTTTATTTTAGTAATTGGAAGATTACTATCAGGAGTACATTGGTTAACTGATATAATAGGGGGAGTTATCTATTCAGTATTCCTTGTATCACTTTATTATTCATTTATTTATAATTATAAAAAAACAAGAGACTAAGTCTCTTTTTTTATGATATAATTTTTATGGTGATAATATGAGTAAATTATATTTTAGATATGGAGCTATGAATTGTGGTAAATCAACTGCCTTAATGCAAGTAGCTTATAACTATGAAGAAAATAATAAAAAAGTAATAATAATAAAATCAAGTATTGATACTAAAGGAAATGATCATTTAGAATCAAGAATTGGTATTAAAAGAAAAGTAGATATTTTAATAGATAAGAATAAATCTATAGAAAGTGCATTAAATAAATATAAAGAAATAGATTGTATACTAGTAGATGAAGCACAATTTTTAACTGCTAAGCAAATAGAAGAATTATGGAAAATAACAAAAAAGAAGAATATACCGGTAATTTGCTATGGGTTAAAAGTAGATTTTCAATCACATTTATTTGAAGGTAGTAAAAGATTATTAGAATTATCAGACGTTATAGAAGAATTGATTACTATATGTAGTTGTGGTAAAAGGGCTAAATTTAATGCTAGATTTGTTAATGGTAAATTCACATTAAAAGGAGAAGAAGTATTGATAGATGGATCAAACGATAATGTAGTATATCGTCCAATGTGTGGTAAATGTTATCAAAATGAATTAGAAAAAAATATATGATATAATAATAATAGGAGGACTTATGATTAGACTAAGAGATTTATTTATAAAAATATTTAAACCTAGACATAAAAATGAACCTTGGTTAGATTATTATTCTAGAGAAGAAAGAAAAATTAAATTTACTACTAAATCTATATATGATTATATGAAAGATGGTGTAGGTACTGATTTAGACTATATTGCCTTAAATTATTTTGAAAATAGAATTAGTTATAACGAATTTTTTAATAATATTGATATTTGTGCCAGAGCATTAAGAAGTCACGGAGTTAAAGAAAAAGATATAGTAACTATCTGCTTACCAAATATGCCTGAAGCACTATATGCGTTTTATGCATGTAATAAAATAGGAGCTATTGCAGATATGGTTCATCCATTATCTAGTCCAGAACAATTAAAATTCTATTTAAATGAAAATAAAAGTAGATTTTTATTCTTAATTGATTTTAATTATGATAAATTTAAAGACGTAATAAGTGAAACTTTAGTATATAAAACTATTTTAGTCTCACCTAAATTAAGTATGCCTCTAGGTTTATCTATAGGATATACATTAACTAGAGGATTAGCTGTTAAAAGACCTAAATTAAATGATTCTGATTATATGAGTTGGAAAGACTTTATGATTAGAGGTGTTGCCTATTCTAAAGAATTTAAAGCAGATGTAAAAAAGGATGATATAGCATTAATACTTCATAGTGGTGGTACAACAGGTACTCCTAAAGGTATAATGATAAGTAATTATAGTTTCAATGCCTTAGCCCAACAATCAGGAGTTAATGTTATTGACGTAAGACCTAAAGATAAAATAGTAACGATTCTACCAATATTCCATGGATTTGGATTAGGGGTTTGTGTTCATACACCTCTATCTTTAAAAGTAGAAACTATTCTTATGCCAGAGTATGATGCCAATAGATTTTATAAAATATGGAAAAATGATAAACCTAATGTAATACTAGGAGTACCTACACTATGGGAAGGTATGATGAGTAATAAAAAATTTGATAAAGTAAATATGTCACAATTGAAATATATAATTTCTGGAGGAGATTACTTGTCAGTTGCAGCAGAAACTAAAATAAATACTTTTCTACATAAACATGGTGCCCATGTTAATATATCAAAAGGATATGGTATGACAGAATCTGTTGCTGCTACATGTTATACATTTCCAGGAACTAATGAACCTGGTAGTATTGGAATTCCTATGGTAGGTAACACTTATAAGATATGGGATCCTGAAACCGATAAAGAAAAAAAGATTGGTGAAGAAGGAGAAATAATAGTAAATGGTCCTACATTAATGGCAGGATATTTAAATAATCCTAAAGAAACAAAACAAGTTCTAAGACGCCATAATGGAAAATTGTGGTTACATACAGGTGATATAGGTTATATCGCAGCTAATGGAATAGTCTATTATACACAAAGATTAAAACGTATGATAGTAGTAAGTGGATTCAATGTATACCCATCTATGATAGAAAGTGTTTTAGAAACCCATAAAGCCATAAAAAAAGCATGTGTAATAGGAATACCTCATCCATATAAAATGCACGTGCCTAAAGCATTTATAGTATTAAATGATGGATATAAATTTAATAAATCATTAGAAAAAGAATTAAAAGATCTTTGTAAAAAAGAATTAGCTGTATTTTCAGTACCAAAAGAATTTGAAGTACGTGAAGAACTTCCAAAAACACTTTATAATAAAGTAGATTATAAAAAATTAGAAAATGAAGAAAAAGGAAAGTAAAATTAACTAGTTTTACTTCTTTTTTTATGTTTTTTAGTATAAAATATAGTAAATGCAACCAAAAATTTACATAATTTCCAACCAAAATGTATAGAATGCCACCATAAATAATTATAAAATTAAATCATGAAAGAGGTGATTTTATGAAGTTTGGTGATAAACTAATTGAACTTCGAAAGAAAAACGGTTATTCTCAAGAAGAGTTAGCTGAAAAACTAGGTGTATCTAGACAAAGTATATCTAAATGGGAAAGTAATAATACATACCCAGAAACAGATAAAATAATTCAAATAGCAAATCTATTTGATTGCTCTATGGATGATCTTATAAATGATAAAATAACTGAAGTAGAAACACGAAAAAGAAAAAATAGAAATAATGTTAAAAAAGTATGGAATTCATTTTTAGAATTTATAACTAATACAATTGATATGTTTTCTAAAATGAAATTTATAGAAGGATTTAAATGTATTATTGTAATGCTTCTAATATTATTAATACTACATCTATTTGGAAATATCATATGTAAAACAGCTGCTAGTGTAGTTTCAAATATATTCAGTTTTATGAGTCTAGAATTTGTATCAAGTCTAAGAGAAATATTAAAAAGTATATTATTCTTAATATGGTATATTATTTCAACAATAATAATAATTCATACATTTAAAATAAAATATTTAAATAATTATACTAAAAACACAAAACAAAACTCTGAGATTAAAAATGAAACTAAATCTAATAAAGAAGAAGTAGTTTTTATAAAAAATGAAAATGAAAAACCATTTGAATTTTTAGAAGTATTAGCTGGTATTGTAATAATATTTATAAAAATAATGGCAGCATTTATTACAATAGGAACAATCTTTACAAGTATTGGTTTAGTTATAGCTACAGTAATAACTATTGCTGGTATTAGTGCAAATATATTATTCTTATGGATTAGTTTATTATTAGTTGCAGCTTCAACTGCTTCTATAGAAATAATAATATTATTAATTAAATTTATTTTTAATAAAAAAGTAAATGTAAAATTAAGCATAATAATATTTATCTCATGTATAATTCTCTCAGGAATAGGAATTGGTATGAGTGCACTTCAAATAAAAAATATAGAGCTTATAGAAGATGCTAGTGCATTTAATATGACAACTAAAGAAATTGAATTAAACTATACTGATAATTTAGTAATAAAATCATGGGGATTAGGAAAAGATAATAATTATAAATATATTATTGATAATAATATTGAAGAAAATAAAATAATTGTAAGTAGAGAATTAGATGAAAATTATTTTAGATTATTTACAAGAAAATTTAAAATGGATAATCTACCAGTAATAACAGTACTAGAAGAATCAAATGCAGGACCAAAAATGATATTTAATTTATATATAGAAAACTTAAAACAAAATAAATTAGTAACATTCAATGGTATAGGTAATGATCCATTAGTAATAAAAGCAAATGAATCTACTATAAATAAATTAATATATAATATGAAATTGTTATATCTAGTAGAAGAAGAAAAAAATGATAATATAATAAATATTGCTATAAAAGATGACAAAGTACATTTCATTAATGGACTAAAAGGAGAATATAATGCCTTAGATGATTCTATTAAATATGATGTATCTAACTATACATGTAAAAAGGAAATAGTAGTAACTGAATTTGGAGATAGTATAAATTATACATGTGATTTTACAGAGGAAGAAGAATAGTTCTTTCTCTTTTTATTTATTAGTGATAAAATAATAATAGGTGATAATATGGATGACTTAAAATTAATAAAAAAACATTATGGTGAAAAAATGATGCATCTATGTCGTGAATTATTTCCAACAATTTTAGAAGAAGAAGGATTATTATTTAAAATTATTTCAGAACACTTTGCATATTCCAAACTTCTATATGAAGACATCATATCTTTATATATGGAAGAAGAATTCAAAGATTATATATTTAGTTTTATAGATGTTGAAAATAAGTACCAGAAAAACATAGATAAAAAAACACCTGAAGAATTATTAAGTGATGCAGGCTACATTTTATATGAATGTAAAAATGAAGATGACATTCAATCATTTAAAAAATATTATGCTAAAGGTGAAGAGTTATGTACATTCCGCGGAGGAAGATTAAACAGATGTCATGTATTCTTTGCAGTAAAAAAAGATGTAGATAAAATAAAGAGAGAAGATTTTGTTAAACCAGATAGACAAGATGAATATGGTACATCAGTAATATCTATTCAATTTACAAAAACTTCCACTGCTACAGTATCAATAAAAAACAGATATAATCACACTGTAAATAACCCAGATGCTACTTTTTCTAATAATTTAGACAATATAGCACCAGGCCTAACAGAAGCTTTCGAAGAAGAATATGGCCTAACAATAGATAAAGATAATATAGATTTTGAATTAAAAAATTATGTAAAGGCAAATGACGGTAAATATTATAAATATAACTATGAAATAAACAATGTATATTATTGCCCTAATAATATAATAATAGATAACTTTGAAGTAAAAAACCTAGATAAATCAAATTACTTAGTTTTTGATTATTTTATATTAGACCTAACAAACAAAAAATTATTACCATATGATAATTCAACTGTAAATGACTCTTTTATAAAATCTATAGGAGAAATAAATAGTATAAGAATAGAAAATAATAAAGAAACTAATCAAAAAAACATATATATAAACGATGATATTATAATAGTATTAAATAAGAATAATCAAATGATTAGTTATACTAATAAAAAATGTACTGAAATAGGTGATGATTTCCTATATTACCAAAATACATTAGAGACAATAGACCTTATAAATGTAATTGATATAGGGAAGAATTTTCTTAATAGAAATACAGATAAATTAATATCCATAAACACTCCAAATGTAGAGCACATAGGAGATAATTTTATGCTACAATATTGGAAAGGTAGTATAGAAAAAATAGAATTTCCTAAATTAAAAACAATAGGCCATAATTTCTTTTATAATTATAATAAGATAAAATCTATTTATTTACCTAAAGTAGAAGAAATAGGAGATAATTTCCTATGTCATAATTCATGCTTAGAATCATACGACATGACCAATTTAACTAGAGTAGGGAATGACTTTCTTATAGCTGAAATGAATAATCCAGTAATATATTTCCCAAATCTTGTAGATATAGGTGATAATTTTATGATGAATAGCTTTAACGTAGAAATAGTAAATTTACCAAGTGTTAAGAAAACAGGAGAATACTTTTTAAATCATTCAAGCAACATTAGAAATATTAATGCTCCAAGCCTAGAAGAAATAGGCGAACAATCATTATCTTGTATTGACATTGATATGGATAAAATAGAAGAAATAAATTTAGAAAAATTAGATTTAGAACAATTAGAAAAATTACCATATAGATTCAGGGAATACATATTAGAAAAAAGAGGTGTTAGTAGTAAATGAAAAAAGTAAAAGTAATTGATATAAAAGATAACTTTTTATATACACTACAAGCTACCGATAATACAACATATAAAAAGAATATTGAATTTATAGATATAAATATAAATATAGGAGATATTATCTATATATCAAATGATGTATTAAAAAATAAAAATATCTATACATATGGTCCAATTATAGAAAAGAACAATCCAGAAGATCTAATTAAAATAATACATAATAATAAAGATATATACCTACAAAGATATTACGGATAGTAATATCTTTTATATTCTTAAAATAAATATAGTAATAAACATAATAATAAATCCTAATATAAAGCCAATTATAGTATTTATATTTTTCTTAGTATTAGGTAATAATTCAAATAAAGAAATATGTATCATAATACCACTAGTAATACTAAGAATAATAAATAATATAAAATTATTAATATAATTAGATAAAAATATATATGAAATAATTCCACCAATTAATTCACTAAAACCCGCAATAAAAGTATAAATAAATGCTTTTTTATGTGATTTAGTAGAATAATATATAGGAATAGCTATACTAATACCCTCAGGTATATTATGAAGTGCTATAGCTATAGATAAAGGAATACCTATTTTTATATTATTAGAGCTCGTTATAAAGGTAATTATACCCTCAGGTATATTATGTAACATTAAACCAATTAAACTAACTAAACCAAGTTTATATAATGAATTATTAGTACTTATATTTTTATCAATATAACTAGATATAATAAAACCAATATTAATAAATATTAATAATAAAATTATATTTATAAAACTAATTCCAATATAATTAATAGATTCTGGTATTAAAGATAATAATGATATAGTAATCATAATACTAGAAGCAAAAGATAAACTAAAATTAATAATATTATTTTTATACTTAGAATTAATATAAGTAGGTATAATACCTAATATAGTAGTAATACCCGAAATAAATGTAATTATAAAAGGTTTCATACTAATATATATTTAAAAAATATAAGTTTTATGATATAATTTAGAAACTGGAAGTGGTATTATGAACTATAACTTTGAGATGGAAAAACAAATGGAAAATATAAAAGAGGGGAGTACTCTTTTACTACATGCTTGTTGTGCACCATGCTCAACTGCTTGTCTTGAACGTGTTGCAAACTTCTTTAAAGTAACTATTTTCTATTATAATCCGAATATTACTGAAAAACATGAATATCAAAAACGTATAGAAGAAATAAAAAAATTACTTACATTAATTAATCCAAAATATAAAGTAGAATTACTAGAAGGAGATTATGATCCTAAAGTATTTTTAGATATGTCAAAAGGATTAGAAAATGAGCCAGAACGAGGAAAACGTTGTTACAAGTGTTATGAATTGAGATTAAAAGAAACAGCTAAAATAGCTTCAGAATTAGGTTTTAATAACTTTGCTACTACATTAACACTATCTCCTCATAAAAACTCAGATTGGATAAATGAAATAGGTTCTATTTTAGATAAAGAGTATGAATCAAACTACTTATATTCAGATTTTAAGAAAAAAGAAGGATATAAAAGAAGTATAGAATTATCTAAAAAATACGATTTATATAGACAAGACTATTGTGGATGTATATATTCTAAAAGAGATAAACAAGCTGAATAGCTTGTCTTTTTCTTGTGATTTATCATAGAATATATTATAATTAATTAGAGGATGTGTTTAATATGAAATATTATTGTATAGGTATTAAAGGAACTGGTATGTCTACTCTTGCTCAAATATTATTTGATTTAGGTAATGATGTATCAGGATATGATGATAACTCTGAATATAAATTTACTCAAAAAGGATTAGATGAAAGAGGAATAGAAATATTTTATGATACAAATCACGAAATAGATTCTGATACTATAGTTACTTATAGCGTAGCATTCAGTGAAGATCATCCTGAAATGCAAAGAGTAAAACGCCTAGGATTAAAAATAGTAAAATATAACGAAATAATGGGAGAAGTAATAGACAAATTTAAATCTATTGGAGTAAGTGGAACTCATGGTAAAACAACAACTTCATCACTTATTAGACATATATTAGAAGATTATATTGGATGTAATTATTTTATAGGGGCAGGAGACGGGTATGTATCACCTGATAATGAATACTTTGTAGTAGAATCTGATGAATTTAATCGTCATTTTACTGCATATCATCCAAAATATGCAGTAATAACAAACATTGAAACTGAACACTTAGAATGCTACAAGGATATAGATGATATTAGAAATACATTTGAAATATTTGCTAATAACACTTCTAAATTAATAGTAGCTAATGGAGATAATCCTGAATGTAGAAAAATCAATTATAAAACTAAAGTATTATTCTATGGATTCAGTTTTATGAATGACGTAGTAATTAAAAATTTAAAATTAGAAGAAGAAGGATCAAGATTTGATATATTTATAAAAGAAGAATTATATGGTAGTTTCGAAGTACCACTATATGGTAAACATATGGTAGCTGACGCCTGTGCTGCTATACTTATAGCAAGAGAATTAAATGTACCTAAAGATAAAATTTTTGAATCACTTAAAACATTTAAAAATGCTAAAAGAAGATTTGCAGTAGAAACATATAATAATACTATAATCATTGATGATTACGCTCATCATCCTACAGAAATAAAAGTAACACTAGAAGCAGCAAGGCAAAAATATCCTAATAAAAGATTAGTTGTAGTATTTAGACCTAATACATATTCAAGAACTAAAGACTTTACTAACGAATTTAAAGAAGCTTTAGATGTTGCTGATAAAGTATATTTAACTGAAATAGATTCTAATAGAGAAAAAGCTTCTGATTATCCAGGCGTTAGTTCAAATAATATTATAGAATTATTTGAAGATAATAAAGCAGAAATAATTTCTAATGAATCTATATATAAACTAAGAGATGAATTAGATTCAGTAATATGTTTTATGAGTTGCGCTCATACTGAAGATTTAATTGCTAGTTTAAAAGAATTAATTGATAGCACACCAAAAGAAGAAGAGTAATCTTCTTTTTTTATTGAAAAAAATAAAATAATATGATAAATTATTAATGTACTTTATATGGCCTGTTGGTGAAGTGGCTTAACACATTACCCTCTCAAGGTAACATTCACGGATTCGAATTCCGTACAGGCTACCAAGAATATTACTAGATAGAAATATCTAGTTTTTTTTATGCTTTTTATTATTGTAGTATTTTTGTAGTATTTTTGTAGTTTTCTATTGACAATGTATTTTCAAGGTGCTAATATACATTTCAAGGAGTGATATTATGGAAAACAAAACAAGTGCAATTAATATACAAATTGATACCAATGTAAAAAAAGATGCAACACTAGTCTTAACTGATTTAGGTTTATCGATGTCTTCAGCAATAAACTTATTCTTAAAACAAGTAATTAAAAAGAATGGACTGCCTTTTGAAGTTACTAATGTAGTAGAAAATAAAAAGATATTAGATGTAGTATGTGGTCTTATTATGAAAGATGGTAAATGTTTAATTGCTAAAAGAAAAAAAGATGATCATGTTAAAAACAAATGGGAATTTCCAGGAGGAAGAAGACAAGGTCTTGAAGATGAAAAGAAAACCTTAGAAAGAGCATTTAATGAATTATATAATATTAAAACTAATATAAAAGACTATTTAACTCATAGTATATGCGAGTATCCTGGTCATATAGTAGATTTAAAATTATATGAATGTGAATATGTCTCAGGTGATTTTGAATTATCAACTCATTCTGAATACAAATGGGTAAATATAGAAGAGTTATTAGATTATGATTTAGCAGATGCTGATGTAATCCTTTCTAAATTCCTAATAAAAAGAGAAATAGAAAATTCTAGAAATAAGGAGAATTAATATGAAAAATATAGAAGTAGTCGCAGCCGTTATAAAAAAAGAGGGTAAAATATTAGCTACACAAAGAGGATATGGACAGTTCCAAGGTGGATGGGAATTTCCTGGAGGTAAGCCATTAACTGGAGAAACAAAAGAAAAAGCGCTAAAAAGAGAAATAAAAGAAGAATTAAATGCTTCTATTAAAGTAGAAGATTATATATGCACAGTAGAATATGACTATCCAACATTTCATTTAACAATGCATACATACTTTTGTAGCTTATTAAATGACAATCTAGAACTAGTATACCATGATGAAAAAAACCTAGAACACGAAGCAATGAAATGGTTAACTAAAAAAGAACTAGATTCAGTAAATTGGCTACAAGCAGATATTATGATAGTAAATAAATTAAAAAAAATATTAAAGTAGGTGATAATATGATAGATTTAAAACAAAAACAAAAAGAAGTAATACAAAACAAAATTAATCATGGTTTCAACACAACTGATATAAGTATGGAGTTTTGCCTAGCTAACGGAGAATTAGGAGAAGCTTATATCGCCTGGCTAAAAAAACAAGATGATGTAGGAGAAGAACTTGCAGATGTTGCTATATATTTATTAGGTATTGCTGAAATATTAGGAATTAATTTAGAAGAAGAAATAGAACATAAAATAGAAAAGAATAAAACAAGAATATATAAAAAGAATTCAAAGGGAATATTAGTAAAGGAAGATGAATTAGATGATAAAAAATAGATTAAATTTAAATTATGACCAAATAAAAACCTTATTAGATAAATATGAATTAGAAACATTAGAGTCATTTGATGTATTATTAAACTGCGTAGAAGATTACTATGATTTAAACGAAACTAATCATGCATATATAAATGTATCCAGAAAAAAATACCTTGAAAATATAGAAGAATTTGAAGGTAGAAACGAATATACATATAGGACACAAGTTGATAACTTTGATATCACTGAAATAATTGATAAAATAGATGAATTAGATGACGATGAACTAATTTATTTAAACACTATGGTAAACCAAGCTTTAAAATGTACTAAACCAGATGCTATAGAAGCAAAAGTATTACCTAAACTATTAGAATTTAAAAATGCCCAAGAAAATAAAGCAGAAAAGAATGGATTACCTACTATAGATGTTTTATCTAACAAAGATATAGAAGATTTATTCAATAAATACGATGTAGTAGAATTAGAAGTATTCTCATCTATATTAAAATTTGTAGTAGATTATGATACAACAGAAATTGCTAAAGTTATAGAAAAAGTATATAAAGAAAAATATGAATTACTACAATCTAATTATGAAGTAGGAGTTAAACCAACTGGCTTTAAATTATCTGATTTAGGTAAAGTAAACGAATTATTAAGTGAAGATGAATTAGAATTTATACATACAATGATAGAAAATGCTTCAATGTATTTAGAAAGTATTCAATCATCAGAAGATGAAATTAAAGAAATATTTGAAGATTTTGATAGTGGGGATTATCCAGTATTAGGAATATCTAAATTCCTAGATTCTATCGAGCAAGAACAAGAAGAAAGAAAAAATTATCCATTAAGAAAACCTACTCTAAATCCAAATAAGAATCAAAATCAAAAGCAAAAGAAAAAGACAAAGAAAAAGACTATATAATTTATATAGTTTTTTTGTTTAAATAATAAAATATTATCCATACTAAGTATAGGAGGGATAATATGACACAAAAAGAATTATTATATGTAGAAGATGCCTATAATCATGAAAATACAGTAATATCTAATATACAAGATTATATAAATTGTCTTCAAGATGAAGATTTAATAGATTTTATGAAAAAAGAATTAAAAACACATGAAAGAATAAAAAAAGATATATTAAAATTATTGGAGGAAGAAACAAATGAGTAATGACCAAATATTCTTAGATAGCTATTTATTACTATTAAAAAGCAATGTAGAAGTATATGTACATGGAACTCTTGAAAGTAGTAATAAGAAAGTTAGAAATCTATTAAAATCTTCATTAGATGATACATTATCAATGCAAAGAAATACATATGAAAAAATGACTGATATAGGCTGGTATAAAGTAGAAAATGTAGATATAAATACAATATGTAAAACAATTAACAAAATAGAAGCATAGCTTCTTTTTTTATTGAAAAAAAATTAAAAATAAGATAAAATGATATAGTAGGATAGGTGAGAAGAATGAATAATGGGGTAAATAATAATCAAGTACAACAACCACAACCAGTAATAACACCAATACCACAACAAGAACCACAACCCGTAATAACACAATCACAACCAGTATTAATACCAGTACCACAACAAGAACCACAACCTGTACAAGTAGAAAAGAAAAAGAAAAAAATTAATTTATCATTAATACTAATTATTATTATTTTAGGATTATTTGGATATATATATTTTATGAATACTAATTATAATCAAACTATTAATAATATAAAATATAATTGTACTCCAATACCTAATGGTAAAGAAACTGAATTAGATGTAAATTCTACATTGGTAAAAGAATTATATAGTAAAGTACAAACTACTATAAAAGAAGATATTGCTAATCCAAATTTTGATGATAATTTAAAATTATATTTAGCATATAGACAAATAAAAGAAAAAGACAAATATGATAGTAATTGTAATTTATTTAGTAATAATTCTATGGAACCATATACTTGTGAAGTATCAACTAAGTTTGTTCCTAAAGCATTTAAAGAAGAAACACTTATTCATGAAATAAAAAAATTATTTGGAGAAGAAACAAATATACCTCTAAAAAATATTCAATTAGGAAATACTTGTATAGTAGGATATCAATATATAAAAGATCGTGGTGAATTTGTAGAAGGATATTGTTCAGGACAAAATGCTAATCTATTTAGTGTAGAAAAGAAAATAACTAAAGCCATAAGTACTAATAATACAGTAACACTAACAGAAGAAGTAAAATATAAAGCATCAGAAAAAAGAGATTTACCAAGTTATTTAAAGAATGGTACATATACATATGTATTTAGATTAGATATGAATTATAATTATGTAGTAATAAGCAAAACATATAATGAAAAGTATTAGAATAGGGGAATATTATGGAAATTAAAAAAGTAGTAACTGGATATTTAGATGAAAACTGTTATTTATTAATAAAAGATGGAAATTGTCTAGTAGTAGATCCAGGTGATGAATATAATAAAATCAAAGATGAAATAGGGGATAATAAAGTATTAGGAGTACTTATAACTCATTCACATTTTGATCATATAGGAGCATTAAGAAATTTCTTAACTAAAAGAAGTATAAAAATATTTAAAAGAAGTAATCTAGAAGACAATAAAGAATATAAAATAGGAAATTTCACATTCAAAGCAATTCTTACTCCAGGTCATTCAAAAGACTCTGTAACTTTCTATTTTGAAGAAGATAAAGCAATGATTGTAGGAGATTTTATATTTAAAGAAAGCATGGGAAGAACTGATTTTCCAGGTGGAAGTGATTCTGATATGCAAGATTCTATTAAAAAGATTCTAGAGTATCCTGATGATACTAAATTATATCCAGGTCATTATGACGAAACTACATTAGGTTATGAAAAACAAAACAATCCTTTCTTAAAGTGATTGTTTTTTATTGAGTAAATATATCTTTTATGTTATTATAAATAGCCAAGAGGTGTAACTATGAAAGTATGGTCTAAAATAAAAATAAAAGATGAAAATAAAGATGTATTACTACTTTCAAAGGCATTAACTAATTACTTATATAGATATGGGCCAATAGTAGATATATATCGTAAATATAATATAAGTATGGAAGATAAAACTATATTAGATAAATATACTTCAGATAGAATAGCGGGATTATTAATGTTATATTTATCAAAGAATTATGAAAGAATAAATGATATTGCTAATAAATATAACTTAGATGATAATATTAAAAATATTAATCCAGAAATAGAAGCATATATAAACAAATAAAAAAGGCCTAAGCCTTTTTCTTTTTATTATAAAAATAATAATACACTAAAAAATCCTAATACAGTAGCAATTAACATAACAATAGCTACAGCTTTAATAACTTTATCATTCATTTTAATCACCTAATAATATTATAAATTATTTGTCATAAAAAGTAAATTATAATTATTTATAATATTAAAGTATTTGAATATATTTAAATAGGTGAGTATATGAAAAAATTAATGAAGAAAAATAAACTATTTAAAATATTAATAATAATCACAATATTAATAGTACTATTAAGTATATTTATAAGTATAACACTACCAAAAGATATAAAAGAAGAAATATCTAATAATATAATTACCCTTAAAAACACTATAAAAACCTCTAAAATAAATAATATATCTACTCTATATAAAACACTTTCAAATAACCTAATAACATCATCTACAATATGGGTATTAGGTATATCTATAATAGGAATACCTATAGTAGTTGGAATATATATATTCAAAGTAATATTACTCTCATTAGAAATAATATTTTTTATTATAAATATAAAATATATAAATATATTATTTATACTTATATATCTATTACCTAGTATATTAAATATATTACTTTATTTTATATTGCTTTATTATTCAATTAATTATTCAATTATCTTAATAAAAGTATTATTTTTAAAGAAAGATTATAGATTAAAATTAATCACAAAAAGATATATAAAAATATATTTATTTATATTTATAAGTATAATAATAAGTAGTTTAATAGAAATAATGTTAATACCTAGAATACTAATTCATTTAATTTAATTAAAAAGTGTCAATTTACACTTGATATTTTACACTCCAACATATATAATTATATTAGGAGGATAAATAACATGAAAGAATTAAATACAGTATTAACTGAGTTAGGAATTAGTAAAGTACGTTTAGCTAAATATTTAGGAGTATCAAGACAAATGTTATATAACTATTTAGCAATAGATGATATGGCAAATTGGCCAAAAGAAAAAGCAGCTAAACTATTAAGTTTATTAAATGTAGAAGATATAAATGAATTAAGTAAAATTAAAATTACAGGTGAATATATCATTGAAGTAGAGAATAGATTAAATGAAGGAGTTAAAGATACTTCATCTAAAGAAATAATCTCTGATTTAAAAGGATTTAATAAAAAAGAACAAGAACTACTATCAGATATTATTAATTTATTAAAAGAAAAACTTTCTACTGATAAAACTAAAGATACATATAATACTTATGTATATTTATATAATTTCCTACAATCAATGGAAACAAATGAAGAATTAAAATATATCTTAGCATTTATGTCTAAATCATTAGGATTTGCTGATCCATTAGAATTTAACTTTAATAAAGATAAACAATTTGTATTTGAAAGTATTATGTTTAGTGCTATGACTTTATATAATAATGGAGGTTCATCTAAAGTAAAATTAGCTGAATCACATAAGAGATTTGTACAAAGTATAGAGCAAAAAAAGGAAGAAAAATTATCACGTACACAAGAATTAAATACTGTTAAAATTCAAGCATTAAAAGAACTAGGATATACAGAAATAAATGAAGATAATGCTAAAGAAGTATTTGAAAAAATAGCAGAAATTCAATCAAGAAAAGTTTAAGACTATTTAGTAGTCTTTTTCTTATAGAGTAGAGGAGAAGTATATATGAATATAACTATTATATTAATATTAGTATTATTAGGAATATTAGGATTAATATTTTTAGGAGGTATAATATTTCTAATAATTTATTTAATAAATAAAGATAAAAATAAAGAAAAAAAGTAATGAAATTAATCATTACTTTTATTTATGATTTTTAGTAGATAGTGGGGTTTGATTCAAGAGAAGATAACTTCCTATAATTGATATTATGTTAACTTCTATATATATTTATTTATATATAATGACTCCCCTAGTAATATTTAACTAGTTTTTTAAAATAATTTAATTACAAACTAATTATAACATAATTTATATAAATAAAATTTAAATTTAAAAAGAAAAATTTTCAATTAAAAATTTATTTTACAGTTATTTATTATTATTATCATTATATTTATATATTATATAGATATAGATATCACTCCTATACTACTCACTTTTATCCTAAAAAGTAGGGTGTATTCTAAGCGATTTAGATATAAAAAGATGGATAGTTCATCACCTAAAATTACGAAATTAAATCTCGTGAATTTAGAATTAATTAGACGTATAGTTGTTAGGCTAAATTTACGAAAATGAAGCCTTATATCCTTTATTATATATAATATAAGGATATAGGTATAAAATTAAAATAATAGTACATCATAATAACAGGAGGTTAATTTAATGAAAAAGAAACGAAATAGAGTTTGTAATTTGAATTGTTCTAAAGTAGGGGATTCATGCAATAGAAATTGTAGTAACTCCTCTACTTCAAACTTTGCAAAAAATAAAAGTACTATTACAGACAATGAATATGAAGTTACTTCAGAAAGTAATAGTATGAATAAAAAGAAAAGAAGCAAATAATGCTTCTTTTTTTAATAGGGGATCTACCCCATTTATTTAATAATTGTTCCTCCCCATTCTACAACAGTAAAACCTACTCTATTTACTTTATTTAGTTTTTGTTCTTTTACTTTAATAGGTTTATCTAACGCTTTATATTGCATTAAAATTCTTATCATTGTATCAGGTTCTTTAGATAATTCTAAAGGCATATTCTTATTAATTTCATTTATATCAGCAAATCTAATATAATTGTATTTATTTTCTTGTAATTTAGGTA
This sequence comes from uncultured Caryophanales bacterium, assembly GCA_946628045.1. The sequence continues at coordinate 59,984 of CAMOVZ010000005.1, forward strand.
ACCAATAAATAATAAATTCTTCGCTTTCTTTTTCATTAAGCCCAAGTATTGCAAGTTTTTCTTCTAAGAATTTAATTGTATCTTTCCTACTAACTATAAATCCTTCATCTAATTTAATAGGTTCAGTATGTTTACCTTCCCAATATAAAGAATATAATTGTCTATTAGTTTTAATATCAATTAATGTACCATCAGGTTTAGCTAAAACAGTCCATCCATCATTATATATTGGATAAGTTACTGTAAGGTTATTAGGTTTACCTAATTTAATAGTAATCAAAGTATCTTCCATAGGGTATAAATATATAATTGGTTTATAATCTACTGGTTCATCAGGATCATTACTACCACAACCATTTACAGTACGAACTATAATTATAATTGCCACTATAGTAATAGCTAATCCAATAAGTCCTCCTATTATACTTAATGTTATTATTAAACCTTTATTCATAATATCTCCTCTACTCTAATTCATCTAGAATACTTTTACCAATTTCTAATTCTTTTAAATCAAAATTATCTGCAATTAAAGCACCAATGTCAGCCAAAGTTGATAATTGAGCTAAACGTCTAGGCTTTTTGAAATTTCTACTATATAGAATTAAAGGTAAGTTTTCTCTAGTATGAGAATTACCATCATTAAATGTTGGATCTTTACCATGATCTGATGTTATTATTAATAAATCATCTAACTCTAATTTATTTAAAATAATAGGTATATCTACATCTAACTCTTCTATAGTCTTGGCATACCCTTCAACATCTTTAACAGTTCCATATAATGAATCAAAATCACATAAATTAGTTACACAAAGTCCAGTAAAATTCTTATCCATTATATCAGTTAATTTATTAATAGCTTCATTATTATTAGTAGCTTTAATAGTTTTATTAATACCTTGTCCATCAAATAAATCATTTATTTTACCAATACCAATAACATTATAATTAGCTTCATTTAATTCGTCAAATAAACTCTTTTTAGGAGGCTTTAAAGTATAATCACGTCTACCACTATTAATAAATTTATAATTACCTGGTGTACCATTAAATGGTCTTGCAATTACTCTAGCAATCTTCCAATCTAATTTTTCAATTAATGTACGTATCTTCTCACAATATTCATGAAGAGTAGCAATAGGAATAGAATCTTCATGAGCAGCTATTTGAATATCAGAATCACTTGAAGTATATACAATTAAAGATCCATAATTATATTGTCTTTCTCCTAATTCTTGAATAACTTTATCATCATTACAACAAATATTACCAATAATACTTCTACCAGTAATTTGTTCTATAGCTGATAATATATCAAAAGTAAATCCTTGATTAAATGTTTTAAATGGAATAGTATTTTGAATACCAAACATTTCATAATGGGCATTTAATGTATCTTTAGATAAAGATTGAGGCTTAATAATTGTATAATAAGCATCTACATTATTATTATCACTCATATTTAATGTATCTAAAAAACCAATTTTCTTTAAATTAGGAATAAATAAATCACACTTTTCTAGAACATGTCCTAATGTATTAGCACCACTATCACCAAAACTAACAGCATCTAATGTTTCCCCTACTCCTAATGAATCTATTATAAGTAAAAAAATTCTTTTAAATTTCATAATATTACTCCTTTGTACTACGATAGTGATGCATCTTATATTCTTCCAATACCTTTTCATCACTTACTTTAGTATATATTTTAGTTGTAGAAATATCAGAATGACCCAACATCTCTTGTATACTTCTAAGATCTGCTCCCCTATTAATTAGATGAGTCGCAAAAGAATGTCTCAAAGTATGAGGTGATATATCCTGATTTAATCCCTTTTCTTTTAATAAATTCTTTAACATTTTAAAAAAACCTTGTCTAGAAATACTAGATCCATGATTATTAATAAATAACTTATTACATGGTTTATTTTTAAGTAAATTATTCCTTACATTTAAATATTCTTTTAAATAATAAATAGAATATTCTCCAATAGGAATTTCTCGCTCTTTACTACCTTTACCAAATATTCTAATTAAAGAATTAGTCATATCAATATCATTAAGAGTTAAATTTATAAGTTCACTAACTCTTAAACCACAACCATACATTAATTCTAACATAGCTTTATTACGATAGTCAAATGGACTAACTAGTTTAATATCAAGTAATTTATCAACGTCTTCTACACTTAAAGTTTTAGGTAAAGTTTTTCTAAGTTTAGGTCTATCAATAAAAAGAGAAACATCATTTTCTACAATTTTTTCTTTTACTAAATACATATGAAAATTCTTTATTACTGTTAAATTATGAGCTATAGTAGAACTCTCTTCATTACTCCTACTCTTTAAAAAATCCTTAATATCAGTATTTTTAATATTAGACACATTAGTAATACTTCTTTTCTTTAAAAACTCTTTATATACACCTAAATCATTTTCATAAGATTTTCTACTTCTATCAGATAATCCTTTCTCAAAGATACAATAATTTAAAAAATCTTTAATAGCATCTTCTATATTCATATACTTCACCTATACCTATTATACTAAATTTAATACATTTTTACAATTTCCATATTATTTGATAAAATATATACAGGTGATTAATATGTCAACTCCATTAGCATTAAAATTAGCTCCTAAAACATTAAAAGATGTTATAGGGCAACATCATTTAATTGGTAAAGATAAAATACTTACTAATTTAGTTAAAAATAAAAAATTATTTTCAATGATACTTTATGGTAAACCAGGTATTGGGAAAACTAGTATCGCAAACGCTTTAGTAAATGAACTTGATATTCATTATAGATTTTTAAATGCTACTACTAATAACAAAAAAGACTTTGATACAGTTATAGAAGAAGCAAAAATGTATGGTGAATTAGTCCTTATAATGGATGAAATACATAGATTAAATAAAGATAAACAAGATCTGTTATTACCAGTAATGGAAAGTGGTTTAATTACTTTAATTGGTATGACTACTTCTAACCCATACCATGCAATTAATCCAGCTATTAGAAGTAGATGCCAATTATTTGAACTTAAGGAATTAGAAACAAAAGATATTATAGATGGTCTAAAAAAGGCCATAAAGCACCCAGATTTAGACGGAATTGTAATAGACAATAAAACACTCGAGTATATTGCAAAAATCTCTAGTAATGACCTAAGATATGCTTATAACTTATTAGAGATAGCCTACTACTCTACTGATGATAAAAAAGTGACTATAGATAAAATAAAAAGTATAAATAATCGTCCAGTATTCTTCGCAGATAAAAATGGTGATGGTCATTACGATGTACTATCAGGACTTCAAAAATCAATTAGAGGAAGTGATGTAGATGCATCCCTTCACTATTTAGCACGATTAGTAACTGAAGGAGATTTAGACTCAATTTATAGAAGACTTAGTGTTATAGCTTATGAAGATATTGGTCTAGCAAATCCTGCAATAGGACCTAGACTAGATTCCGCAATAAATGCAGCAGAACGAGTTGGCCTTCCAGAAGCAAGAATTCCTCTAGGAACAATAGTTACAGAAATGGCCCTATCTCCTAAAAGTAATACAGCACATACCGCTTTTGATGAAGCACTATCTGATATTGAAAAAGGTAATGTAGGAACTATACCAAAACATTTAAAAAATGACAGTTCTAATACCGAATATAAATATCCTCATGATTATCCAAATGCCTATGTAAAACAACAATATCTACCTGATAAATTAAAGAATAAAAAGTATTATCACCCTAAAGATATAGGATATGAAAAAACTATAAAAGAAATATATGATAAAATAGAAAAAATTAAAGATAGTAAATAATTACTATCTTTTTATTATTCAGCTAATCTAAATACTGGTAAAACTGATGCTCCACTTTCATCAGCAGTACAATTAGCAGGATATCCAAATGGCGACACAGTCCAGAATGAAGAATCTCCAATATCTCCACTACGTAACCAAGTATCTGGTACTAAGTCACGGTCTTCATATTCTTGATAATAATCTGGTGTAATATTCATTGATTTAAAATAATCTAATTGTCTTGTTTGATTATATGCTGTATCATTTTCTAACGTATTATCTAAATCTTCCCATATTTCATGTGGTGAAAGTAAATATATTTTATCTGTTGTTATAAAATTACTACTATCTACTCCTCCATGTCCTGAGACAACATATGTATCAATTATTGATTTTTTTAAAGCTGCTGGTAATTTATCTATTATTCCTACTCCTGTATAGTCTACATTACTTGGTGTTTTAACTTGTACATATTCTCCATCTTGTTGTACATAATCTACATCTTCATATGTATATATACCACTATTTAAATAGGCTCTCATATCTGAGTATTCCCATCCACCTTTATTTCCATCGCCATTTGACTCTACTGGATTTACTTCAGAATAATAATTCATTCTACGGTATGTACGTGGATTATTAATTGATACTACAAATCCACATGCTGTTTGTGAGAAACCTGAAGTTAAACATTCACTTGGTGTTGAATTATTTAACACTTTCAAAGTATATTCTTCAGGTGTATTATCGCCATCTAAATCCATTTCAATTGTCTTAGTAGATCCAACAGGATAAACTGATTTGTTACGTCTTATATTAGTAACTATAGTCTCAAACGAATCATCTTGAAATGTTGTAGCAGTAGTTACTGGTATTGCATTTTCATCAGCTTGTCCATATTGTACTTCATATCCAAAATCATAACTTAAACCTTCGTCTGGAATTACATTCATTTGTTCAGGTGTTATTGTATTCTTAAATTCTATTCTTATTTTATATTTTTCTGTTGTTGGAGTTATTGTTTGTCCTGATTTAGTACATTTTGGTAATATGTGATTTACTGCTGGTTCTATTCCATCAGCATATGTTACACTATAACTTATATAAGATGGTAAATCTTGTGGTACTGTTGGAGTTATTTGTGTTATCATTGCATCCAAAGTACCAGCATTTGCTGCATCTACTGTAAACTCATAAAAGTCTCCTGGTAGTTCAAAATTAACACTCCAAGTAACTTTTGTATTTGTACTACCATCAGTACCATTTTCTACAGTAGGAGTAGTATTTCCTTTACTACCCGGTGTTACTGAAACACTAGTTGGTTCCCAGTATACACTCCATATATTTTTAGTAATACTTGCATTACCATTAATCTTTAATGTTGTGGCTAGTGCCGCAAAACCTATTGTTAATCCTAATAAAAGTATTAATAATAACATTATTCTATTTCTTTTTTTATTCTTTTTCATAAAGCCTCCTATTTTATTTACATTATACAATATATAATTTCTATAATCAATTAAATACAAGATATAAACATTTTTTTACGTAAATAAAAAACATCTATTTCTAGATGTTTAATATAAATAATTCTATTAGACTATTACCATCAATATCTTCAGTCTTTAATCTATAATCCATATTACTTAGTTCCTGCATTAACATAAGTAACTCATCTTTACTATAAAGTCTAGTAAGTTCTCTTGTCTTTTTAATTCTAAATTCTTTTTCAGATAAAGTATCAGCTATTTCTTTATCTCTCATACCTTTATCTTCTAATAATTTAACTTGATATATAATTCTTATTTGTGAAGCAAGTAAACCTATAATAGAAAGAGGTTCTATATTATATTCTAATAATTCTTTATAATTTTTTAAAGCAGTTTTTTTATCTTTTTCTGCTATACTCCTAGAAAAAGCAAAAGTTAAGTCTCTAGAATCTCCTAGTTTTTTCATTACCAAAGTATCTATATCATCAATAGTAATTACTTTATCATCATATTTATAATTTTTTAGTTTCTCACATTCACTAACTACTTTAGTAAAATCACCTAAACAATATTCTTCAAGCATATTAATAGCTTTAAAATCTATTTTATAATCTTTAAAAGTATTTTTAATATAATCTTTTATACTTATATTAACTTCTATTACTTTACATATTTTTTTTAATTCTTTAATAGTTTTTAAAGTATTGTTCCCATGAGAATAAATTATAAGTAAATTATCTGGATTAGGATTTTTAATATACTTAAATAAATGCTCTAAATCTTTCTTATTTTCATCATATTTTAAATTTTCTATATTAGTTAAAATAATAACCTTTTTACTACTAAGAAAACCATAAGTATCCAAGTCTTCTAATGCATTTTCAAGTGGTACTTCCTCTAAATCAAAAGTATCAATAGAAGCATCTAAAAATTTTTTTTCTTTTATAAGTTTATCTATTTCTTTTTGAAAAGAAAGGAAGTCAATACTCTCTATTAAATAACTATCCATTATTAATAGCCTTTTCTATTTCAATAATTATATTATCATCTATTTTTTTAGCTCCACCTTGAGCAAAAGTAGGACTTCCTCCACCATTTCCATCATATAAATTAGCTATAGATTTAACTACAAATCCAGCATTAACTTTAGAATTACTTTTAGCAATAAAATTAACACTACCATCGTCTTTTTGATTTATAAAGAAGATAAATCCATTATTTATTTCATTTATTAAAGTATCAGCAATACTCTTTAATAAATTAATATCTTTATTATCTACTTTCATTACTAATCGATTAATACCATTAACTTCTTTTATATGTTCACGATAAATATCTAAATTTTGTAAAGTAGACTTTTCTTTTAATGAGAAATATTTCTTTTCTAGTTCTTTTACTTCGTGATGAACATATTGTAGTTCATTTTTATTATAAATAATATCTTTATAGCTAACAGCTTCATCAGTACTAATATCTACATCAAAATCAAGTTTTATACCACTTTGTTTAGCTTCATCAAGTATCTCACGAGCCTTCATTAATAATTTAATTTTCTCATCATTATATGGCTTAATTACATCTATTAAAGTATCAGCTATTTTATCATTAGTTACAGCTTCTATACGATATACATTGCTTCCTTTAGATTCACATAATGTAATCGCAAGAGATTTAATTTCACTTGTATTAGCGACGTGAGTTCCCCCACATAATTCAATAGATTTACCTATTTTAACGACACGCACCATATCACCATATTTTTCACTAAATAGTGCCATAGCACCCATTTCTTTAGCTTTATCAATAGGCATTATTTCAGTAGATACTATAATATTTTCATGAGCCATGTTATTAATAAACTTTTCTACTTCAAGAATTTTTTCATCTGTCATTTTACCAGTATAATTAAAATCAAATCTTAATTTTTCATTATCAACATAACTTCCTGCTTGGTGAATACTTTTAGATACTACTTGTTGTAGAGCGTATTGAAGAATATGTACACTAGAGTGATTTACTTCTATCTCTTTTCTTCTTTCTTTATCTAATATAAGTTCACAAGTATCTCCAACAGTAATTACTCCATCTAGAAGTCTTACTTTATGAATATGTTGACCATTAGGAGCTTTAAATACATCTACTACACGAGCTTTAAAATTATCTCCTATAATCATACCAGTATCACTAACTTGTCCCCCACTCTCAGCATAAAAACAAGTTCTCTCAGTTGCGATATATGTATCATGATCAATACTATCAACTAAAGAATCTTTAGAAAATATTGCAATTACATTACTTCTTAATCTATAAATACCATAAGCAAATTCTGATTTTTCTTTAAAATCTAATAACACTTTCTTTTGACTAGCCATAGAGTTTACATTTTTAACATTTGCTTTAGATAATTCTTTTTGTGCATTCATATATTTATCAAATTCATCTTTACTTACTTTATATCCTAATTCATTTAAATATTCTTGAGTTAACTCAAATGGGAATCCATAAGTATCATATAATTTAAATGCTTCTTCTCCACTAATATACCCGTCATTAGATTCTTCTACTAATTCTTTTAAACGTCTTTCTCCAGCTTCAAGTGTCTTTAAGAATAATTTTTCTTCTTCAAGTACTAAAGTTTCAACTAAAGCTCTACGTTCTACTAAGTATGGATAAGCTTCCTTCATTACATCAACTACATCACTTACTATTTTATAAAGGAATGGCTCATTAAATCCTAAAGCTTTTCCCATTCTAACACTTCTTCTTAAAAGCCTTCTTAATACATAACCCCTACCTACATTTTCAAAAGCAGCTCCATCTGCTAAAGCAAAAGTAATTGCACGAATATGATCTGCTATAATTTTAAATTCTTTTTGTCCAACATACTCTGCATCTGCAAGTTCTTCGATATGTTTAATTATTGGTTTAAATAAGTCAGTTTCAAAGTTAGAATCAACATTTTGGAATATACAACACCATCTTTCTAATCCTGCACCTGTATCTATATTTTTACTAGGAAGTTCTGGATAATCTTCACGAGCTAATCCTTCAGTAGCATTAAATTGACTAAATACATTATTCCAAATTTCTACAAAACGTTCTTGATCTTTATCTTGAGTAAATAATTTAAATGCATCACCATTTGGATCATATTCACTTCCTCTATCAAAGAATATTTCAGAGTCAGGTCCACAAGGTCCAGTACCTATTTCCCAAAAATTACCATCTAATGGAATAATATGTTTAGGATCAAGTCCTACATCAATCCATCTATCTCTAGCTTCAAAATCTTTTGAATAAACAGTTACATAAATTAAATCCTTATCTATACCAAAATATTCTTCTGAAGTAAGAAGTTCAAAAGCAAAAGCAATTGCTTCATTCTTAAAATAATCTCCTACAGAGAAATTTCCCATCATTTCAAAGAAAGTTTGATGTCTCTTTGTAATACCAACATTTTCTATATCATTAGTTCTAATACACTTTTGTATATTAGTAATTCTACGTGAAGATGGTACTTCTCTTCCATCAAAATATTTTTTTAAAGGAGCAACACCAGCATTAATCCATAATAAACTATCATCATTAACAGGTATTAATGATGCAGATTCAAATATCTTATGTCCTTTACTTTCAAAAAATTTAAACCAAGTTTTTCTAATATCATCATGACTCATATATTTCATTTTACTTCACCTATCTTTTCTATTATAAAATCTACTACTTCATCTATACTCATATTAGTAGAATCAATATATATTTGATCATCACATCTCTTAAGAGCTCCTACTTCTTTATGCATATCATTATAATCTCTATCAATAATACTTTGTTTTATTTCTTCATAATTAGAAGTAATACCCTTTTCTTCATTTTGTAATTGTCTTCTTCTTGCTCGCTCTTCGACTGTTGCATCTAAATAAAACTTAAAATCTGCATTAGGAAATACTACAGTAGTTATATCTCTCCCTTCCATAATAACATTAAGTCCTTTAGCCATTTCTCTTTGTTGCCTTACCATCTCTTCACGAACTCTTATTATAGTAGAAACTTTGCTAACTACATTAGTAACTTCGATACTTCTTATTTCACTAGATACATCTTCATCATTTAAAAATGTTTTACCATTCTCATCAAATTTAATTCTAATATTTTTTAAATTTTCAATAATCTTATCAGAATCATCTACTATATTATTTCTTAAACTATATAAAGCAACACATCTATACATAGCACCTGTATCTATATAAACTAAATTAAGTTTTTCTGCTACTTTTTTAGTAACAGTACCTTTACCAGCACCTGCAGGACCATCTATCGCAATAATCATATTATCTATCCTCCAATTCCGTATTATGTATAATTTCTAATGCTTTTTCTTTTAATTCATTTAATCCTTTATTCTCTATAATATAATCAAAATCATTATATAAAGAAATTTCTTTTTCAGTAATATGATTTTTTTCATCTACACTTAATTTATTATCATAATTATTTCTAATTAATTTAATAGATACTACATCTTCATATTTAGCTTTTATACTTAAAAATTCATCAATAAGTCTTGCATCAGTAATAATAAACACATCAAAAAAATTACTAAGTATTTCGATATCTTCATAAAGCCTATCAAGTAGAAAATGAGTTTTACCTAATTTTTCTCTAATAATTTCAATACCCATCTTTTGAAGAAATTCACGAGGTTTTGCATCTTTTTTAGGATCATAATTAAAATAGTTTCTAGCATAACTATATAATGGATTAGTTATTTGCATAACACAAGGCTTATATCCATAATCTTTTAATTCTTCCTTTAATAAATTACCTAATGTAGATTTACCACTACCCGCTTCTCCCCCAATAATAAATATTTTCATATATCCTCCTATAAACAAAAAAAGATGGTACAAGGAGTCTTACGACGGTACCATCCTTTATTTAACTTAATTAGATAACGGTATTACCCGATAAACTTAAGAAGTAGCTTTCTAAATACTATTATAACTTTTCACACCAACCAAAGTCTCTCTTTAATAAATCATATTTATACTTATCTTCCGTCAACATTTATTACATTAATATTTTAGCAAATAAACAATATTTATTCAACTATTTTTTTCTTACTTTTTTAATCTCTGTAGGTTCTATTTCAAGTCTATCTTCACTATCACCTTTTAAATATTTAATATATCCTGTTTGTTCTAAAATAAATAATAAAATTACTTTAACACATGCAATACATGGAGTAGCAATAATCATACCAAGTATTCCAAAGAAATGTTCAAATACTAACAATCCTACCATAATAGTAACTGGATGTAATTTCATGGTATGACCCATAATTATAGGTTGATAGAAATTGTTTTCTAATAATTGAACTACTAATATAGAAATAATTACACAAATACCAGTAATAGGACTAATAGTAAATCCAACAATAACTGCAGGTATTGCTCCAATATATGGTCCAAAATATGGAATAACATCAGTAACTGCACAGAATAATGCAAATAATATTGGTGCTTTCATTCCAGCTATTGTAAGACCTATACTTTGAGTTATAAATACTAAAGTCATAACCATTAATACACCTTGTACATAACTTCTTAAAGAAGTATTAATACGATGAGTTAATGTTTTATAACCATCTTTCCAATTAGTAGGCATTAATTTATATAAACCAGCATTTGCTCTTTCAAAATCAAATAATAAATAGAAACCAATCATTAAACCTAATACTAAGTTTAATCCAAATCCAAAAATACTTTTACCAATACTAAATATATGTTCAGGCATACTTGAACCAATACTAATACCATATTCAGTAACAGTTGTAGTTAAAGTAGATTTAACTGTTTTAATATTAATCATTTCATTAAGATCAAATCTATCAATAACTCTTACAATGAATTCAGATATTTCATTAAATATTGAAGGAGCTGCACTAACAAAATCCTTTATTTGATCAATAAGCGCAGGTACAAGTAAATATATAATTAATGCAATTACTCCAAACATTAATAAATACATTAATATACAACCAATAACTCTAGGTACCTTTCTTTTTTGTAACCATGTAACCCATGGATCAAAAAACCAAGCAATAATAATACCTATAAATATTGGAGAAATAACTATAATAAATTCACCAATATATTTTAATAATTTCCATTCTTTTAATAAATATGTTCCTAGTAATATTAAAGCAATAATAGCCATAAAATATCCAATGTTAATTAATTTACTTCCTGTTTTTAATATATGATTTAAACTAGTAACATCAACTTCTTTATCTTTAAGTTTCTTAAACATAATAGCCCTCCTAGAATTATTATAACACTATTTTTAAATATATTGTATAATATTTATAGGTGATTTAATGAAAACTGTTAAATATGACATATCTAATGAAATAATAATTAAAAATTCAAGATTTATTACTTATATTTATAGATTAAAGAATAATAATATTAAAACATATCTAGATGAAATTAAACGTCTTCATCCAAAAGCAACTCACCATACATATGCTTATATTTACAATAATGAAGGATATTCTAGTGATGATAATGAACCAGCAAATACTGCAGGACGACCTATGTTAAATGTATTAGAAAAAGAAGGATTAAATAATGTATTAGTAATAACTGTAAGATACTTCGGAGGAATAAAATTAGGCGCTGGAGGTTTAGTTAGAGCCTATACAAAATCAGTCACAGAAACATTAAAACAAGAAGAATTTATATATTTAGAAGAAGGATATAAAATAAAAATAAGTTTTGATTACACTTTAGAAAAACAAATAAACTATATATTAGGAAATAATATAATAGAAAAAACTTTTGATGATAAAATAACTTATATTGCTAATATTTCTAAAGATAAAATTAAAAATTTAAATGATTATGAAATATTAGAAAATATATACATAGAAAAAGATGCATAAGCATCTTTTTCATGTATTAATAAGTAATTTTAATTTTCTGATAACTTTCTTTTCTATTCTAGAAATATAACTCTGTGAAATACCTAATTTATCTGCCACTTCTTTTTGAGTAAACTCATCACTTCCAAGCAAACCATATCTAAGTATCATAATTTCTCTATCTCTAGGCTTTAGACTAAGTATTTCCTTAAGTATTAATTCTTTATCATTCTCCTTTTCAAGTGACTTAGTTATTTCATCTTTTGGAGTTCCAATGATATCTTCTAAGTGTAATTCATTTCCATCCGAGTCTAATGATAGTGCTTGATCTATTGAAACTTCACTTTTGATTTTCTTATTTTTTCTTAAAAACATTAATATTTCATTATCAATACACCTAGATGCATAAGTTGCAAGTTTTATATTTTTACTGCTTGTAAAAGTATTAATTCCTTTAATTAAACCAATAGAACCAATACTTACTAAATCTTCTAAATCAACTCCAGTATTTTCATACTTCTTAGCCAAAAATACAACTAATCTTAAATTATGTTCAATCAACTTATCTTTTGCAAGCACATCTCCTTTTTCTTTTAACTCTACATAATAATCTTCTTCCTCCTTACTTAATGGCTCAGGCAATTTATCAGTAGCTCCTACATAAAAACAACTACATACCTTAAAAAATATTTTTCTTAAAAATTTAATTATAAACATAATTCCTCCTTAAATTTATTTGGTAATATACAATCCTCTTCTATTTTAAACTTCTCACAATTAACTCCTATTAAACAATTAAATTCATGATTATTTATAATAACTTTATCAGGTCTAACACAAGATATAATCCCACTAGTATTAAGAGCTTTATAAGGTACATATATAACATTATCTTCATCATATTTAATATTAGTAAGTATTATATTTTTTTTACTAATAGGATCTACTAATCTATTCCCAGTATCAATAAATCCTTCTAATAAATATTTCTTTTTATTAATAAAAATAGTAACTAAGTATTTATTAGAATATATTTCTTTATAAGATAAAAATTCTTTAATTAAAATTACTATTACTATAAAACTACTAAGTACTAAGAAATATTTATTTTTAATATTAAATAAATAAGCACTTCCTCCAATAATAATACTAAGTAAATAAAAGTATATTGTATTTTTAATTATATTTTTAAATCCAAATACTATTATTATTAATAAAACACTAACTATTAATTTTGAAATAAGTAATATAAAATTACTAATACTTATAAATAATAAAAAAGTAGTAAAACTTCCAACTATACTACCAATTACTACTCTTATTAATTTATTATTTCTTTTTAAAATTCTCTTAGTACCATAAAGTATCATAAAATCTAATAAAAAATTTAATATAAATACTTCTTCTATATAAACATTCATATAATCACCAAATAAATTATATAAATAAAAAAACGACTTATTTGTCGTTTTATCTACGTATTATTGTAGTATCATTATCAAATGAACCATATGGACCATAATGTTCTTCTGGAGTATAATAATCCACAAAATATTGAGCTGATGTTGGGAACGATACTGATGTAAAAGCATTTTCTGTAAATGCATCTAAACCAATATATGTAACTGAATCTGGCAATACTAAATTTCCTTTAATATTATTACGATAGAAACCAAATATTTCAATTCTTTTTAATTGTGAACCATTTTCAAATGTTAATGTATTATTTTCCCCACTTGAATTAAATGAATCTTGAAATGCATTTGCACCAATATACTCTACTTGTTTTGGAATTTCTACGTCTTCAAAACTATCAAGATACCAGAATGCAGCTTCACCAATTCTGGTTATAGTTTTAGGCAAGCGAGGCATTTTGCTAATTTCATTTTTATCAGATTCACCATATGATCCAAAAGCATATGATATCTCTGTTACAGGATAAAATTCATCAGAATCTGCAAACATAATATATGCAGGGATTGGTGCAATACATTCACCATTAACTACATTTTCAGAAGCTGTTGCTATTGTTTCTACACCACTACGCCAACTAGTAGGCGAATCAGCATCATAATATACACCTAATACTATTTCATTATCAACAAGTGTTCCTCCTTCCCCAGGAGCTAAAGGATCACGAATTACTCTTAAAGAATAATCCCTATTACCATATTCATCAGTCCACCAATCAAGATCTATTACATTACCATTTTCGTCTAAACCAATATCTCTATTAGTTGTATCTTGTTCTGGATTTCTATGAGACTCAGGATCTGCTTCTATTTCAGCAATTCTTGCTGCTATAGGATCTTCATCACTAGGTGTAGCTTGTCCATATTTAACTTCAAAACTAAATGTATGGCTTTCCCCTTCATCAGCCATTTCATTTATTATAGAATTTGTTACTGCATCTTTATCATACTCTACTCTTATTTTATATGTTTTTCTTGTAAAAGTATTTTCATCTGTTGGATCAGATGCTTTTAATAGTTTTTCTCCAACAGCTGGTTTTTCATTATTATCTGCATATACCACACTATATTTAATATAACTTGGTACTGGTGATGGATTATTTTCATCTATTGTATTAGGTATTACACTATCACCATACTTAGAAACTATTTCAGTAATTTCAGCATCAATTGTACCTGCATTAACTGCATCTACTGTAAACTCATAATAATCACCTGGAGTATTTAAAACTACTTCCCAAGTTACTACTGATTTAGGAACACTATTTTCATCAGGTCCTATTGTTGGAGTTACTGCTTCTACTCCATCTTCGTTATCTACATTGTCCCAATATACATTCCATGTGTTTTTACCAATATTAGCTGTACCATTAATCTTTAATGTTGTTGCTAGTGCTGCAAAACCTATACTTATTCCTAATAATAATAGCAATAAGTATGTTATTTTTTTATTCTTTCTTCGATTCATACTATTCTCCTATCTTATATTCAAATTATATAATTTATATTCTAGTATGTCAATTAAAAAAAGAACTAAAAAGTTCTCTTATATTTTTTTCTTTTTAATAAATATTTTAATTATATAACTTAAGAAAAATATCATTATAATTACAAAAGCCCATTTAAGTATTATATTAAATAAACTACCATTTTCTGTATATCTATTAATAATACCAAA
The DNA here is from genome assembly GCA_946628045.1 of uncultured Caryophanales bacterium. The sequence goes on from CAMOVZ010000005.1 coordinate 75,369, forward strand.
CATACTCTCAGGTAAATACTTTCCTATAATGTTACTTACATCTCTTAGTCCTATATTATTTTTAATAAATGTTAAAATTCTAAGTGTTATATCAACAATAGCCATTAAAAATACAAATGATGAAAATCTTTTGAAAAACATTAAAACTAATACTATTAATATAATTAAAACTATTAAATCTATATACATACAACCACTCCTACTCTAATAATATTTTATCATAAAAATACTTAATTACAATATTTTATTATCACTATTATTATCTTGACTTTCATTTTCAAACATACTATTTAAATTCTTTGAATTATTTAATCTATCCTTAGCAAAACTCATTAACATAGTAAATTGAGATGGCGCAATACTTTCTCCTATAGTAATATAACTTTGATGTTTCAATCCATAATGATCTTTAGACATATCTTTTTCACTTAAAAGAAAATAATTTCTATCACGACCATTTTGATATCTATCTGCATCCCAAGTAACATCGCTATAATACCAGTTTTTATCAATAGAAACGAATAAAATTGAATGATTAGATTTAAAATCAGTAGCAGGCTTTTCTCCATTAATAGAGGCAAAGCCTTGTAGTTTTCTTTCGTCTTCTACCTTACCACCAAAACATGATATATCAAATGATGAAATACCTACAGTTTCTAATAGAAATTGCATTGTCTTTGTATAGCCTTCACATACACCATCACCATAAATTAATGCATTATATGTACCATTAGCCCTACCAAATGAATCATGATTATCAAAACTATATTTAACATTGTCACACATCCATTGATAAATAATTGCATATTTTTCTATATCACTATCTGAATTTTTAATATTTTCGGCAATAATTTTTCCAATTTTTTCATAAACTTTACTCATTTCATAGGCTGTATATGTAAGTTTAGTCTCACTACCAGTAATAACTTTTTCACTCCAATTAAATTTATGTAATAAATTATTTATTTCCTCTTTTGAATACCCATCGTTAGTAAATTTTTCCATTAATCTAGGATATAATAAAACATCTAAATCTAATCTAGAATATTTTTTAGAAAGTTCCACTACATTATCTAATAAATCATCTTTTTTATAATAATTATTATTGTCATAAAAAGTAAATTCTTTCAACTCTGATAATTCATCAATACCACTTATAAATTCTAAATCTGGATTAGAAGATATTACTAATTTACGTAATTTTTTATTATTAGATAAATCAACACGCTTAAGGCCCTTTTGTCCCTCAATAGTTAATTCCACTAAATTAGGATATAAATCAAGTATAGGTTTAATTAATTCATCTGTAATAGAATCAGCTAAATTAATATATAACTTTTTAACATTTTTAAATAGTGGTAAATATTGATATACTTCAGCATCAACTCTTAAACTAGTGATCAAATCAAATTCACTTTCTAAAAAATTTTCAAATTTTGCTCCTTCACTTAATTTGCTAATTTCTTCAGGTTCAGGCATATTGTTATTTATATAAATTCTATTAAGCTCACTTCTTATATTTTTTCCAATGTAATAAGGTAATTGTATCATTGTATCACTTCCATTATTATTATAACAAAAAGAGTAGATTTAATCTACTCTAATACTTTATCTCCTTCTTCTAACATTTTAGTTATAAATATACCATAACCTCTCTTTGTATTATCAACTATTACATAATTAACTACTCCTATTATTTTATCATCTTGTATTATAGGAGACCCACTCATTCCTTGAACAATACCACCTGTCTTAGAAAGTAATCTCTTATCAGTAATCTCAAATAAAATATTTTTAGTAGAATTATCTTCATCAATACTTAATATATTTATATCAAAATCTTCTATATTATCATTATTAATAACTGTTCTAATACTAGCCTTACCTTTCTTAATAGAAGAAATATCTCCAACAGAAAGTATTTCTCTATTAGAATAATCTTCATCATATTTACCAAACAATCCTTTATTAGAATTAATATTAACACTACCTATATCTTCTGTTTTATCTATAATAGCTTTCTTTTCACCCGCAGTACCATTAACACTTTTCTTTATATTAGATACATTAGATGAATAAATAGAACCATCTTTTATCTCAAATTTAGAATAACTCTTACTCTCAAGGATTTCATGCCCTAATGAACCAAACACTTTAGTTTCAGGATCAATATAAGAAAGAGTTCCAATACCATTAATAGTATCTTTAACATATAAACCAGTTTTTAAAGAACTATCTTCTTCCTCTAAAACTATAGGTATTATTATTTCTTTACCGTTTCTTAAAACACTAAATTTATATAATGAATCAGAATCTAAAATACTATTTAAACTAGTAATATTATTAATATCTACATCATTTATTTTTTTAATAATATCCCCTACTAAAAAGCCAGCATCTTCTCCTATATTTTTCCCATTAACAGGATAAAACCCCACTACATAAACACCATTAGAATGTACTTCTATACCTATAGTTTCACCTCCTACTATTACTTCATTTGAATAAGCAAACACATTTATAGGAAATAATAATAAAATTAAAAGAATAATTTTCTTCATAAATACACCTCATAAATATAATTTCCATTATTCGACAATTTATACATAAAAAAAGAAGATTATTCTTCTTTTATTCAGCTATTCTAAATGCAGGACTTACCCATCCATTATCAGTAGATAGTGCACTGTTAGGTCTACCCGTTCCATCCTGAGTAAAGAAATTTCCAGACCATTGATAATATGGAGTACGTAACCAAGGCCAACACACATTTTCATCAATACTCTGTTCATGATTTGCTTTATATTTTACAGTCACTTTATAATTATCAGAAGTTGCTCCAATATGATTATAATAATCAAATTGTCTTGTCAAATCAGCTGCCATATCATATCCTTCTATATTAGACCCATATATTTCTTTCGGTGAAATTAAATATAATCTATCCTCTGTAGTAAAAATGCTCGAATCATCTTGTCCATAACCTGTAACAACTTTCGTATCAATTATTTTATTTTTTAAATCATTAGGTAAAGCACTATATAAACCAGTCGTATTATAATTGATATTTTCTTTTTCAAAAATAGTTCCATTTAAATAAGCTCTTATATCACTATATTGCCAACTACCTTTAGCATAACCACCATTTACAGTAGAATGACCCCAACTTTCATTTCCTTCTGGATTATATCTATGTCGAATAAGTCCTTCAGTAAACTCAATAACTAAACCACATGCACTTTGTGAAAAGTTAGAATTACTACATTCATTAGGTTTAGATAAATTTGCTATTCTAAGATTTGTATTTGTTTCATTGATACCATCAAAATCTAAATCAAGAGAAACATTTCTAGAAGTTCCTTCTTTCATATTATATAAAAGAATATCATCTTTATCACCTGTATTATATTCATTTACAATTTCATCCCAACTTGCAGTTCCAAAAAATGTAGGCCTTAGAATTGCTCTTTCATCTGCTTGTCCATATGTTATTTCATAATTAAATGTATATGAAATACCACCTTCAGGTACATTTGCTAAATCTTCGTTTGTCATTGAATCTAACACTTCTACTCTTATTCTATACTTTACTCTAGTTGGTTCATTAACAGCTTTCTTTAACAAATGATAATCATCAGGAATAGTTCCATCTGCATAAGTTACAGAATATTTAATATAACTTGGAAGCGCCGGAGTAACATCATCATCTATTCCTACTATCATTGCATCAAGTGTTCCTCCATTCACCGCATCAATAGTAAACTCATAGAAATCACCTGGTAAGCTTAAATTAGCACTCCAAGTTAATACTGTATTTTTTTCTTCATAATCACTAACTACAGGAAGACTACCATTTACACTTCCCTCTGTTACTTTTATACTATCTTCATCCCAATAAACACCCCAATTATTTTTCTTAATAATTGTATCTCCGTTTATTTTTAAAGTAGTTGAAAGTATAGCAAAACCGATACTTATTCCTAATAAAAGTATAATAAGTAAAAGTATTTTATTTCTTCGTCTTTTACTCTTCATAACATCACCTATCTATTCAGCTATTCTAAATGCAGGACTTACTCCATGAGCATTAACAGAATATGTCCACCCAATATGTCCTCCTATTAAAACACGATAAAAACTACTATCATAACTTGGATTACAATAAGCTTCACGTAATGCCCAGAATCCTTTACTCCATTCAGGTGGTACTCCTTCCCAATCTTGTTGATCAGGATTTAACACCGGCTTACTAGCTTTATCCCAATGATCTTCATCCGCTTGAGCACCAATTACATCATAATAATCTAATTGCCTAGATTTATCAAAATTTATATCATATTCTAAATCAGCATTAGCCACTTTATTTCCCCATACTTCTACAGGTGATAATAAATATATTTTATCATTAACAAAAGAAGTATAAGTAGAACCAGCACGATTACTTGAAGATGATATTTTCGTAGTAATTATTTTATTTTTTAAATCACTAGGTAAAGAATCAAAGTAAGAAACACCACTATAATCAATTCCTTCTCTAGCATATATACCACCAGTTAAATATGCTCTCATATCAGACTTTTCATATCCACCCCAAGTACCTTCACCTTCATTATGAGCATAACTAGATTTATCATAATAATTCATCTTATGTGTAGTTACTAATTCAGCAAATTCTATAACAAAACCACATGCAGTTTGAGAATAATCAGAGTTATTACATTCACTAGGTTTAGATAAATTTGCTATTCTAAGGTTTGCATCTGTTTCAGGTGTTCCATCATGGTCTAAATCTAATGTAATTTTTCTTTTTACATTATTCTCCATTGCATATACTAATGATCTTTCAGGATTACCATTATGATAAGCAGCTATTATTTCATTCCAACTAGCAGTTGAAAAGAAATTTTTATTTAATGCTGTTTCATCAGCTTGAGCAAATTGTATTTCATAACTAAATGTATATGAAATACCACCTTCAGGTATATTTGCTACATCTTCCCTTGTCATTGTATCTAATACTTCTACTCTTATTTTATATTTTTCGCGAGTAGGAATAATTGTATTACCATCCTTAGTTGCCTTTGGAAATACTTGTTTTTCTTCAGGAACAGTACCATCTGCATATGTTACAGAATATTTAATATAATTTGGAAGTTCAGGAGTTACTGATTCATCAATGTTTATAATCATTGCATCTAAACTACCACTATTAACCGCATCAATAGTAAACTCATAGAAATCACCTGGTAAGCTTAAATTAGCACTCCAAGTTAATACTGTATTTTTTTCTTCATCATCACTAACTACAGGAATACTACTATCTACACTTCCATCTGTTACTTTTATACTATCCTTATCCCAATAAACACCCCAATTATTTTTTCTAATAATTGTATCTCCATTTATTTTTAAAGTAGTTGAAAGCATAGCAAAACCAATACTTATACCAAGTATAAGTATTATTAGTAAAAGTATTTTATTTTTTCTTTTGCTACTCTTCATATTTTCACCTATTATCATTATAGCATAAATACTAAAAAAATAAACAGATTTATCTGTTTATTTTTCTTCAATTAATTTATTCATTTTATTCATAGTATCTACTTCCATATCCTTAATCATTTTAAATTTATTAGGATTTTTAATAAAATAAATAGCTCCTGCAATAGCAAGTCCACCTACTACTGCCATAGTAATAGTCATTTTCATAATATCACCTCTAATATTATTATGAATTAATAAAACTATTTTATACCATTAATCAAATAATCTTTAATAGTAGTTCTTCTATTATCATCTCTATCATTAATAGCTGCATATTTTAAAGCCTCAATATCACCTATTAAATATAACTTACTTTTACATCTAGTAACTGCAGTATATATAAGTTTTTGATATAACATCTTATTATAACCTTTAACTATAGGAATAATAACTACATCAAATTCACTACCTTGTGATTTATGAATACTAATAGAATAAGCTAATCTAAAATTACTAAAATTACTAGGAGTATATTTAACTACATTACCATCAAAATCTATATGAATCTCTTTCTTTTTATTGTTTTCTATTTTAGAAATAATCCCTATATCTCCATTATATACATTATCATCAGGCATATTAGTAAGTTGTATTACTTTATCTCCTTCTCTAAATATAACCTCTCCTACTCTTATTTCATTTTTAGTATTAGATTTTTTATTAAATAATTCTTGTAATCTTGAATTAATTATATCTATTCCATTTATTCCTTTATACATAGGAACAAGTATTTGTAAATCATGATAATCTAAATCTTTATAAGTATTATAAACATCTATTATATTATTAATTACTTCACTATCTAAACATCTAATAAATGTAAGGTCATCTTTTATATTAAATATATCTTCATTAATATTTTTATTTCTAATATCATATGCAAGAGTAATTATATTACTTCCATTTTCTTGTCTATATTCATCTTTTAATTTAATAGTCTCCAACATCTTAGATTCTATTAAATCATGTAACACATCACCTGGTCCTACAGAAGGTAATTGATGATCATCTCCTACTATAATTATCTTACAATTAGCACTTAATCCCTTTAATAAACTATCCATTAAATAAGTATCAATCATACTAGCTTCATCAATAATTACAAATTCTACTTTACTCTTATTATATTCATTGATTTGAAATTTATCTTGGTCTTTTTGCCATTTTAAAAATCTATGAATTGTACTACTAGGAAAAAGTGTTGCTTCACTCATTCTTTTAGCCGCTCTTCCAGTAGGAGCAAGCAAAGCTACTTTTTCATTTAATTTTTCATAACTCAATTTATTAATTAGTCTATATAATTCTAATATTGCTTTTATAATAGTAGTCTTACCAGTACCAGGTCCTCCAGTTATAATTAAAAAATCATTTGAAATAGCCTTAATAATAGCTTCTTTTTGTATATCATTATATTTAATATTAAAAAACTTTTCTAATTCATTTATATTATCTTTTATCTTCTTAATTGGTTTATTTTCTTTAGAATTTAACATTCTAAATCTCTTAACAATAAATACTTCAGCCTCATACATATCTTTTAAATAATACTTATCATCTTTAATTACTATTCTAGAATCTTTAACTAATTCATTTAATGCATATATAAAACTATCTTCTGTAATTGATGTATTTAATACTCTAGGAAGTAAATTTAATAATTCTAAATAACTATAATATGAGTGACCATAAGTATTACTAATCTCATTCATAATATAAATAATAGAAGCTTTTATTCTAATTATAGAATCTTTTTCTACTCCATTATTTAAAGCAATTAAATCTATCTTTTTAAATGTAATTTCACTTATATCAAAAATTAATCTATATATATCTTCTTCTATTATACTTTTAGTTTTAGTTTTATAAGTATTATAAATTAACATAGAATCTCTAGTATTAAATCCCAAATCACTTAAATACATAATTATTTCATAACTAGATTCATATTCTTTTAATTTTTCATGTAATATTTTCACATCTTTTTCTGTAACTTTAGGAATAAGTATTAAATTATCAGGATTATTTAATATTATATTTAATGTATCACTTCCTAATACATCAACAATAGCTTTTGCTTTTTTCTCTCCTATTCCTTTAAATAAACCACTAGTAAGAAACTCTATTATTGAATTTTTCTCTTCTGGTTTTACTCTTTCATAACTATCTACTCTAAACTGTTCTCCATACTTCTCGTGATTTACAAGTTCCCCATAAAATATATAATTATCTATATTATTTAATTCATGAAAATAACCAGTAAAAGTAATACTTCTACCTATATAATCTGAAAGTAATTCATTATCAGTATCACTAACCTTAAAAATACCGATAACATAACCGGTATTATTTTCATAAATACTTTTAGAATAACTTCCTTTTATATAGGACATAATATCACACCTTGTCTATAAATTATTATATCATAAGAATAATAAAATAGGAGTATTTTATACTCCTATTACATATGGATATTCTACACTCTTTATAGTTACTTTTACTATTTCATTATGAGGTAATTCTTTATTTATTTTAACATATAAAAAGTTTCCTGTATGACCATAACTATATCCATCTTTAAACTCTTCTATTAATACTTCTACTTCTTTATTAATAAATTTTTTCATATAATCAATTTCTAATTCATGAGAGACTTCAATTAAACGTCTAGCACGTTCCTTTTTAACTCCATTATCTAACTTGTTGTCCATTCTGGATGCTGCAGTACCACGTCTCTCACTATATGGAAATACATGTAATTTAGAAAAACCAATTTTCTTGCATGTATCAATAGTCTTTTGAAATAATTCTTCACTTTCACCTGGGAATCCTACAATAACATCAGTACTAATAGCAATATCAGGTCTTATAGATCTAATTTCTTCTATCTTTTTAAAGAAATAATCTAAATCATATTTTCTGTTCATAGCTTTTAATATCTCATCAGAACCAGCTTGTATAGGTATATGTAAGTGATCTACTAATACTTTACTATTTCTTAGTACATCTAAAACATCTTCATTTAACTCAGTAGTCTCAATTGATGATATTCTAAGTCTTTCAAGTCCATCTATCTTAACTAATTTAGAAAGTAAATCAGCAAAACTAGTATCTAAATCTTCCCCAAAACTTCCAGTGTGAATTCCCGTTAATACTACTTCTTTATAACCATTTTTAACTAAATCTGTAATTTCTTTAATAACTTCACTTTCATTCTTACTTCTACATTTTCCTCTAACAAAAGGAATAATACAAAAAGTACAGAAGTTATCACACCCATCTTGTATTTTAACAAAAGCACGAGTTCTACCAGGAAAATTATTAATATACATATCTTCAAATTCTTTTAAACGACCGGTATATTGTAATCTCATAATCTCTTTATTTTTAAAATATTCATCAAGTAGTTCTACTATTCTAGATTTATCTTTATTACCAATTATTATATCAAGTCCATCAATAGATACATCCGGATTAGCCGCAATAAAACATCCCATAGCTACAACACAAGCATTAGGATTTCTTCTAATAGCTTGTCTAATCATCTTTTTACTTTTAGAATCACTTTGGTTTGTAACTGTACAAGTGTTAATGATATACACATCACATATATCATCAAAATCTTTTATCTCATAACCAGCTTTTTTAAGTTCATTAATTACATATTCAGATTCATAAGTATTAACTTTACATCCTAAACTAAGTACACCAACACTTTTCATAATAAAACTTCCTTTTCTAATTGCGTATAAATTATACCATAAAAGATAAATAAACTCAAATAAAAAAAGTGACTAAGTCACTTAATCTAATTTATTTTGTAATTCTTTTAAAGTCATTAAGAATTCATTAGTCTTTTTAATTTCTGCATCTAACTTATCATAATCTGCAGTATTTTCAAGTTCTAACTCACTAACAACTTCTTTCTTCTCAATACCATATATTGGAGAAATAATTGGACTACTTTTGAATCTCTTAACTTCAGGAGTAACTTCTACTTTAGTTTTTATAGTATTAAAGTCATCTAAAACTACCTTTTCCTCTAACTCATCTTCGCTAACTACATTAGAAATCATAAATGGTTCAGTAACAGGACTAGTTTCCTTACCAACTCGCATTTCTAATTCACTAATACTTATAGGTTCATTACCTTCATCTTTATATTGAGTAAGTTCATTAGCTTCATACATTTCTTTACTCTTTTTAACTAATTCCTCTAAACTAATAATAGCATTTTCTTCTTGTTCTACTTCATAATTAGTTAAACTACTATTTTCAACTACTTCTTCTACTTTTTCTTCTTGTTCTTTTAACTCTTCTGTAATCTTATGTAATTCTTCCCTAGCTTCACTAATATCAGGTTCAATAGAAGTATATTCTATATCTTCTTCCTTTATATCTTTAATTGGTTCTAATACCTCTGTTGTAGGTGTAAATAATTGTTCTTTTACTTCTTTACTTACTTCTTCTACAATCTTTTTTATATCTTCTTTTTCTTCTATTATTTCAGGTTCCATTACTTCTTGTATAGGCTCTATTTTTTCTTCTTTTATATTATCTTCTTCATCTGTAATAGCTTCTACTTGTAAAACAGGTTCCTTTATCTCTTCTTCTAAAGGTATTTCTACTTCTTCTTTTATTTGTTCAACTAGTTTATTTAACTCTTTGGTATTATGTCTTTTTCTACCTCTATCATTATGTTTTTCTACTAAATAAATAATGAAACATAAAAGACATGCTACTGCTGCAACGATATAGACAACAATAATTTCCTTTGATGTTAAAAATTCTACTATATCCATTTTTACTACACCTCCATATTAGTTTATCACAACTAATAAATCATGACTTAAATAAAACTAATTTTATTTAGTAATTGACAACACTTTTTACAAACTTTTATATATGTTCGATTATATCTAGTGGACAATTCTCTTACCAAAATCATAATAACATATTTTTAGTTATAATGTATATATTTTTTTAATAAAATTTACTATGAAAAATACTTTTTTTAAATCAACAATTATTTTGTTAATTGGAGGACTACTTACTAAGATATTAGGTATGATTATTAAGATAGTTATATCTAGACTTATAGGTACAAAAGGATTAGGTATTTATATGTTAATATTACCTACTTTTACTCTATTAATTAGTCTAAGTAATTTTAGTTTTCCTCTAGCTTTATCAAAATTAATTTCAGAAGAAAAAAGAAATAATAAAAGACTAGTATTTTCCAATATACCAGTCATAATGTTTATAAATATATTATTAATTATTTTAATAATAATATTATCTCCTATTATTAGTAAAAACCTACTTCATAATGAAGATACTTATATTGCTATTTTATCTATGTCCTTAGTAATACCATTCACTTCAATATCTAGTATATGTAGAAGTTATTTCTTTGGAAAACAAAAAATGTTACCTCACGTATTATCTAATATTATAGAAGATATAGTAAGATTAATTATAATGATAATAGGAATACCTATAATAAAACCATTAGGTATAAAATACATAATTACTTTTATTATATTATCAAATATAATTAGTGAAATAGTATCTACTATTATATTAATAATATTCCTACCTAAAAATATCCATATAACTAAAAAAGATATAATACCTAATAAAACTTATATAAAAGAAACATTAAATATATGTATACCTAATACAACAAGTAGACTAATAGGTAGTATCGGTTTCTTTTTAGAACCTATTATATTAACTAATTTATTATTAAATAATTATTCAAGTAGTTATATAACTACAGAGTATGGAATTATTTCAGGATATGTTATACCATTAATACTTCTACCATCATTTTTTACATTAGCCTTATCTCAAAGTATATTACCAATAATATCTAAATATAGTGTTAATAAGAATATCATTGGTATCAAGAAGAAAACTAATCAAGTAATTTTCTTATCTCTATTAATAGGATTACCAGTAACTATATTTCTAGTTATAAAAGGTGAATTATTATTAAATCTAATTTATCATACAAATAAAGGAATTATATATTTAAAAATATTAGCACCAATATGTCTTCTACAATATATACAGTCACCCCTATCTAGTATATTAGATGCATTAAATAAATCTAAAGATAATTTAAAAGTAACTATTCTAGGAACATTAATTAGAACACTATCTCTTATAATATTTAGCAATAAAGGAATATATTCATTAATTATTTCTATATCTTTAAATATACTAATAACTACATTTTATTTAATAAAAAAAGTAAGATATTATCTTACTTATTATCAGTCAACATTTTAACATTTGATTTAAATGGTTCACGTGATTCTACATCTTTAATTATTACATCACCATGTACAATTAGGATAGATTCTACAAATTCTAATCTCTCACTAAAAATATTTTTTACTTCATTTGTAGTTAAACGATATTTTTTAGCTACTGCTAATTCACTTTCTCCATTTAAAATATCTAAGAATATAGCATTATTTAAGTCCTTATTTTCCTTCATTTCTTCAATTACTTGGAACATGGCTTTATATTTATCTTTATCTTCTTCTTCATTCATAACTTCGTCAATTCCAGATAAACTTCTTAATGCAACTTCTTCATGTTCATTACGATTTAATCCTAAAGTCATATTAACTTCATTAATTAAACTTTCTTCAGTAGTGTTATCTTCATTATCTAAAATATTACTAACACATACACTAACAATATCCATATATAGATTTTCTACTACATTAGGTTTTACTTTGTGATAAACACTTTTAATCATAGACATTTGTTTACTAGTTAATACCTTATTATCCTCTAATGATTTTAAATATTTACTTACTCTTTCATCTGCTTTTACCATAAATCCTCCATTTAGTAAAAAATATACTAACATATATATTTTATATAATCAATACTTTTTAATTATAAATATACAATTCATGTTGAGCACGAGTACAAGCTACATATAATAAATTTCTTTCATTCTTTTTATATGAATTATTTCTATTATTATAAACTATTACACTATCAAATTCTAATCCCTTAGAAACATAAGCTGGCATAATAACTAAATCTTTATGAAAACTCTTAGTATTATGATCTACTAAACTTATTTCTAATTGATCTTTTAATAAATCATATAAGTTTTCTGCTTCTTTCATATCCTTAGTAATTACAGCAACACTCTTATATTCTCTTTTTAATTTAGTAATATCATCTATTAAACTAGTCTTTATATCTTCAATACCTTTTCTAATAATAACTGGTTTATTCATAGTTTTTCTAATCGCATTTACGTGATTTAAATTAAGTATTTTATTAGTATAATTAATAATTTCAGGAGATGATCTATAAGTTTTTAAAAGTTCTATATATTTAGTATCTCCTCTAAATAAATTAGATAATTCATCTAACGAATCATAATGATAATAAGGATTAATATTTTGATTAATATCTCCTAGTATAGTAAAATCACACTTCTTAAATATTTCATTAATAATTATATATTGAAGTCTATTATAGTCTTGTGCCTCATCAATTACTACTTGTCTAATTACCCCATCATATATAAACCCTTCAAGTCTACCTTTTAAATAAGCAAATACTAATGCATCTTCATAATTAATAGAATCAGTATCGATAAAACTATTTATAGTTTTAATATCTAAATCAAATCTACAAAATTCAGATAAATAAAATTCTTTTAAAATAGATTTCAAATCATGTTTAAAATTACAGTTTTCATACATTAATTTTAAGTAAGTTGCCTTTTTCTTAGAACTACCTTTATAATTATTAGAACTTAATTTATCAGCCATTTCTTCCATTCTTTCAAATAAAGGCAATCTGTCATACTTATCATGTAACATACTATTTAAATCATCTTTCATAATATAGAATTTTTCATTCTCAGTAAATGAATCAGTAAAACAAGCATTATCTATAAAATTCTCTATAAAAGCATCCAAATCATCTATTATTCTATCACTTTGTTTATATTCGACAAGTTCTGGATAAGTTTCTTTATAAGAATAATATCTAGAAACAAAATCAGTAAAATCTTCTACATGTTTATATTCTGTAATAAAGTTTTCTAAATAATCAGCAAAAGTAGTCTGTAGTGTATTAGCTTCACCCAGTGAAGGTAATACTTCTGAAATATAATCAGTAAATACATTATTAGGAGAAAAAATAAGCACATTATTACTATTTAAATTCTCTAAACGATATAAAAGAAAAGCTATTCTATGAAGTGCCACTGTAGTTTTACCACTACCCGCAATACCTTGGACTATTAAGTTATTATCTTCTAAATTTCTAATTACTTTATTTTGTTCTTGTTGAATAGTATTAACCACATTCTTCATATGATCACTAGACTCAGTTGCAAGTACTTCTTGTAGAACTTCATCATCTATATTTAATGAATTATCAAATACACCAACTAATTTTTTATTTTCTATTTTATATTGTCTTTTTCTCTTTAATTCACCCGAATATATTCCACCTGGAGCACTATAACTACAAGGACCAGTCTCATAATCATAAAATAAACTACATATAGGACTTCTCCAATCATAAAGTATATTATTTTCATTCTTATCTTTTAAATATGTTAAAGACATATAAATATTATATATAGAGTTATCAGTACTATCTTTAAATACAATTGATGCAAAATAAGGTTTATCTTTAATCATTTTAAGTCTTCTTAAATAATCTTGTTTACGAAAAAACTTATCTGCTTCTAATGCAGTTGCAGCTTTTACTTGAGTAATTTCACCATCATCAAAACTATTAGCCTCAGACCACATCATTTTCTTAAATTCTAGTAAATCCTCTTCCCCTACTTTAACATCACTACATAAGTTATTATAAGTCTCATCAAATAATTTATTTACTTTATCTAATATCTTTACTTCTTTTTTAAATTCTACTTCACTAATTGCCATAAAAAAACCACCTTAGTCTATATAAATATATCAAAAAAAAAGAAATGTTTCTATAAAGAAACATTAACTTTACACTTATTTTAATATAGTAGTAATTAATCCTAATAATAAGAATGCTACTAAAATTATTATAGAAGTCTTAGTAACTTTAAACTTCTTAAGATTTTTAAATTCAAAATCTTTTTCTTTATAATCTTTAACTTCCACTAATTTTAAAAATATACTTTTCTTTTTAGTTAAATCTTCACTAGATATAATTACAAACTCATCAGGATTACCACTTTCACTATATGTAAAATCTTTAGGTAATCTTAAAAAATATATAAACATAGCCAAGTCCATTGAAGCACCACTTAAATTTATTATTGATAAAAATACTAATAATGGAATATTAAATATAATACCAATAATATAAGTAATAACACCAATTACCATAAAAGGCATTTGTAGTGAAATAAGTATATTTTTCTTAGTTAATTTACTATATGCCATAGCATAAAATATACCCTTTTCAAGTTCTATTCCATAAGTAATATACTTACGTTTAGTACCTCCTAAAAAATAACCAACTCCATGAAGAAATTCATGTAACATTAAATATAAAATCATAAGTAAGAATACTAAAAACCAATTATTAAATTGAAATATACTTATTTTAAAACTTAATGCAACAGCTCCAAATAATATAACAATTAATATGCAAAGTATATTAGCTGTAAGTAAATTCATTTTATAAACATAAGTTTTTTTATTTGTTATACTCATTTATAACACCTCTAAATTCATCTTCTATTTCTTTTAATCTTTCCATACTTGTAGCTTCAAATCTAGCAGTAATATTAGGGCCAGTATTAGAGCATCTAACAAGAGCCCATCCGTCTTTAAAATTAACTCTAACACCATCTATATCAATATAAGAATAACCTTTTTCTTTTACATATTCTTTTATTCTTTCTACTACACTAAATTTTATATTATCATCTGAATGATATTTTTCTTCTTCATCACTATAATAAGTATTAATACCACCTAATAATTCTTCTACACTCTTATCAGTATTAGAAAGTATTTCTAAAAGACGAAGTCCTGCATACATTCCACTATCAAACCCAGGCCATCTATCATTAAAATAAACATGTCCAGACAACTCTCCTCCAAATGGTAAATTATCTTCTAATACTTTAGCTTTAGTATATGAATTACCTGTTCTATAACAAATACCTTCTCCACCTAAACGTTCTATCTCATCACTTAAACTCTTAGAACATTTAACATCATATAAGAATCTTTTATTGCTAACTTTATTAATAATATCCCTAATAATTATAATCATATATATATCAGTAGGAATAAACTTACCATTACTAGTAACAACTCCTAATCTATCTCCATCGCCATCAAAACTTATCCCAACGTCTGCCCCAGTTTCTAATACTTTATTTTTTAATTGAGATAAATTTTCTTCAACACAAGGATCAGGATGATGATTAGGAAAAGTACCATCATTCTCTTCGTTAATAATTATTAAATCCATTGGATATAATGAATATATTTTTCTAACAAAACTAGAACAAGCCCCATTAGCAGGATCTACTACTACTTTTAATTTTCTAGAACCAAACTTTAAATTATTTTTATATAAATCAATATAATCAGGGAAAATATCTACTCTTTCTATATTACCAATACCATAAATAAAATTATTTTCTTTTAATTCATTATAAAAATTTTGAATCTCTTGACCTTTACAATTACCTTTTTTATCAAAAGCAAATTTAAATCCATTATCGTCTTTAGGATTATGAGAAGCTGTTACCATAACACCACTAGGTATTCCTAGTTTAATACAAGCATAATAATACATTGGTGTAGTACATAACTCTAAACTAACAACATCAACCCCAGTACTTAAAATACCTTTCATTAAAGCAATATAAAGGTTAGGAGAAGAAAGTCTATTGTCATGACCAATAACACATTTTTTAAATCCTAATCTTTGTATATGACTACCAAAACCTAATCCAAAAGTATAAGCAGTATCCTCATCTAATTCACTTGGATATACTCCTCTAACATCATATCCTCTAAATATATTTTTCTTTAAATCTTCTTTATATTTATAATTTAATTCCATACTATCACCCTACTTTTTATTTTTTATTTTTACTAATTTAATTGTCTTATTATATTGTTCATCCATATATTCTTTAATTTTAATAATATTAACATTAAAATTAATATGTGGATATGCCTTTAATATTCTCTTATAAAATAAACTATACTTATTTAATGATTTAGCTACTTGTTCTTTAACTACTTTAGTAGCATCTTTATTAGCATATTTTTTAGTATCAATATTTAACTTAGAAATAATAAATGTAGATATAACTGCATCCGATATAATTATAATAAAGAAAATACTACCTAAAACAATAATCATATTATTACTAAACGATAATAATAAATTATTAAATATTGGATGAAAATACTTAGTAATTAATACTCCACCTATACCAAACAATAAACTATTCTTTAAACAAATTCTACCATTAATATTAAAACTCTCATGTGAATAATCCCACCATCTTAATTTAAATATTTTTTCCATTAATAAACTAGCAAAATATTCAACTAAAGAACATATAACCATACTAAGTACAAATAATACTATAATATCATTCTTATATTTATCTAATAGATTAACCATTATAATAGCACCAAAACCAAATACAGGAATATATGGTCCTATTAAATAACCACGTGAAGGATTAAATTTTTTAGTATATGCAAAACATGCAATTACCTCAATAATATATCCTAATACAGAATAAAAGAAAAATATTAAAAATAAATACATAAAATTATACATAATATCACCTATTATCTATTATTATTATATTATACTTTTTAGAACAATAAAAGAAAAAATAGGACAATTATCCTATTATAAACTTTAATAGTCCAAAAGATATAGCCATCATTATAAGACTAGCCATTATTATACCTATCATAGCTGCTAAAAAAGCTTTTTTTCTATTCATCTCTAAACAAGCTGCTATTAAACACCCTGTCCAAGCACCAGTTCCAGGAAGTGGTATACCTACGAATAATACAAGACCCCAGAAACCAAACTTTTCTATTTGACCTTTATGTTTATCTACTTTCTTATCTAACCATTTAGCTATTCCTTTAAAATGTTTACTTTTTCTCATACAATCAAGTATCCAATTTATTAACCATAAAATAAATGGTACTGGAATAATATTTCCTATTATACATATTATATAACTTTTAATAGGATCTAATCCTAATAAACTAGCAGCAAGCAATCCTCCACGAAGTTCAAGTATTGGCATTAATGAAATAATAAAAACTACTATTTCTTTTCCAAAAGGGATTCCATTAAAACCACTAAATAACGAAAGTAACCATCCTACAATATTTTCCATAAATCCTCCTAATTTTCAAGTATACTCATAATTTGAGGTATAACGTGTTTTTTACGTGATACACATCCTTCAACAAAATACCCTTCTTCTATATTATCTTGATATACTAATTCCATAATATTTTTACCTTTTGTATTATAAATAACATAGCTACCATTTTTAATAATATCAGTTACATATAAAGCTACTAATGCATAATTATTAGCTTCACTTACTTTATCTAAAACCTTTACATATTCATCTAATTCACTACTAATTTCATCAAAATTCATAGTAAAGAATTGCCCTACTGCAAAATTCTTATCATTAACAGTATATAATTTATAATCATTATATAATACATCTTCTTTATCCATACCATCTAATGAAGTACCAGCTTTTAATAAACTCATACCATATTTTTCGTAATCAATAGATAAAATCTTAGATAAACCATCTACTGCTTCTCTATCTTTATCAGTAGCTGTTGGACTCTTTAATATCAATGTATCTGATAAAATACCACTTATTAAAGCACCAGCAATATTTTTAGGAATTAAAACATTTTTTTCTTTATACAAATTATAAACTATAGTACAAGTACTTCCTACCGCCATATTTCTAAAATTAATAGGATTATTAGTAGTAATACTTCCTAAATTATGATGATCTATTATTTCTTGTATTTCAGCTTCATCTAATCCATCTACACTTTGTAATTTTTCATTATGATCCATTAATATTACTTTTTTAGGATTATAATCAGATAAGTCAGTAATTCTAAGTAATCCTAAACACTTATTATTTTTATCTACAACAGGATAATTAGTATGTTTTAATTTATTATTAATATCAATAACATCACTAACAAAATCTGTTTCTATAAACTTAGTTGGATTATATGCACGTAACATAGTTTTAATATAATTAGTAAGTGATACTAGTTTAGATACTCTATAAGTATCATAATTAGTACGTATAATATTAACTCCATTATTTTTAGCTATTTCTATATGTTCATCTTTAATAAATGATCCATTAGTAAGAATAATTAATTTAACACGAGAAGTTACTGCATATTCTATAACACTATGTCTATCACCAACTATTAAAATATCATCTTCACTTAATATTACATTAGACATAAAAGTACTACTTCTATAAGCAGCTACTAATAATTTACCTTTTATTTCATCACTACATCTAACTACTTCACTAGCCTCTAATACTTTACATAGATTATCATATGATGTATCCAAATCTTCCCCATTTTCATTAATCATTACATGAGATAAATCTTTTAATGTAATAAGTCCTTCAAAATAACCATTTTCATTAGCTACAGGTAAACCAGTTTGTCCTTCCTTTAACATTAATTGATATCCATCATATATACTATCAATATCTTTTAAATAAAAACCTTTATGATAATTAACATCTTTTAATTGTAATTTAACATCATTCAAATATTTAGGTTCTTCTAATTTAAAATATTTAAGAGCATAAAGAGTTTCTTTATTAAGATCACCTAATATTCTAGCCTCTGTATTAAAACCCAATTCATTCTTTAAATAACTATATCCTATAGCAGACATAACTGCATCTGTATCAGGTTTTTTATGACCAAAAATCAAAGTCTTTTTCATGCCCCTCACTTCTTTCCATTATTAATTATAACATAATCTATAGCTAAAAAAAAGAACTTAAAGTTCTTTTTAATAACGAATTATTGTAACATTTTGATCAAATGAATTCATAATTCTATGATAATCAGGATGATCATAATTATCATAATATTCTGCTGTTGTTGGTAATGACACTGATGTTAGATTATTACCAACAAATGCATCTTCACCTATTTTTTTAACAGATGGTGGTAATGTTATATCACCTACTAGATTATTATGATAGAAACTTCCATCACCTATATTTTCCATTTGTGAACCTTCTTCAAATGTTATTGTATTATTATTAGATGTATCAAACACACCGCAGAAAGTATTATACTCTAAACTTTTATATTGTTTTGGAATAACAAGATTTTCAAATGTACCTATATTTGAAAAGGCACTGTACATATTAACATATGTTTTTGGAAAATTTGGTAATTCAGTAGGATGCGTTCTCTCATGACTTTCTTCATAATAAACATCTGCAAATAAACATTTAATAGTAGTTATAGGAACAAATTTATTTTTTTCTTCAAACAATATATATGCTGGAATTGGTTGAACCCATTTTCCATTAACTATAGTTTCAGATGCAGTAGCTGGAGCAATATATCCGTCACAATTTCCTAAGACTGCATAATAATCATCTTCTTCAGGGTCATATTCTATCGAATAGGTTTTATCAATATAACCTTCTACGTTTTCACCAATCCATGAATTTAAATTTAATACATTTCCATTTATATCAATTGCTATATCTTTATTAGTTGGGTCTTGTTCCGGATCTCTATGACCATCTGGATCAGCTTCTATTTCACGCATTATTGCCACAACAGAATCATCTTCATCACTAGATGTGCTTTGTCCATATTCTACTTTAAAATCAAATGTATGAGTAACATCTCCTACTTGAT
>CAMOVZ010000006.1 GCA_946628045.1 uncultured Caryophanales bacterium
ATAATTGAATAGAAATGGAGTGATTCCTATGGATAATAAAACTAATATCAACTGGTATCCTGGTCATATGGCTAAGACTAAAAGAGAAATCAGTGAGAAATTAAATTTAATAGATATAGTATATGAAGTAATAGATGGTAGAATGCCAATATCTAGTAAAATAGTTGATATTGATGATTTAATTAAAGATAAACCAAGAATTCTAGTAGTTACTAAAATGGATTTATGTGATGAAGAAGAGACTAAGAAGATACTTAAGACTTACGAATCTTCTGGATACAAAGTAGTCTGTGTCGATTTAATGAATGGTAATTGTAATGAATTAATTAATATTACTAAAAGTATTATGTCTGATATAAATAAATCTAGAGAAGAAAAAGGTATGATAAAACGTGCTGCTCGTGTATTAATAGTAGGTGTTCCTAATGCTGGTAAATCTACATTAATTAATAGACTTGTTGGTAAAAAATCAGCTGGTGTTGGTAATACTCCAGGATTTACTAAAAACTTATCTTGGATTAGAGTTAATAAAGATATAGAACTTCTTGATTCTCCTGGTATACTTTGGCCTAAACTAGAAAATCAAGAAAATGCTAAAGTACTAGCAGCTTTCTCATCTATAAAAGAAGAAATATTAAACTTAGATGAAATAGCTTGTTTTATATTAAAAAAACTATATGAATTATATCCAGAAAAATTAAAAGAAAGATATGGAATAGACTCATTAGATGAAGACTTTGTAGAAGCGTATGAAGTAATCGGACGTCGAAGAGGCGCTTTATCTCGTGGTGGAATAGTAGATTATGATAAAGTAAGTGATTTAATAATAAAAGACTTAAAAAATGGATGTTTTGGTAAAGTAACATTTGACAGAATAGAAAAATAATTCTATTCTTTTTACTTGCTTTTTTTTATTTATTGGTAGACAATTGAATTGGTGAGGTTATGAATAAACGTGAAATAATTAATGAATTAAATACTAAAGATAATAGTAATATTATGATAGTAGGAGATACTTCTTTAGTACTACATGGCTTAAAAAGAAGTTGTGAAAGAATAGAAAAAGAAAGTATTAATAATAAAGAAGAAATAGATATAATAGAAAATATTTCATGTTTATCTATAAAAAGTTGTTTGGAAAGATTAAAATCTGCGAATAATATAAGTGATAAGGCTATTATAAAAAAATTAGAATTATATTTAGATTCGCAAGATAATTATAAATATGAGAAAGAATTAAGAAATACTGGTATAACTCTAATAGGTGGAGTAGATGAAGTAGGACGTGGTCCTTTAGTAGGACCTGTAGTTGCTGCTTGCTGTGTATTACCAGAAAATTTTCAATTAGATGGATTAACAGACAGTAAAAAGTTAAGTGAGAAAAAGAGAGATTATTTCTTTGAAGAAATAAAACGTCAAGCTATTACTTATGGTATAGGTATAGTAGATGAAAAGCGAATTGATGAAATAAATATCTATGAAGCTACTAAAGAAGCAATGATTGAAGCTATTAATAAGTGTGATCCACGCCCTGAACATGTCTTAACAGATGCTATGAAATTAGATATAGATATTCCAGTTACTCCTATTATTAAGGGAGATTTGAAAAGTATTACTATTAGTGCAGCTTCTGTTTTAGCTAAGGTTACAAGAGATAGAATGATGTATGAGTTGGATAAGAAATATCCTATGTATGATTTTAAAAATAATGTAGGTTATCCTACAAAGAAACATTTAGAGGCAATTGATAAGTTTGGTATAATACCTGAACACAGAAGAAGTTATGGACCTGTTAAAGATTATTTAGATAAAAATAATTAATAAAAAAGTATATATAATATATATTATATATAAAGAAGTTTTAAAAAAATATGTTATTGACAAAGAATAAAATAACTAGTATAAATATAAATATTTGAGGAGGGAGTTTATGGCAAAAAATTTAGTGATAGTGGAAAGCCCTAGTAAAAGTAAAACAATAGAAAAGTATTTAGGAAAAGATTTTAAAGTAGTATCTTCTAAAGGTCATATTAGAGATTTAGCAACTACTGGTAAATTAGGATTAGGTGTAGATATAGAAAATGGATTTAAACCTAATTATATTCCTATTAAAGGTAAAAGTAGTGTAATTTCTTCTTTAAAGAAAGATGTTAAAGATAGTGATATGGTTTATCTTGCATCAGATCCTGACCGTGAAGGAGAAGCTATAGCGTGGCACCTAAAAGACACTTTAGGTATTAAAGATAATAAATATAAAAGAGTATTATTTAATGAAATTACTCATGATAAAGTAATTGAGGCAATTAATAATCCTACAGTAATTGATGATAATTTAGTAAGAAGTCAAGAAACAAGAAGAATTTTAGATCGTATTATTGGTTTTAGATTAAGTAAATTATTACAAGCAAAAATTGGAGCTAAGTCAGCTGGACGTGTTCAATCTGTTGCTTTAAAACTAATTGTTGATAGAGAACGTGAAATTGAAAACTTTAAACCAGTGGAATACTTCACAATTACTGCTCATTTTGATAAATTTGATGCAAATTACTTTAAAGTAGTAGATAAAAAGGATGAAACTAAAATTTATGATGAAAAAGAAGCAGATGAAGTTCTAAATAATATTACTGATAAATATTTAGTTGAAAATGTTGAGACAAAGAAAACTAAAAGAAGTGCTAAATTTCCATTTACAACTTCAACACTTCAACAAGAAGCATCAACTAAATTAGGTTTTCCTGCAAAGAAAACAATGAGTGTAGCACAAAAATTATATGAAGGAATTGACGTTGGTTCGGAGACTACAGGTCTTATTACATACATGAGAACAGATTCAACTAGATTAAGTGATGACTTTACTCGTCCAACTATGAAATATATTGAGGAAACTTATGGTAAAGAATATGTTGGTTATGTTAAACAGGCAAAAGTAAAGAAAAATGAAAATATACAAGATGCTCATGAAGGAATTCGTCCAACTAGTATCTTAAGAGAACCAACTAAAATTAAACAATATTTATCAAATGATGAGTTTAAATTATATAGTTTAATTTATAAAAGAGCTTTAGCTTCTCTTATGGCAGATGCTTTATTAGATCAAACTACTATTATTTTAAATAATAATAATTATAAATTTAAAACAACAGGAAGTATTATTACATTTCAAGGTTACTTAAAAGTTTATGGTGATTATGAATCTAGTGAAGATAATATATTACCTAAGTTTGTTGCTGGAGAAACTAAAACTACAAAAGATGTAGAAAAAACTCAACACTTCACACAACCACCAGCAAGATACACAGAAGCTAAATTGATTAAAGAATTAGAAGAATTAGGAATAGGTCGTCCTAGTACTTATGCAACTATAATTGATACTATTAAAAGTAGAGATTATGTAGTTTTAGAAGATAAAAAATTCCGCCCTACAGAAATGGGATTTGAAACTACAGATAAATTACAAGAATTCTTTAGTGATTTAATAAATACAGATTATACCCGTGATATGGAAAATGATTTAGATAAAGTAGCTGATGGTAAGGCTATTTGGAATAAAGTATTAGAAGAATTCTATAAACTATTTGAACCTCGTGTAAAAGCTGCGTTTAGTGATATGGAAAAGAAAGGGCCAGTTGAAACAGGAGAAACTTGTCCAGAATGTGGTTCGCCTTTAGTAATTAGAAAAGGTAAATATGGAGAATTTGTAGCATGCAGTAATTATCCTACTTGCAAATATATAAAGAAGGATAAAGAACAAGCTGAAGTAATAGAAGTATGTAACTGTCCAAATTGTGATGGAAAAATAGTAGTAAGAAAAAGTCGTAAAGGTAAATTATTCTACGGATGTAATAATTATCCTAAATGTAAAACTGCATATTGGGATAAACCAATTGATAGGAAATGTCCAGAATGTGGCAGTATGTTAACAGAAAAAAATAATCAAATTAAGTGTTCTTCTTGTGATTATACTGAATAAAAGGAAAATATTTTCCTTTTTTCTTTGTCTAAAAAAATATATGTGTTATAATTTTTATGGTAGGGAGGTTTAAAAATGAGTAATTATTATTTAGTTGCAAGAGACATTAAAACAAATGATTATAATTTAATAAGGGGATTTGATACTTTAGAACAAGTAGATTTATATACAACTAGTTCTCACAATTCTAAAGATTTAGGAAAAAAGATTTGGAGAGGTGGAATAATTCCAAATCAAGAATTAGATTTCTTTATTGTAAAAGAAAGATCTAATAAAGAAGCAGTAAAAACAATGGATGTATTATATTCAGATAGTAAAGAAATAAGAAATATTGCTTTAAACAAAGATAGTGATAGTGTAGATAATTTATTACAACACTTTTATCAAAAACTAACAACAAGTAAAGGATTCTATGATTTAGTAGAAAGAAGTACTAATATTTCTAAATTATATGATACGTGTTTACCTACAAAAGATTACATAGAAATAAAAACAAAAGATAAAAATGGAAACTATGTAGAATATCCAGCATTTAGAAAAATGGTCGAAGCATTTTCTAGATACCAAGATAAAAAGAAAAATAAAATAGATTTAAATAGGGTATTATTAAATAGATTAATACTAGAAAGAAGTATGTTAGAAAAACTAAATAATAATGAAAATCAAATCTCAGTATTTGAACTTATGGATCCAATAGATTATATAGATTGTGAAACAAAATATGATGATAAATTAATAGAAATAATGGATTTTATAGATAGATTACCTGAAGGATTTATTTATATTAAAAAAGGACAAGCTCATATATCTAATAATATCTATACAATGAATGAAGATTTAGATAAATTAGATTCTTTATTAGATCGAGAATTTGGATATATATTAAATGATTATATAAGTAATAAAAATAGTTTAGATAAAACTATTGATAAACAAGAAATTAACGAGTTAAAACAAATGATTAAAAATGCTAAATTAAGATTAATTGAAATTCTATCAAGCAATCAAAAAGTATCTAATGATACATATAGATTAATGAATATAGTTAGTGAAAACCAATCTAAATTATTAGGTGATAACTATGAATATAGAAGAAATTAAAGAATTAAATGATTATTTAGAACATTTAAAATATGAAAAAAATTATTCTGATTATACAATAAATAATTACAAACATGATATTGTTGAATATTTAGAATATTTGAATAGTGAAGCACTAGATTTTAAAACTATAGAGTATAGTGATATTAGATTTTTCTTAATGTATTTAAAAGATACAAAAAAGGATAATAATACATCTATTAATAGAAAATTAAGTTCACTTAGAGGCTTTTATAAATACTTAGCTAATGAAAATATTGTAAAAACAAATGTATTTTCTCTAGTAAATGGCCCTAAAAAATCTAAGAAATTACCAAGATATTTTGAATACAATGAATTAGAAGAATTATTTAATGTTCCAGATACAAGAACTCCACTAGGTCAAAGGGATTCTCTAATACTTGAAATGTTATATGCAACAGGAGTACGTGTAGGAGAACTTGTTAATATTAAAGTTAATGATATTGATTTAGGAAGACGTAATATAATTATTTTAGGTAAAGGTAATAAAGAGCGTTTTGTTACTTATGGAGAATATTGTGAAGATATATTAAAAACTTATCTAAATAGTGGAAGAGTAATTTTAAATATAAAAGATTCTGATTACTTATTTTTAAATAATAATGGAGGACCTTTAACTGACAGAGGAGTAAGATTTATATTAGATAGATTAATACAAAAAACTAGTATTAATAAAAAAATATCTCCTCATATGATAAGACATTCTTTCGCAACACATTTATTAAATGAAGGATGTGACTTATTAACAGTACAAAAACTATTAGGACATGAAAGTATAAAAGCAACACAAATTTATACACATGTAACTACTGATAGATTAAAAGAAGTATATTTTAATAGTTTTCCTAGGGCTAAAAAAGATAATCAAATTAAATAAATGAAAGAGAAACTCTTTCATTTTTTTTCTATATTAGATATAATAATATTGTGTTCATATAAGGATGTGATCTTTATGGATTTAGAATTTTCTTCTTTGAAAGATTTATATGTAAGAGTAACTCCAGCACTTAATGCAAAAAAGAAAGAATTAGATAGAGTTGGATTATCTTATATACAAATAGAAGATATTTGGAATTATTTAGTAGAAGCTAAATGGAAGCAAGGTAAAGACTTGATGCTTTCAGATATAGTAGATGATATTCTAAATACTGATTCCAGTTTAATAGATAAATATTTCAAAGAAAAAAACACTTCCTTAAATGATAAAGAAATAATGTGAAAGGTGAGATTATGACAAAAAGTAATGTAAAAAAAGAGAATAAAAATACAATAGGTAGAATCATTGCTGGAATAATTGGTCTTATTGTACTAAATCTAATATGTTTTCCAGTAGCAAGAATGATTTTTAATACGGTTGGTTCAATAGCAGCAAGTTTATTTATAGATGCTATAGTGTTAATAATAGTAGATCTAGTATTCTTTAAGAATAATGGAAAAATAGGCAGAGTTCTAATAAAATCTAGTATCGCAATTATATTAGCAGTTGTTATTGGATTTTTATTTGTTCCTTTATTTAAAGGTTTAAAATTTGGACTTGACTTACAAGGAGGATTTGAAATTCTTTATAAAGCAGAAAGTATTGATGGATCTAAAATGAATAGTGAAAAACTAACTGCTACTTATAAAACATTAAGTAAAAGAATTGATAGTCTAGGTGTATCAGAGCCAGAAATTATTGTTGAAGGAAATGATAGAATTAGAGTAAAACTAGCTGGTGTTAAAAATCCAGAAGAAGCTCGTTCTCAATTATCAACAGTAGCTACATTATCATTTAGAGATGTAGATGATAATTTATTAATGACAAGTGATGTCTTAACTGCAGGACATGCAAAAATAGGACAAGATCAACAAGGTAATCCAGCAGTATCACTATCAGTAAAAGACAAAGATAAATTCTTTGAAGTAACTAAAGCAATTAGTGAAAAAGAACAAGGAAAAAATCTAATAGTTATTTGGTTAGATTATAATGAATTAACAGATAGTTATTCTAAAGAAGGTAATCTATGTGGAACAAGTGAATCTAACTGTTTAAGTGCAGCTACTGTATCACAAGGATTTGCAAGTGATGTAATTATTCAAGGAAACTTTACAAATGATGAAGTATCTAACTTAGTAGATTTAATTAATAGTGGATCACTTCCATCTAAATTAGTTGAAATATCTTCAACTACAGTAGGAGCTTCATTTGGAGAAGGAACACTTAATACAACATTAACTGCTGGTATTATTGCTATCCTTGCTATCATGCTAATTTTAATCTTAATTTATCACTTCAGTGGTTTTGTATCTAGTATTAGTATGATGATTTATACTTTCTTAGTATTTGGAGTATTCTGGTTAGTAGGAGGAGTTCTTACATTACCTGGAATTGCTGCTTTAGTATTAGGTATAGGAATGGCTGTGGATTCTAATGTTATTACATTTGCAAGAATAAAAGAAGAATTATTAAAAGGTAAGAGTTTACCTACAGCATTTAGAGAAGGATCTAAATCAAGTTTTAGTGCAATAATAGATTCTAACTTAACAACCATTATAGTTGCAATTATAATGTTTATATTTGGTGAATCTAGTATTAAAGGATTTGCTACTATGTTAATTATTACAGTATTAGTAACTATGTTTACTATGGTATTCTTAACAAGATTCTTATTAAAGATATTCGTTAAAACAGAGTTCTTCAATGATAAAACTAATTTATTTATAAATATTAAATCTAAAGATATACCTGATGTTAGTAAAAATGAAAAAGGCAAAACAAATCCATTTGTTAAAGTTAATTTCTTGAAACATAAACGTATTGCTATTGGTATTTCTATGATAATTATCTTAGTGGGTGGAATACTTATTGGTACTAAGGGATTAAATCTAGGTATTGATTATAAAGCAGGTACTTCTATTACAGTAGTTAGTGATAATAAAATAACCGTTAAAGGTATTGAAAAAGATTTAAAAGATTTAAAAATATCAAGTACAAACATAGTTAAAAATGATGATGAAATCTATATTAGATTAGATAAAACATTAGATGGAGAAAAAGTAAAAGAAGTAAATAGTTATTTTGAAGAAAAATATGAAGCAAAAGTAAATATTGGTGTTGTATCTAATATGGTTCAAAAAGAATTAATTAAAAATGCAATTCTTTCAGTATTAATTGCTTTATTAGGTATAATTATTTACGTATCAATTAGATTTAAATTTAGTTATGCAGTAGGTGGAGTTATTGCTTTACTACACGATGTAGCTATCATGTTTAGCTTGTTTGCTATATTCCGTTTTGAAGTAAGTTCAATGTTTATTGCTGCAGTACTTGCTATAATTGGATATTCTATTAATGATACAATTGTATCTTTCGATAGAATTAGAGAAAATTTATCTAATGTTGATAGAAAGAAATTATCAAGAGAAGAATTTGAAAAAATTTGTAATCGTAGTATTGGAGAAACATTTACAAGAACAATTTATACTACAGTAACTACATTACTTCCAGTATTAATTTTAATAATACTAGGATCAAGTGGAATATTTAACTTCAATATGGCTATGTTATTTGGTCTTATTGCAGGTACTTATTCATCAATCTTTATTGCCACAATTGTATTTATGGCATTAGAAAAGAAAAACTTAGGAAAAGAAGAAAAAGTAAAAAAAGTATATAAAGATGATTTTGAAGAAAAGAAAATAAAAGGAATAAACTGTTAATTGAGGGGAGATGAGTTCTTTGTCTATAGAAAAAAATGATCAAATAACAATTGAAGAAATTATTTCAAAAGCTCATGAATATATTGAAGATGAAGAACAAATTCGAGTAATTGAAAGAGCATATGATTTTGCCAAATTAAAACATGAAGGACAATTTCGTAAGAGTGGAGAGCCATACATTTATCATCCGATGAATGTGGCTCTAATTCTTATCTCAATATATGCAGACTTTGAAACAATATCAGCAGGACTACTACATGATGTATTAGAAGATTGTGATTGTACTCCTGAAGAAATGGAAGAAGTTTTTGGTGCTAATATAACTAAATTAGTTAAAGGAGTAACAAAACTTTCTAAAATCAATTTCTCAACAGAAAATGAATATTTAATAGACTATTATAAAAAAATAATAGTAGGTATGAGTGAAGATGTAAGAGTAATTATAATAAAATTAGCAGATAGACTTCACAATATGAGAACACTTTGGGCAATACCTCTAGATAGACAAAAAGTAAAAGCAAAAGAAGCTCTAGAAATATTAGCTCCTATTGCTCATCATTTAGGTATTCATAGAATTAAAAGTGAATTAGAAGATTTAGCTTTAAGATATTTAAAACCTGATGTATTTTATGATATAGCAGAAAAATTAAATAAAACAAAACTTGAAAGAGATAGAGCAGTATATGATATGGAAAAGGAAGTAAGTTCCTTATTAGATGAATATCATATACCTCATGAAATGAAAGGTAGAGCTAAAAGTATATATAGTATATATAATAAACTTAATAAAGGTAAAAAATTTAGTGATATATATGATTTGTTAGCATTAAGAATATTAGTTGATACTGAACAAGAATGTTACTTAGCCTTAGGATTAATTCATTCTAAGTTTAGACCACTTCCTAAGAGATTTAAAGATTATGTTGCTATGCCAAAACCTAATATGTATCAATCTCTTCATACAACAGTTTTTGGTATAGATGGATATTTGTTTGAAATACAAATAAGAACATATGAAATGGATGAGGTAGCTGAAAACGGTATAGCTTCTCACTGGGCTTATAAAGAAAATGGTGGAAGTAAGACTAAGGCAAATCTTCAAACAACAACAGAACAAAAACTACAATTCTTTAAATCAATTATTGATTTAAGAAATGATAAAATGAGTAGTGAAGAATTTGTTAATAGTGTAAAAGATGAAGTATTAAATAATAATATTTATTGTTTTACTCCTAAAGGTGATGTCATAGAATTACCTAAAGGAGCAACACCTTTGGACTTTGCATATAAAATACATACTAAAGTAGGAGAAACTACAGTAGGAGCTATTGTTAATAATAATATAGTTCCACTAAATTATGAATTAAAAGATAATGATATAGTAAAAATAAATACTAATAAA
The DNA here is from genome assembly GCA_946628045.1 of uncultured Caryophanales bacterium. The sequence goes on from CAMOVZ010000006.1 coordinate 10,194, forward strand.
ACATCTACTCCTTCTAAAGAGTGGATAAATATGGTAAAAAGTACCGCTACACGTAATAAAATAAAAGCATTCTTTACTAAGAATGATAGAGAAATATATGTAGAACGTGGAAAATACTCTTTAGAAAAAGAATTAAGAAAAAGAAAGTTAGTATTTAGTGAATTTCTAACAGATGAAAATATAAAGAAAATTTGTGAAGCAATTAAAGTGGATAATTTAGAAGAAGTATATTTATCAATAGGTAATGGTAAACAAACAGTAAATGGAGTTATAAATATAATTGATAAGTATGAAGAAGTACCTGCACCTAAAATAGTTAAAGTTGAAACTACTAAAACTAAAGATGCTGATATTATAGTAAGTGGTATAGACAAAGTAAAAGTAAATTTAGCATCATGTTGCTCACCAGTATATGGTGATGAAATAGTAGGATATATTACTAAAGGTAATGGTATTACAGTACATAGAATTAATTGCCATAACTTGGAAATGTTAGAAGATAGAACAGTAGAAGTTAAATGGAACGAGAAATCAAACAAAAGATATTTATCTTATTTACTAGTACATACAAATGATTCTGAAAATCATATGCTAGACTTAGTTCAAACTATCTCAATGATGAATGTAAGTGTTGATGGAATTAAAATAATGGCTAAAGGTGAAAAATCTATTTATGAGATTGCATGTTTCACAACAGGATTAGAGCAATTAGATAAATTAATCCTAACTCTTAATAAAAATAAATTTATTGAGAAAGTAGAAAGGGAAATAAGATGAGAGTATTAGTACAAAGAAGCCTAGATTCTAGTGTTTCTATAGATTCTAAAACAGTAGGTAAGATAGATAAAGGTTTAGTATTACTAGTAGGATTTACTGATGGCGATAATATAGATAATATTAAATACTTAGTGAATAAAGTCATTAATTTAAGAATATTTGATGATGAAAATGGTGTAATGAATAAGTCTATATTAGAAGTAGGAGGAAGTATATTATCTATTTCACAATTTACTTTATACGCTGATACATCTAAAGGAAATAGACCAAGTTATATTAAAGCCATGAAAGGTGAAGAATCAACTAAGTTATATGACTTATTTAATGAAGAATTAAGAAAATATGTTACTGTTGAAACAGGAGTATTCGGTGCGGATATGAAAGTTTCAATTAAAAATGATGGTCCTTGTACCATATTATTGGAGAGATGATTATGTTTAAAAATAAATTAAATTATAAAATAATTAATTTTGCAGCACTTATGTTATTACTTTATATAGGTGTTACAAATATTAGTATTTGGTGGAGTTTCTTTGTAAAATGTATTAGTATATTAGCTCCATTCATAGTAGGGTTTGCTTTTGCATATGCCTTAACACCTCTAGTAAGATTCTTAGATAAGAAAATGCCTAGATGGTTAGCATTATTAATTGTAATATTAGGATCAGTCTTAATAGTAGTAGGAATACTTGCTATTACACTTCCATTATTATATGATCAATTAAAATTATTGATAAGAATGTTAGTAGAAGTATTTAATAATTTTAGTGATAAATTTGATATTAATATTGGTAACTTTGAAATACAAGTAACAGATTACTTAAATGAAATATTAAAAAATATTGGTAGTATCACAAGTGCTACTACTATGGATATATTAAATAAATCATTAGGTTTTATTGGTCAATTTATAGTAGGATTTGTAGGCTTTATTTATTTCTTAATGGATATGAATAAAATAAGAGATAGATTTAAAGTAATACTATTATCTATTAATAAAAGAAGTTTTAAATATATTAAATGTATGGATGAAGAAATTACTAATTATTTAAAAGGATTAGGAATATTCATGGTAATTCAATTAGTTGAATATAGCTTATTATTCTTTATAATAGGCCATCCAAACTGGTTAATATTAGGAGTACTTGCATGTATTACTACAGTAATCCCATATTTTGGAGGTTTAATAACAAATATTATAGCAATAATCCTAGCTAGTGTAGTATCACCTGCACTTGTAATTGCAACTACAATAATATGTTTAATATTCCCACAATTAGATGGATATGTAATAAGTCCTAAAGTATATGGTAAAACAAATAATGTTAATCCATTAATTACTATTATGGCAGTATCTATTGGTGGAACAGTAGCTGGTGTAGCAGGAATTATAGTAGCATTACCAATTTATCTATTATTAAGAGAAACATATCAATTCTTCAAAAAAGATATTTTAAAAGGAATAGATGCAGTAAAAGAGACAATTTAGTCTCTTTTTATTGTGTTTAATAATTAATTTGCTATAATAAAATTAGGTGGGGAAATTATGATAAAGACGGAAAATCCTAAAAAATTATATGAGAAATTAGAATTAGCAAAAAGACAATTAAAAAATGCTAAATCTAGAGAAGAAATAATGGCTATATCTAATTATATATATTTATTAAATGATTCAATTGGCCTAGTTTCTCCCACTATAGAATCTATTACTAATAAAATTGATTATTTAGATGGAAAAACAAATGAAAAAATGGATAAAAAATATTTTACTCATGAAGGTAAAATGATAAGAAATTATTTATCTCAAAAAGAATTTCATGAGAATTTTTTTGAAAGATTATATAAAAAGACAAGTCATTTAATAAGTTCAGTAGAAGATGATGAATACTCAGGAATAACTACACTGACAGAAGAAGAGTACTATAATATATTCTTTGAATTTATGAATAAATTAGGTTTAGCTAAATATTTTGATAAATACGTAAAAGGTAAAAGAATATATAAGACTAAAGATAGTTACGAAAATACTCTAGGGTTTACATTGTTTAATCCACTTACTAAAGATTCTGATATATTTATAGGAGATTTAGAGTATGATATATTCTCAATGTTTACTCTAGCTCATGAGTTTGGTCATATTTATGACTTAAATAACTTTGATGAAGATATAGAAACTTATAATGAATATTTCTACCAGTCATTTAATGGAGAAACAATATCTAAAACGTTTGAAAGATTATTTGTAGACTTCTTAATAGAAAATAATATATTAGTAGATGAAGCAAAAGACCAAATGTTTGATATGATTAATTATAATTATGAATATATCTTATCGTCATATATATTATCGTTAATTCCAGATATATTATTAATAGATAATTCATATTTAGAATTATCTCCTACTAGAATATATAAATTAGTAGAAAAATATTTTAATAAGAAAAAATATGTTAGAAAATTTCTTAATAAATGTTGTGACTTAGAATTAAAAGAAACATATACTTATTCTTATGGAGATGTTTATTCGTTATTCTTAAAAGATAGAATAAAACAAGATGATTATAATTTAGATTCATTAAAAGAATTTTTTGAATTTAGAAGTAAAATATTTGATCCTAGTATGTTAGATAGACTAAATATTAATACTAAGTCATATGTAAAGTTATATAAAAAAGATATTGAGTTATTAAGAAAATAAGTTTATAATATAGATAACTTCTTGGGAAAGAGTAATTTTAAATTATTTTTAAGAGAGAGTATGGTTGGTGTAAATACTTATATGATTAAAATGAAGACATCCCACAAAAAAGAATTCGGGTAACTACGTTATAAGTATAATGAGTAAAAATAAGGTGGCACCACGCGGAAGCGTCCTTTGTAGTGCTACCTTTTTATATTTTTAAGGAGGTATATTATGATACAAAGACAAAAAGGTTGTAATGATATTTATGGAAGAGAAGCAAAGGTTTGGAAATACGTTGATACTGTAATTGATGCTTTAATGGAAAAGTATAATTATAATTATATTCGTACTCCAATATTTGAAGCTACAGAATTATTCCATAGAGGAGTAGGAGAAACTACAGATATCGTTACTAAAGAAAGCTATGATTTTGAAGATAAAGGAGGAAGAAAAATAACACTTCGTCCTGAAGGAACTGCTGGAGTAGTACGTTCATTTATAGAAAATAAAATGTATGGAGATCCTAACCAACCAGTAAAAGTATACTATAATGGAACAATGTATCGTTATGAGCGTCCTCAATCAGGAAGAGATAGAGAATTAACTCAATTTGGTATGGAAATATTAGGTAGTGATGATCCACTAACAGATGCAGAAATAATTTCTGCTGCAGTAAATCTATATAAAATGTTAGGCTTAAAAGAAATAAAAGTTAATTTAAATACTTTAGGAGATACTGAGTCAAGAAATAAATATAGAGAAGCTTTAATAGAATACTTTAAGCCACACATAAAAGATTTCTGTGAAGACTGTAATGAAAGACTTGAAAAAAATCCTTTAAGAATCTTAGATTGTAAAGTAGATAAAGATAATGAAGTATTAAAGAAAGCTCCTAAGACATTAGATTATTTAAATGAAGAGAGTAGAGATAGATTCGAAAAAGTTCAAGAATACTTAGATATAATGCAAATTAATTATGAAATCAATCCTAATATAGTTAGAGGATTAGATTATTATAATCACACAGTATTTGAAATAGAAGCCAAAGTAGAAGGATTTGGTTCTAATAACGTAATAGGTGCAGGTGGAAGATATAACGGTTTAGTAAATCAATTAGATGGACCAGAAACACCATGTGTAGGATTTGCTTCAGGTATTGGTAGAATTGTAATGGCTTTAGAACTTGAAAAAGTAAAATTGCCAATAGTAGAAGATATAGATTTATTCATTATGTATGTAAATGAAGAAGAAAAGAAATATGCAGCATATTTAACACAAGAATTAAGATTAGCTGGATTTATTGTTGAAACAGAGTATACTGGTCGTGGATTAAAAGGTCAATTCAAACAAGCAGATAGATTAAATGCTAAATTTACTTGTGTATTAAATAGTGAAGATTTAAATAATAATGAAGTTAAAATTAAAAATAATAAAACAAAAGAAGAAGAAATAATATCACTTGATGTATTAATTTATTACTTAGATGAAATGATTAATGCAGGTAGTGAAGATGAATGTGATTGTGGTTGTGAACATGATCATTGTCATTGCGATGAAGATTGTGACTGTGGATGTAGAGAAGGTAAAGAATGCACTTGCGGTTGTGATGAAGATTGTGACTGTGGATGTAGAGAAGGTAAAGAATGCACTTGCGGTTGTGATGAAAATTGTGACTGTGGATGTGGGGAAGGAAAAGAATGCACTTGCGGTGGAGAATGTCACTGTAATGAAGGAAAAGAATGCACTTGTGGTGAAGATTGTCACTGTCATGAAGGGAAGTAATAAAATGAAAATAAATGTTAATGAATTAAATGAACATATTGGAGAAGAAATAGTATTTCAAGGATTTATTGATGCTATTAGAGATAAAAAATGGGTAATGTTTGTAATACTTAGAGATGCTACTGGAAAAGTTCAAATGACAATAGAAAAGAGTGAAGAAGCAAATGCTTCATTACTTGAAATAATGTCTAATACTAAAGTAGAATCTACTATTAAAGTAAAAGCTAAAGTTGTAGAAAACGAAGCTGTTAAATTAGGAGGAATTGAATTAATTCCAACTAATATTGAAATAACTAGTAAAGCAGAAGATTTACCATTTGATTTTAATAACTTAGATGGCGTTAATATTGATACTAGAATGGATTACAAGTGGATTGATATGAGAAATCCAAGAAATACTTTAATTAGACAAGTAGAGTCATGCCTAACTGAAGCTATGAGAGAATATCTTTATAAAAATAACTTTACAGAAATACATTCACCTAAACTTATAGGTGCAGCATCTGAATCAGGTTCTGATGTCTTCGAAGTTAAGTATTTTGATAGAAAAGCTTATCTTGCTCAATCACCACAATTTTATAAACAAATGGCTTTAGCTGGTGGACTTGATAGAGTATTTGAAGTAGGACCAGTATTCCGTGCAGAAAACTCAAATACAAACCGTCATGCTACAGAATTTACTGGCTTTGACTTAGAGTTTGCATATATTGATTCATATGAAGATGTAATGAGTCTAGAAGAAGATTTACTTATTGCAGGTCTATCTAAAGTAAAAGAAAAATATGGTGATAAAATATTAGAAGTATTTGGTAAAGAAGTGATAGTTCCAACTAAACCATTTCCAAGAATTAAATTAAAAGATTTATATGAAAAACTACATGAGAAATATGGATTTGATATTCCTAAAGAAGATGTAGGAGATATGAATGCTGAAGCAGAAAAATTAACATATAGACTAGCACAAGAAGAATATAATTCAGAGTTTATGTTTATAGTTGATTATGCAGCTACAAAAAGACCTTTCTATCATATGAGGGATGAGAATGGTCGCTTACAAGGATATGATCTTATTTGGAGAGGTACTGAAATCACAAGTGGTGCCCAACGTGAACACAGATACGAAGAGTTATGTAAAAACGCTAAAGAAAAAGGACTAGGAAAAGACGTTGAATTCTATCTTCAATTCTTTAAGTATGGTTGTCCTCCACATGGTGGATTTGGAATTGGTCTAGATAGAATGGTTATGTTATTATTAGGATTATCAGGAATAAAAGAAACTCAATTCTTATTCCGTGGTCCTAATAGATTAAATCCGTAAAGTATTGTAAATAAAGTATAGGTTTAACCTATACTTTTTTATTTTCATGATATACTATAATTAGTATAGTAGGTGATTCCATGAAAAAGAATAAAAAGCATAAATGGAAATATAGAGTAAATATAAAGAAAAAAATCTTAGTACTAGTAATACTAGGAGTTACTTTGTTTATAGGATTAGGTTATTCCATATTAGAAAGTAATTTAAATGTTTTTGGAACTTTAATGGTAGGACAACCATTTGTAACAGTAACATTTGATGCAGATGGTGGAACAGTAACACCTTCCTCAAAAAACTATATAAGAAATAATAATTATATAGATTTACCTACACCTACAAAACAAGGCTATGATTTTTTAGGATGGAATGGTAAAAATTTATTAAATTATAATGATTTAACTAATATAAGTGGTGGAGATAGTGGGATAACAATAGATAATGATGGTAGTATAAGTGATACTACTCCAACTACAGATGATAGAGGACCCGATTATGACGATAACGAAGGTTGGAGGGTAAATTTATCACAAGGAACATATACAATATCATTAAATTTTTCTCAACAATCTACTAATAATTACAGTGAACTTAAAGTTGTGGATGGAGATTATAATAAATATTGTAGCGATAGTATAAAAAATGAAGATAATCATACTTGTACTTTTGATTTAGCCGACAAACAAACTATTAATGTAGTAATAAAAGGATATGATGGTATATATAAAGTGCAATTAGAAGAAGGAGAAGAAGCAACATCTTGGGAACCATACTATATAACAAATGATACACCAATAACACAAACAACAAACCATACATTAAAGGCAATATGGAAATTACATGAATATGTTGTTAGTTTTAATGCTAACGGAGGTAGTGGTGGGCAATCAACTAATGTATCGGCAATATATAATGAACCAATGCCAGCAATATCCACAACATCACCAACAAGAAGTGGTTATAGTTTTCTAGGGTGGTATGATGATGCTGATTATACTAAAGGAACACAATACTATGATAAAAATGCTAATAGTGTAAGAAATTATGATAAAACAAATAATCTAATTCTATATGCTGGATGGAGTAATGGTTTAGAAGTAGGAGATTATTTTACATTAGTACCAGATGCAGCAACAGCAAAAAGCAACGTACAATATATTTCTTGTAATACTCCAACAGCAGATCAAACTCTTTGGAGAGTAATAAATGTAAATAATGATAAAACTGTAGAAGCAGTAAGCGAATATGTTTCAACTAATAATGCCTCAATAGCTGGAATGCCTACTGGATATAAAGATTTTGTTGCTGGACTACAATCTATAGCAAGTAATTATGCAAAAAGTGGATACACAATAGCAACTCGTATGTTTGGGTTCGATGGACAAACTCTTTCCATATCAGATGCATCAGAATTTACTTCAAATACATCAACAACATATACAATCCCAACACCAACACCAGATACAGGAACAGGTGAAGAGTATGGTGATGGAGTGTTTGGAGATAGCTTATACCTAAGAGATTATCAGTTAGTAAGTGCTGTATATATGACAGATACTACAACGTATGGATCTTCTGGATTAATTGCTTATGACAAAGAAAACACTGCTAAAGAATATTTTATAACATCACGTTATTATACTTGGTCCAGATTTGCAGGAAAATCTTTTTCAGCACGATACATTGATACTAGTGGCAACATAAAAAGTCAATATATTGTCCATTACTATAGTAACTGGGATTATAATAGCGCTAATTATGCAGTGCGTCCTATAATAACTCTAAGATCCGGTATTACTATAGCTAGTGGAACTGGAACAAAAAATGATCCATTTAATTTAAATTAAAATATAGAAAGGTGATAATATGACTAAGACTAAGAATAAATTTAATGTAATTAAAGAAATAAAAAATCATGAAAAAAAATATACAATTTTCTTAGTTGTATTATTTATCTTTTTAATTTTATTTACTGGATATTGTATATTATCTATTGATAATAAAAAATTAACAAATAATACAAAATCTATAAATTATAGATACAATTCATTATCTAGTTCATTTCAAATAATCACATTAACTAATAAAAATATAATGGATGATATAAGTGGATTGAATACTAATAAAGTATTAATACATATAGAAAATAGTACTAATAAAAACTACGATTATAAAATAGTTCTAAAAAAAGATAAATCAACAACTAAAATGTGTAGTTGTCCAGAACACAATGATGACTATAAATATATAAAATATTCTATTAATGGAAAAAATGTATTAAAACTAGATAGTAACTATGTTATATATAAAGGTACTTTAAAGAAAGATGAAAAAAAAGATTTATTAGTAAATATATGGCTAGATCAATCTACAAATAATGATTATCATTATCATGGATATTTTAAAGTAGAAAAGATAAATCAAGATTAAATTAAATCTTGATTTTTATTTTAAATATTTTTCTAATATTTTATTAGTTAAATAAGGATTATCTAGATAAGAAAAATGATTTGAATTTTTATATATAATTAATCCTGAATTTTTAATTATTTTATTTAAATAGTAAGCATCTTTTAAAGGAGTATCTAAATCATTTTCTCCCCATATAATTAATGTATCAGTTTCAATACTTTTATAATATTTAGATAAATTTACTTTTATTATATTTTGAAAAGTTAATCTCATAGTATTAGGAATATTTCTATAATCTATAGAAGAAAATTTTGAAAGTAAAATCTGTCTATATTTTTCTTGTTTTAATTTAGGTAATAAGTATGTCAATTTTTTTAATAATTTATATAATTTATTTTTCATAAATAATTTTAAATTAAATCTCTTAATCCCAGCTACATCAAAAAGTATTAGCTTTTTTACTTTTAATTTATATTTAGATATCAATATTGAAGATATTCTTCCACCAAAAGAATGAGCTATTAAACTTATATTATTTATATTATTATCTTTTATAAAATTATATATTAAATCTGCATAATCATATATAGTTAATTCTTTATTTGGAATAGGACTATTTCCAAAAGATGGATAATCTATTATATATATTTTATATTTATCTTTTAATAGATTAATTATATTTATAAATGTATTTCTAGTATTACCCCAACCAGGTAATATTAAAATAGTTTTTTTACTATTTCCATATGTTTCATAGTATATAGATAAATCGTTATATTTATACATATATTCACCTATAGTAATTTATGAAAATATAAAAATAGTGTGAAATACTTGTCTTTTAAATCTTTAATATAGTATAATTAAATTGTCAGAGAGATACGAACAGGCACATATAAAACCGACTATAATAACGATACGGGAGTTCGGATCAGTTATCCGTGTTGAATGCCTATTTTTAATGGGAATCCTAAAGATAGCGTATGGACACCCACCTGGTCATAAGATTAGGTTTTATCGTTCGCCCAAGACGGTCCCTCTGACTTTTTTTGTTGATTTTTAAACATATTTATGATATTATAGTTCTTGCCCGTAAAGGATGTAAGAGGTGATATTAATGTTGATACTACCGATTGTTAATAGAAATCGAGTTATGAACGTTGAAATTAGACTTAGAAATGCAAGAAAAATAAAAACAGATGTTTTTTATAGAGATGCTTCAGAAAGTGATATCATTGTAAATAGAGAAAAATTTTCTGATTCCACTTTTAAAGATTTAAGAGAAGAAAATGCTCCAACAGATTTCATTAGATCTAAATCAATTTTATATCCTAGAAATTTCTTAGTAACAACAAAGCAAAGAACTGATTCAAAAAATTATGATGTATATGAAGTAAGTCAACCTCCTAGAAAAGTAAATACATGTTTAGATAAATTATATGGAAAAGCAATCACAGACTTAAGAAAGAAAATTCCAGGTGTTAAAAATAGAGGAAGATATGTATCTTTTGAAAAATTAGGTATGAATGATTATTTAACTGATGAGAAAATAGCTAAACTACAAAGAGTAGTAAAAGAAGAACGAGACCAAACAAAATGGCCTGAATTATTTGAAAAAGAAGGTATTTCAGATATATCTAATACATTAGATTTTATTAATAACTTTGAATGTACTGTAGTAAGTGATACAACTATTCCAGAAGATAGTATGAAGGATACATTAAAATCATTAGAAATAATTAATACTAGAGATTATAAAAACTTAAATAATTATTATAAAATGGCTAAAAGAAATGCAGATATATATACTAAAATATCTTATATAAATAAAATCATGTATGATAAACCATTAACTTTAATTCAATCAGAAAAACAAAAACAATTAATAAAGAAACAAAATGAAGTTTATAAACCTGTTCAATTAACTGGTTTAATTGGTGAAATTGATGAAAGAGTTGCATAAATTTAGTCGATTAGAAAAAATTATTGGTACAGATGCCTTAACAAATTTACAAAATAAAAGTGTACTTATATTAGGAGTAGGTGGAGTAGGAGGATACACAGTAGAATCCTTAGCTCGTAGTAATATAGGTACACTTATTTTAGTGGATTATGATAAAGTTGATGAAACTAATATAAATAGACAAATAGTAGCATTAACATCTACTATAGGTAAAAGTAAAGTAGATGTATTAGAAGAGCGAATTAAAGATATAAATAGTGATTGTAAAGTAATAAAAGTAAATAAGTTTATAGATGAAAATAATTTCTTAGAATTATTTAATAACAAAATAGATTACTTTGTAGATGCATGTGATACAGTATTAGTTAAAAAAATAGTAATAAAAGAATGTTTGAAAAGAAATATACCTTTTATTAGTTCAATGGGTACTGGTAATAAATTAGATCCATCTAAGTTAGAAATAACAGATATTAGAAAAACAGTTAATGATCCATTAGCTAGAATATTAAGAAAATTTATTAAAGATGAAAAAATTAATAAAAAAGTTATGGTATTAAGTTCCAAAGAGCTTCCTATTAAAACAGGTGATAGAACACCAGGAAGTAGTGCATTTGTACCAAGTAGTGCAGGATTATTAATTGCTAGTTACATAGTAAGAAGTTTTATAGAAAAATAAAAAGAACTAATTTTAGTTCTTTTTTTATTAAAATTTTCTATATAAACCAATAGCTTTACCTAAAATCGTACATTCTTTTAGTATGATTGGTTCCATAGTATCATTTTCAGGTTGTAGTCTGAAATATCCGTCTTCTTTATAAAATGTTTTAACAGTAGCTTCATTATTTTCGTTCATTGCAACAACTGTTTCCCCGTTTCTTGCAGTATTACATCTTTCTACTATTAATATATCTCCATCATATATTCCAACATTGATCATAGATTCACCACTTACCTTTAAAGTGAATACATCGTTTTTAGTAGTAAGTAAATTAGCAGGCAATGAAAAATATTCATCAGGTCGTTCTATTGCTTCAATAGGAGTACCAGCAGTTACTTTTCCAAGTAGTGGAACTTCAACTACATCATCTTCTTGTTTTAAATATTCATTAGGTACTAGTATTTCTAATGTTCTATTTTTATTATCATCTTTTTTAATATATCCTTTTTCTTCTAACTTCTTTAAATGAAAATGAATAGTAGCTGGACTAGATAAATGAGCTTCTTCTCCAATTTCTCTAACAGTAGGTGGATAACCGTTCTTAGCAATTAATTTCTTTAATATTTGTAATATAACATTTTGTTTATCAGTAAGTTTTTCCATAAACTTCCTCCTTTAATAAATCAAGTTTAACACATAAAATGTCAAATGTCAAACAAATGTTTTAATTTTATATTGACACGAACAAATATTCGTAGTAAGATTGATTTATCAAAAGAAAGGAGTGGTTTAAATGAAAAAGATTATAAAGAAAGGAATTATTGTTGTAGGTATTTACCTAATATTTGCTGCGTATATTTTAATGGCATCAAATAGAATTGAAAGACTTGATAATAATGATAATACAGAAAAAGTAAATGTTTCATTAAAGTTTAGTGATTAAGTACTTTTTATGGTATACTAAAAGCAGGTGATAAAAATGAAAAAAATAATTTTAGTAGATGGTAATAACTTATTATTTAGAAGTTTTTATGCAACTGCATATCAAGGTGTTATTATGAAAAACTCTAAAGGTTTTCCTACTAATGCATTATATGGTTTTATTAATATGATGAATAAGATAATTAATGAAGAAAAACCAAATTATATATTAGTTGCATTTGATAAAGGAAAAACCTTTAGACATGATAAGTATGCTGATTATAAAGCTGGAAGAATGGCTATGCCTGATGAGTTAAAATTACAATTTCCTAAAGCAAAAGAAGTACTTGAAACTATGGGAATTAAGTATTTTGAAATTGAAAATTACGAAGCAGATGACATAATTGGAACTCTATCTAGAATAGTAGATGAAGAAAGTGAATTCATTGGAACTATTATTAGTAGTGATAAAGACCTACTTCAACTAATCAGTGATGAAGTAACAGTTAAATTATTAAAACAATCTGGTCATATAATGATGGATAAAGAAGAATTTAGAAAAACTTATGGAACTGATCCAATTAGAATGATAGATTTAAAAGCACTTATGGGAGATTCTAGTGATAATATTCCAGGAGTTAAAGGAATAGGTGAAAAAACAGCAATTAACCTAATAAGTAAATATGGTAGCCTAGATGGTGTTTATTCCCATATTGATGAAATTAGTGGTAAAACAAAAGAAAAATTATTAGATGATAAAGAAAATGCATATAAGAGTTATGATATAGCTACTATCTATAGAGAAGTACCATTAGGATTTACATTAGAAGACTGTAAGTATGATGGATATAAACCTAGTGAATTTAAAAAATGCCTAGAAGAATTAGAGTTTTATTCATTACTTAAAAAATTAGATTTTAATACGGTAGAAGAAAAAGAAGAGAAGAAAGAAGAAAAAGTAGAAATAAAGGATATATCTAGTTTTAAAGAAAAAGAATTTTCATTCTATTTAGAAACTAGAGGTAGTATTTATTCGAAAAGTGAAATCTTAGGAATGGGTATTTATGATGGAGAGTATGGATACTTTATTTCTAAAGATGAATTAGAAAAATATAAAGATTTATTTTTAAGTAACATAGAAAAATATACATATGATTTAAAAAAGAATATTGTAGTATTAAATAATTTAAATATTAAGATTAATAAATGTACATATGATACTATGATAGCTACATATTTACTTGATTATGTAGTAAAAGATGATATTTCTTTTGTAGCTAGAAGCTTTGATGTGGAAATACCAGACTATGAAACACTTTATGGTACTGATAAAAGACCTAAAGAAATAGATGAAGAATACTTAAAAGAAATATGTGTAAAAAAAGCAAAATTTATATACGAAACAAAAAATACTATATTAGATAAATTAAAAAGTGAAGAAGAAATAGATTTATTCAATAATATAGAAATGCCTCTAACCAGTGTTCTTGCCGATATGGAATTAACTGGTATTAAGGTAGATTGTAACTACTTGTCCGATGTAGAAAAAGACTTAGAAGAAAAGATGAAAATACTTGAAAAAGATATTTATAATGATGCAGGAGTAGAATTCAATATCATGAGTCCAGCACAACTATCTAAAGTATTGTTTGAAGATCTTGCTATAAAATATCCTAAAAGAATAAAAGATAATAAATATTCAACAAGTAAAGATATCTTAGATAAACTTATTAATGTTCATCCAATAATATCTAAGATATTAGAGTATAGAACACTTGCTAAATTATATACAAACTATGCTGTAGGTTTAAAACAAGAAGTTCGTGAAGATGGAAGAATTCATACAATATTCACTCAAACTTTAACTCGTACAGGGCGACTTTCTAGTATTAGTCCTAATCTTCAAAATATCCCAGCTAGAAGTGAATATTCTAAATTAATTAGAAAAGCATTTATCCCAGATGAAGATAGTGTGATTCTATCAAGTGATTATTCACAAGTAGAATTACGTGTATTTGCTTCTATGTCACATGTTAAAAACTTAATAGAAGCATTTAAAGAAGATAAAGATATTCATGCTAAAACAGCATCTGATATATTCCACGTACCACTAGATAAAGTAACTAAAGATATGCGTCGTAATGCAAAAGCAGTTAATTTTGGTATACTTTATGGTATTAGTAGTTTTGGTCTATCTGAAGACTTAGGAATAGATATTAACACTGCAAAACAATTTATTGATAATTATTTAAAAACATATCCAGAAATAATTGAATATATGGAATCTAAAAAAGCAGAAGCTTATAAGTATGGTTATGTTAAAACATTAATGAATAGAAAAAGAGTTATTGAAGAGTTAAATAATAAGAATTACCTTATTAGAAGTAGTGGAGAGAGAATGGCGCTTAATACTCCTATTCAAGGAACAGCAGCTGATATTCTAAAGAAAGCTATGGTAGAAATATTTGATGAGTTTAATCGTCGTAATTTAAAAAGTAAAATGTTAATTCAAGTACACGATGAATTAGTATTCAATGTATTAAATTCTGAACTTGAAGAAGTAAAAGAAATAGTAAGAGATATAATGGAAAATACATTTAAACTAGAAGTACCGCTAAAAGTAGATATAGAATATGGTACTAACTGGTATGAAGCAAAGTAGGTGAAGTTATGCCTGAAAAACCTGAAGTCATTACAGTAACAAATAATTTAAAAGAAAGAATTATTGGGAAGAAAATAGTAGGATGTAATATATATTGGGATAATATAATTGCGTATCCAACAACTAATGAATTTAAAAAGAAAATAATTAATCAAAAGATAAATACAATAACTACGCGAGGTAAATTTATTGTAATTGGTTTAGACGATTATTCATTACTAGTTCATCTTAGAATGGAAGGAAAGTTCTTCTTTAGAAAGAAAGATGATCCTATAAATAAACATGAACATGTAGAATTAATATTTTCTGATGATACTAGTTTTAGATATCATGATACAAGAAAATTTGGAAAGATGTATTTAATACCTATAGAAGATACTTATAAAGTAAAGCCGTTATCTCTATTAGGACTCGAATATGATGATTCTAATTTAACTAAAGAATACTTATATAATAAAATACATAATAAAAACCTACCAATAAAGACAGTTCTATTAGATCAGTCTATAATAACCGGTATCGGTAATATATATGATGATGAAGTATTGTTTCTAAGTGGTATTAATCCTAATAGAAAAGCAAAAGATATTACAATAGAAGAATGCGACAAGATAATCAAAAATACTAAGAAAGTTCTTGATAAAGCTATTAAACTAGGTGGAACTACAATCAAATCTTTTACATCTAGTGAAGGAGTTCACGGATTATTCCAAAATGAATTATTAGTTCATGGAAAAAGCGGACAACCTTGCCCCAAATGTAATACAATATTAGAAAAAACAAGAATAGGTGGTAGAGGAACAAGTTATTGTAAAAAATGCCAAAAGTAAGCTAAACACTTACTTTTTTTGTTTTTAGGAGGTGATTAGTATTCAAAACAATAATGCAAATGCCTAATTAATACAATAAAGATAATAAAATAGGAGGAATAAATTATGAAAAATGAAATATTAATATTTGAAAATCAAGAAATTAAATTAGAAGTAAATATGAAGGATGAGACTGTTTGGTTAACACTAGATCAAATGGCAAAATTATTTGATAGAGATAAATCTGTTATATCAAGACACATTACAAATGCAATGAGTGAAGAATTAGATGATTCAACTGTTGCAAAATTTGCAACAGTTAAAAAAGAAGGTGATAGAAATGTTGAACGTGAAATTGAATACTATAATCTAGATATGATAATAAGTGTAGGATATCGTGTTAAATCACATAATGGTATATTATTTAGAAAATGGCAACTAAAGTATTAAAATAGCACTTAATAATTAGAAATTTCCTAATATAAAATAAAAATAGTAGTTTCAAAACTTCTTTTTTTATTGTATAATTAAGAAGAATAGGGTTGGTAAGTATGAAAAAAACTAAAATAATATGTAGTATAGGTCCAGCAAGTAATAATGTAGATGTTATGATGCAAATGGCTCAAAATGGAATGAATTGTATAAGAATAAACTTATCTCATGCTACAAAAGAAAGTGCATTAACTGTTATAGATAATGTACGTGAAGTAAGAAGATTAACACATTTACCTATAGCTGTTATGTATGATACAAAAGGGCCGGAATTTAGAACGTTAGAATTTATTAATGGTGGAGTTAGTTTAAGACGTGGAGAATTAATTAAAATGACTAAAAAAATTGCTATTGGTAATAACTTTGAATTTAGTGTAAATCATCCTGAAGCAATAGACAAGATTCAAATTGGTTCCAAGGTATTAATAGATAATGCCTTACTTGAATTAGAAGTTGTAAATAAAAGTGCTGATGAAGTATTATTAAAAGCATTAAATGATGGAGATATAAAAAATCATAAAACTATCAATGTACCAGGCATAGATTTAAACTTACCATTTGTTAGTGATACAGATTATAAAGATATAGTATTTGCCTCAACTCATTCATGTGATTATTTAGCTTTATCTTTTGTTAATTCAAAAGAAGATGTATTAAAAGTAAAAGATATAATAAATTCTTCAGGTGGAGATGCTAAAATAATATCTAAAATAGAAAGTCAAAAAGGAATAGATAATATAGATGAAATAATAGAAGCTAGTGATGGAATAATGATAGCTCGTGGAGATTTAGGTGTGGAAGTGCCACTTGAAAAACTACCTATACTTCAAAAAGAAATAATTAAAAAATGTAGAGAAAATGGCAAATTTGCTATAGTTGCTACTGAAATGTTAGCATCTATGTATACACAAAACAGACCAACAAGAGCTGAAGTAACAGATATTGCTAATGCTGTATTAGATGGAACAGACTGTGTAATGTTATCAGGTGAAACTACAATAGGAAGATTTCCAATAGAAGCAGTTAGTTATATGAGTAAAATATGTATTGAGGCTGAATCAAATATAGATTATACAAAACACATGGTTTATAAAAGAAAAATAAAAGTAACTGATACTATAGCTAAATTAGTAGTAGATGCAGTAGAGTATGATAATATTAAATTAATAGTTACTCCAACAATGACAGGATATACTGCAAGAAAAATAAGTAATTTAAGACCAAATTGTCCAATACTTGCATGTTGTCCTACATCACATATAGCTGAAAAAGTATCACTTAACTTTGGAGTTAAAGCAATAACAACAGCTATGTATGATGAATTAGATACAATGTTAGAAAATATAAAAAGCCTTGCAGTAAAGGAATTTAATTTACAACCACATGATTTAATAGTAGTAACTGGTGGATTTCCTTTAGGCAAGACTCATACAACAAACAATATAAGAATTGTAGAAATATAAAAACTAGTTTAATCAACTAGTTTTCTTTTTAATTTAAAATATAAATTTGATAATTTTTGAAATCTATTTTCTAATAGATAAAAGCTAATAATATATGGTAAGAACAATACAAATATAATTGCAAATGGAATATATAATAATAAATTCTCCATACATAAAGCACATATTAAAAATGCTATACAAACAACCCCTGCAAATAATATAACTAATAATTTAATTAATCTTTCATGTTGATAATAATCTAAATAATCCTTTACTTCACTTGCTAATTTTTCATTAACCTCATTTTTTCTAACTTTCTTCTCTAAATCCTTAATATAATCTTGTAATTTAATCTTCACTAATTTTCCCTCCTATTCCAGTATTATTGAAATTATCATCCATTAGTATTTCATGGATTTCTTCTTCTTTAGTATCAAGATATACTTCCTCAATACGATCAACTCTACATTTTTCTGCTTTTAAAATAGCTTCAACTTTATCAACAGCAGTTTTAACATCGTCATTAACAACTACATAATTATATTTAGCTACTTCATTTACTTCTTTATAAGCTTCATGGAATCTTTTTATGATTTTTTCATTAGTCTCTGTACCACGATTTTTAAGTCTTTTTACTAATTCTTTTAAAGAAGGTGGCATAATAAATATAAATATTGCTTCAGGAACTAATTTCTTGATGTTAGTAGCTCCCTCAATTTCAATTTCCAAAATTACATCAATACCTTGATCAATTTTTTCTTTTATATATTTTTTAGGAGTTCCATAATAGTTTCCTGTATAATTAGTATACTCTAAAAAATACCCTTCTTCAATTTTTTCTTCAAAATTTTCTTTAGTTAGATAGTAATAGTTTACACCTTCTTTTTCACCTTCACGTGCTTCTCTTGAAGTAGCAGATACTGATAACCATCTATTTTTATTATCATTTTTTAATAATTCTTTTATTATAGTTCCTTTACCAGCACCACTAGGTGCACTAATAACTATTAATTGTCCAGTACTTTTATTCTTGATCATTTTTTCCTCCAACATATATTAACTTTTGTTCTTCTTTTTTTATAGATTTACTTTTAAGATTATAAATATTAGTAGTCTCTATTTCAAACTCTAACATAGGATCTTTATCTTTACATATTTTACTAATTATAGGAATATCTATATTTTTCTTTATAGAATTTAAATAACTTTTACCAGTATCATTAAATCCTAGTATTCTAATATAATTTATATCTTTGAAAAGACTAGCTTTCTCTTTAGTAAAATTACAAAGAATATGTAAAAGCATTCTACTTATTTTATTATAAGTATATCTTTTACTCTTAACTAATTTAATTAATTCAGAATAACTATTTGCATCATTAATTTTTTTCTTTAAAAGTTTATCAATACCTTCATCTACAGTATGATATATTGCTAAATCGTCATCAGTCATAATTTTATATTTTAATATATCAAAATAATCATCAATAAAATGTAAATCAGTATAATAACTAATAGTATCTTTAGGTATTTGATTAGAAATATCTATATTGTTTTTTAAAGCTTCACGAATACTAGAGGCAGACGACATTTCTTCATTTAAATTAGTATCATGATAATTATTAGTTCTTTTAATAGTTTCGTATTTAATTTTATAATTATTTTTAATAATTGCTTTTATATAACTAATGCCTAATAAATCATTAGGTTCACTTATTTTTTTATTAGTTAAATCTTTAAGAGCTAGAGATAATGAAGTAGGGTAATTATTACCAAATTTAGAATATATTTTAACCAGTCTATCAAATTCTGGATTCTCAATTTGTGTTTTAGCAATTAATTCTAAATCATCAACATTATTAGATTCACTGCCAAATATTACTTTCTCACAATTTAATTTTTCAAGTATTGTAACTGCTCCATATGCAAAAAAGTCTGCACTTTGTGTAGCAAATGGATATGGAAGTTCTATAACTAAATCAACACCATGAGTTAAAGCTATTTTAGTACGTAAGAATTTATCAATAATAGAAACATCACCACGTTCAGTGAAATTACCTGTCATTACCAAAACAATTCCATAATCAGGATATTTCTTCTTTATTTCATTAAGGTGATATAAATGTCCATTATGAAAAGGATTATATTCTGCAATAACACCAATCATTTTCATAGTATCCCTCATTTCTTTTTTTGTATTTTAACATAAAATACATATTTTTACAATTGTCATAAAGATATATTATTAAGAATAATATTATGTAAAGTATAATTAAATTGCTTTTATTTTATATAATATAATGTAAATTATGATATAATTTAGTTAAATGGAGTGATAGTATGAAAGTTATCATTGTTGCAGGAGGTACTGGTGGACATATCTATCCAGCTATAGCGATTATCAACAAGATAAAAGAAAAAGAACCTAAAAGTAAATTTTTATATATAGGAACAACAGATAGAATGGAAAAAGATATTATACCTAAATTAGGTATAGAGTTTATTGGTATTGAAATGAAAGGATTATCAAGAAAAAATATCTTTTCAAATGGTGCTGTAATAAAGAAATTTTTTAAAGCTGTTAAAAAAGCAGAGGAAGAAATTAAAAAATTCTCTCCAGATATAGTAATAGGAGCTGGTGGATATATTACTGCGCCAGTTTTATATGCAGCACATAAATTAAAAGTACCCGTTTTAATTCATGAGCAAAATTCAATTCCAGGTGTATCAAATAAATTTATTGCAAAATTTGCAGATAAAATTTGTGTATCTTTACCAAATAGTATAAATTTATTTCCTAAAAATAAAACAGTATATACAGGTAATCCTAGAAGTGAAGAAATTATTTCTGTTAAAAAGAAAAGTAAAAAGAGCTTAGGTTTTGATGAAAATAAAAAATTAGTAGTATTTGTAATGGGTAGTCTAGGAAGTACTACTATGACAGAAAAATTAAAAGAATTAATTCCTATGTTTAAAAATAAAGCTTATCAAGTTTTAGTTATTACTGGTAAAAATTACTATGATGACTATAAAGATGTAGAAGTAAGTGATAATGTTAAAATAGTACCATTTATGGATGATTTAATTAATTTATTAAAAGATAGTGATTTAATAGTGTCTCGTGCAGGTGCATCTACTATAGCTGAGATAACTGCAATAGCACTGCCTGCTATACTAGTACCAAGTCCATATGTTACTAATAATCATCAATATAAAAATGCTAAAGAATTAGAAGATAATGGAGCTTGTCATATTATAGAAGAAAAAGACTTTTCAGCTAATAAAGTTATTAATGAAATAGATAAGATATTTGATGATAAGTCTTCTTATGATGAAATGGTTAACAATAGTAAAAAGCTAGGTATAACAGACTCTGCCACTAGAATTTATGAAGAAGCAAGAAAGATAATAAGGTGATATTATGTTAAAAGAACTTGTTGAATTAAATATTGGAAAAATAGAAACAAATGTTTCCTTAAAAAAATGTACTACATATCGTGTAGGTGGAGTTGCTAATTATATTGCTTATCCAAAAGATATTAATTCATTAATAAAATTAATTAAATATTTAAAAAATAATAGTATAAAATATAAAATACTAGGTAATGGAAGTAATCTCTTATTTAGTGAAAAAAAATATGATGGTGTATTAATAAAATTAACAGAGTTTGATGAATTAGAGTTTATTGGTAAAACAAAATTAAGAGTAGGGGCTGGATATAATTTAATAAAATTAAGTATCTTAACTGCTAAAAAAGGACTTACTGGACTAGAATTTGCATCAGGTATTCCAGGTACAATAGGCGGTAGTGTATTTATGAATGCAGGAGCCTATAAATCTGATATGGGTTATATTGTAGAAAGTGTTAAAGTATTAACTCCAGACTTTAAAATAATTAGTTTAGAGAATAAAGAAATGGACTTTCACTATAGAACTTCTTTCTTAAAACGCCATCCAGAATATATATGTTTAGAAGTAATTATAAAACTTTCAAAAGGAAAGAAAGAAGCTATAGAAGAAGTTATAAAAGATAGACGTCAAAGAAGATTAACATCGCAACCACTAGAGTATCCTAGTGCCGGTAGCGTATTCCGTAATCCACCTGAAGACTTTGCTGGAAGATTAATAGAAGAATCCGGATTAAAAGGAAAGAAACATGGTGGAGCTATGATTAGTTCTAAACATGCTAACTTTATAGTTAATTATAAACATGCTACAGCAGACGATATAAAATATCTAATAGAACTAGCACATGACAAAGTAAAAGAAAAATATAATATAGATCTTAAAATAGAACAAGAATTTGTAAATTGGGAGTAAATATGCCTAAAAAGATAGTTAAAAAAAGAAAAATAAAATTATTACCATTTTTAATATTTTTATTAGTACTTTGTGTACTATCTTTTTCTGTTTATTTATTATTTCAAATTAGAGTAAAAAATATTATAGTTACAGGTACCAATTATATAGAAGATGATACAATATTAGAATTAGCTAACGTCGTGGATTATCCTAAATTTTTATTAACTACTAATTATAGTGTTAAAAAATCTTTAGAAAAATACCCTTATATTGATAAAGCTAATCTCATAAAACGTCATCCATTTACTTTTGAAATAAAAGTAAAAGAAGCACGCCCATTATTCTATAATATGAACAATAATAGTTATATCTTTGATAATTTTGAAAAAGTAAAAGATACTGAAGTAGAATATATATTTAGAGTACCTAGATTATTAAACTATGTACCTGATAAAAAATATAAATTATTTATAGAGAATATGAACAAAGTAAATGAAGATATATTATCAAAAATAAGTGATATAGAATATCAGCCTAATGATTATGATAAAGATAGATTCTTATTATATATGGATGATGGTAATATGGTATATCTTACTTTAACTAAATTTAAAATGATTAATCACTATAATGAAGTATTAAGACAATTAGAAAACCATAAAGGAATACTTTATCTAGATAATGGTAATCACTTTAAAATAATGGAATGGTAATAAAGAGTTTTTACTCTTTATTTTTTTATGTTATACTAAATATGGTGATACTATGAAGAAAGTTTATAAGTATTTAATGTTTATATTTTTGTTTATAGTTTTTTTATTGTTTAATCTTATAATAAGCCCATTAAATTTAGATGAAATATGGAGCTATGGATTTAGTAATAATATATATTTAGGATTAATTCCATATAAAGACTTTAATATGGTAATCACACCGTTTTATTCTATATTAATGGCTTTACCTATGTATATTTTTGGTAATAATATATTAATATTTCATATAGAAAATACTATTATTATTACTTTATTTTTAATAATAGTTTATAAATTAATAAAAGAAAAAATATTTTTAATTCTACCATTATTAATATTTCCCATGAATATAACATTTCCTAATTATAATTTTTTTATATTATTTTTATTTATATTATTAATATATTTAGAAAAAAATAAAAAGAATAATATATTAATAGGAATAATAATAAGCTTAATATTTTTAACAAAACAATCAGTAGGAATATTCTTGCTACCAATAGCTATATTTTATTCAAAAGATAAATTAAAAAAAATTGTAGGATTCATAATACCTAATATTATATTTACTATATACTTAATTATTACTAATAGCTTTAAAGAATTTATAGATTTATGTTTCTTAGGATTATTTGATTTTGGTAAAGAAAATAGTAATTTCAATATATTCTTTATATTTACTATATTATTAGTAGTAGCATTATTATTCTTAATAAAGAAAAATAAAAAAATAGAGTATTACTATCTTTTAACATTTATTCTTATATGTGTGCCTTTATTTGATTTATATCATTTCTTTATATATTTAGTAGCATATTTAATAGTTTTAATTATGAATGATAATATATATATATTTAAACCAAAACTAATAGGTGTAACTTTGTTTATAGGTATACTAAGTATATATATAATAAAGAGTAATTTTAATAGCTTATATTATCCAAATAAATTAAATAAATTTGAATATAGATATATAGAAAATAAAAATATTGAAACTACTAAAGAAGTAATTAAATATATGAATAAGTATAATAATAAAGTTATGTTTATAGGACCTGATGCTTATTATTATAAAATTATTACTAATCAAAAGATTAATTATTTAGACTTAATAAATACAGGTAATTTTGGTTATAATGGATCAAATAAATTATTAAATAAAGTAAAAAAAATTAATAAAGAATATGTATTCTTTGTTAAAAAAAATGAATTAGGCAATGGTAAACAAACAGATCAAAACCTAATTAAATATATACTAAAACACGGTAAAAAAATAGATGAAATATATTTATATAATATATATAGGCTAGGTGAAGAAAATGATTAAATTTATTAAAAATAACTATCACTATTTTATATTATTTATATTTATCTATTTAATATATTCTATACTTATATTTCCGAATAACTATGGTGATCCAATGAATAATTATGGATTTAGCATGGCTATTACAAAAGGATTATTACCATACATAGATTTTAATACAATATCAACACCTTTATATAGTTTTATTATGAGTATAGGACTATTTATATGGAATAATTACTCAATGTTTTTATTAGAACAAAGCTTACTTGTTACTATAATGTTTTATATTTTAAATAAGATATATGGTAAAAAAAGTTATATATTATTACTTATAATATGTCTTTTAGGTTGTTTTGGCATAAATGCCACATATAATTATTTAGCTTTCTTTATAATGATTATATTATTATTTTTAGAAGATAAATATAAGGACAAAGATTATTTAATAGGAGTAATAATAGCACTGGCAATACTTTCTAAACACACAGTAGGTATATTATTGATAATACCTAGTTTAATATACTATTTTAAAGATAAAAAGAAATTATTAAAAAGATTTATTGGATTATTAATACCTAGTATTATATTCATAATTTATTTATTAATAACTAATAGTTTTATTAAATTTATTGATTTATGCTTTTTAGGATTATTTGATTTTTCTAAGAATAACACTAATACTTATACATTATGGTTCTATTTAAGTATAGTATTATTTATTATCAGTTTGATAATTACAATTAAGAAGAAAGATGTAAAAAATATTTATTTGTTATGTGGAGTAAGCTTTGTAATACCTTTATTTGATTTATGTCATTTTTCTATATATGCATTGTGTATCGCAATACAAGTTCTTCCATTTATAAAAAAACATGAAAATTACATAGGGTTTTTATCTTTTGTTTTATCAATAGTAATTGTAATTATTAGTTATTTATCACTATCTAATTTATATCATCCAGTATTAAATAAAAAATTAAAACATTTTGAATATGTTAATAATGGAAAACACAATTATGAAGAGACAGTTAAATTCTTTAAGATATATGATGAGTATCCTAATGCATTAATTCTTTCATATTCTAAAATGGAATATGATATTACTAGAGATAATAACATAGATTATTTTGATGTGTTATTATATGGTAATTTTGGTTATAACGGATCAAAGAAAATGATTAAAAAAATAGAAAAAATGAAAGATATTTATATTATTATAGATAAAAGAGGTTATTTGAATAATAATAGTGATTCTCAATTAGATAAGAGTATTATTAAATATGTAATGAAAAACTATAATAAGGTTGATGAAAAGTATGATTTTCTTATATATTACAAGGATTAAAATAAAGAAAGATTAGTTTTTTCTTTATTTTTTATTTTAGACATAGTATAATTAAATATAATGATAGGAGGATTATATGGGAGATATTTATACGGGAATAGACTTAGGTACTGATAGTATAAAAGTAGTTGTTACAGAAAAAATAAATGATAAATTTCAAGTATTAGCTTCAATTAGTAGTCCTTCTAATGGTATTAAGAATGGATATATAGAGGATACTAAACTAGCTATTAACAGTGTTAAGGCAGCTATGAAAAAAATAAATGAACAACTAGGTATTAAAATTACTAAAGTAGTAGCAGCTATTCCACCTACAAATGCTAGAATGGATATAGTACTAGGTACTACTAATATATTTGAATATAATGAAATTACAGGAATTGATGTTAGTAATGTATTATTAGATGCATTAAAAGGAATAGATTTTCATAATGAAGAATTAGTAACGGCTATGCCTATTAGTTTTACTGTAGATGAAACTACTAATATAAAAGATCCTAAAGGTATGAAAGGATCAGTCTTAGAAAGTAGAGTAGTAATATCTCTTGTACCAAAAGAACCTTTATATAGAATACTTGAAGTATTAAAATTAAGTGGTATTGAGACTGTTGATATATCATTTACTTCAGTAGGTGATTATTATACTATTAAAAATAGAAAATATGATGAATTAGTAGGAGCAATTATTAATATAGGAGAAGATACTACTAATGTAAGTGTATTTAATAAAGGAATACAAATAAAAAATTCTACATTAAAAGTAGGAAGTAGTTATGTAGATAAAGATTTAACTTATGCATTTAAATCAAAAATGAGTGAATCTCGTAAAATGAAAGAAAACTTTGCTAGTTGCTTATCTTCTTCTGCTGATCCTAATGATATATGGGAAATAGAGCTAGATAAAGATAATAAAAAAGAAGTTAATGCAGTTAATGTATCAAAAGTAGTAGAAGCAAGAATAAGAGAAATATTAAAACTTGCTAAAAATGAGATAAAAAACTTAACAAATAGAGAAATACGTTATATAATTATAACAGGTGGCATAACGGAAATTCCTATGTTTTCTACTGTTGTAGAACAAGAATTTGGTTTTGTTGCAAAAGTATGTAATATGAATACTATGGGAGTAAGACATAATAAATTTAGTAGTTGTTATGGTATTACAAAATATTTTGATGATAAACTATCTCTAAGAGGAAAAACTTATGAGATGATTACTAAAGAAGATAAAGATGCAATGTTATCAATTGATTCAAATATAACTAACGAAAATATGATAAGTAAAGTGTTTGGACACTTTCTCGATGTTTAAGGAGGAAAAGGTATGATAGGCGGATTAGAAATGGATCAGTTAGCGAAAATCAAAGTCATCGGTTTAGGTGGTGGCGGAGGTAACGCTATAAATAGAATGGTAGAATCTGGTGTAAAAGGTGTAGAATTCATTGCTGCAAATACAGATCTACAAGTATTAAATAGTTCAAAAGCAGATGTAAAAATCCAAATAGGTAAAGAATTAACTGATGGATTAGGAGCTGGAGGAAAACCTGAAGTTGGTAAAGAATCAGCTGTAGAGTCTAAAAAAGAAATAGAAGATGCACTAAGTGGTGCAGATATGGTATTTATAACTGCTGGAATGGGTGGAGGAACTGGAACTGGAGCTGCTGCAATAGTTGCTGAAATTGCTCAAGGTCTTGGTGCACTAACAGTAGCAATAGTTACTAAACCATTCTCATTTGAAGGTAAAAGAAGAATGGAAAACGCTCTTCAAGGTATTGAAGAATTAAGAAAACATGTAGATACATTAATCGTAATTCCAAACGATAGATTAAGAGAAATTATTGATAAATCAACACCAATGCTAGAAGCATTCAAAGAAGTTGATAACGTATTAAGAAGAGGTGTTCAATCTATCTCAGACTTAATCGCTGTAGTAGGACTTGTTAACCTTGACTTTGCTGATGTTAAAGCAGTAATGGAAAAAAGTGGTCGTGCAATAATAGGTATTGGTATTGGTATGGGTGAAGATAGAGCTCTAGAAGCTGCTAAACAAGCTGTATCAAGTCCATTACTAGAGTCATCTATTGAAGGAGCAACAGATGCTATTATTAATATAACTGGTGGTGTTAACTTAACATTATTTGAAGCAGAACAAGCTGCTGAAGTAGTAAGAAGTGCTGCTAATACTGATATTAATACAATATTTGGTTCTGTAATTAATGAAAACTTAAATGATGAAGTAATAGTTACAGTAATTGCTACTGGATTTGATAAATCTAAAAAGCAACAAGAAGCTAAACAAGAACCACAATTTACTAATCCACAACCAAGAAGAATGCCTTCAAGAGAAGAATATTCATACCAAC
Source organism: uncultured Caryophanales bacterium (assembly GCA_946628045.1). The sequence continues at coordinate 38,185 of CAMOVZ010000006.1, forward strand.
CAGAAGTATTAGATGAAAAAGATAATAGTGTATCGAGTACAGATATAGAAATGCCTTCATTCTTAAGAGATAGAAACTTTTAATGTAAAATAAAAATGTAAATTAACGATAATTTACATTTTTTTGTTTGTATAAATAAATTTAATTGATAAAATAATAATAGGTGATAATATGAAAAATAGAAAAAGAAATAGATTGTTTTTACTATTAATACTTCTATTAGGGGTAACAGTAGGTTTTGCCTTAATTAGTACAACATTAAAAATAAATGGTATTTCAAGAGTAAAGAAAGCAAGTTGGGATATACATTGGGAAAAGGTAGCTAATGAAGCTGGAGTAGATGCAACAACACCTGCTCATATAAAAGAAAATACTGATAATCAAGTAGTAGAATATGAAGTATATTTTGAAGAACCAGGTCAATATTATGAATTTACTGTAGATGCAGTAAACTCTGGTACTTTAGATGGTATTATTGAAAGTATATCTTCAAAAGTAAATGGCGCTGATATTTCAACACTACCAGAGTATATTAATTATAGTATTAAATATGCTGATGGAACTGAAGTAAAAGTAGATGACGAATTAAAAAAGAATGAATCTAAAACATATAAAATAAGAGTAGAATATGATAAAGAAAAAATAACACCTGAAGTATTAAATGCGATGACAGAAGATCAAAGATATGAATTTAGTTTTGAAGTTAAATATGTACAAAAAGTAAAAACTCCTAGTAGTGCACCAGCACCAGTTGATTTTGCAAAAGATTCATGGGAGACAATAGCTAGTGTGGGAGCGTTAAGTGATCCTACAACAGGACCATATCAAGTAGGAGATACTAAGACAATTGAGATGGATTTAAATGGTGATGGAACAAATGAAACATATACTTTAAGATTAGTAAACTTATCAAAACCAAGTGAATGTTCTGGGGAAGGATTCTCACAAACAGCTTGTGGACTTGTAGTTGAATTTAGTAATATTATTGATATGAAACCAATGAATACAACTGTAGATGATACTGTACTTGGTGGTGGAGCAAAAGGTGGATGGGAATACTCTTATATGAGAGCCTATCTAAATGGAACAGTTTATGCAAAAGATAATACTGATTTTAGTAGTAATGGTGTATTTACTAAATTACCTAGTGATTTACAAGATGCAATTATTGATACAACTGTAGTTTCTGGAAAAAGTTATAATGATACAGCTAATTATACTACAACAGATAAATTATATTTAGCAAGTTTAGGCGAACTTGCACAAGACCAAGATGGAAGTACAGGTACGGGATTTGATTATTATGATGCTGCTTTCTACAATACAAGGATATTAGATTATTATAGAACTAAAAATATAATATGGCGTGGTTCTACAACAGATAATGTATCTGAAATATATAAAACATTTTATGATACTGCTTCCCCATATTGGACACGTTCTGCTTGTTCACAATCTAGTTATGCTTTTGAAGCAGTTATGCCAAATCAAGTTGGTGAAGGACAACAGAATGCTAATAATGGATTAGGTGTTGTTCCATTATTTAGAATAGGTTAAAAAGAAGTATTTAAGATACTTCTTTTTATTTGACGTAAAATTTGTAAATATATAGTAAAAAGTAAAGGATTATCTTTACTTTTTTTATTGTTTTGGGTATTATTATAGTAGGTAGTGGTTGATAGTGGTGAAAAGTGGGGGATGAGATATGTTTATAGGAGAGTATCATCATACAATTGATGAAAAAGGTAGAATTATTATTCCTGCTAAATTCCGTGAGGAATTAGGAAACAATTTTATTATAACTAGAGGAATTGAAAACTGCCTTTTTGTTTATTCGGAAGAAAACTGGGCAAAAATCACTAATAAACTAAGCTCATTACCATTCACTAAAAAAGATGCGAGAACTTTTAATCGTTTCTTTATGTCAGGCGCTACAAGCGTAGAATTAGATAAACAGGGACGAGTTAATATCTCTAAGCCATTAATTGACTATGCTAATCTTTTAAAGGATTGTGTAGTAATTGGTACAGGAGATAGACTTGAGGTTTGGTCACAAGAGTCTTGGGATAGTTTCTTTGATTCTACAAAGGACAGTATGTCAGACATAGCCGAAAATCTATTTAATGAAAGTGTGAACTTATGATAGAAAAACATGTTAGCGTATTACTAAATGAATCTATTTCCTCCCTAAATTTAAAAGAAAATAGTATCATAGTTGATGCAACATTGGGCTATGGAGGACACAGTAGTAGCATCTTAGATAGAATAAAAAAGGGTTATTTATTCGCCTTTGACCAAGATAGTGAAGCAATTCGGCATAGTACCGATCGTCTCTCTAAGGTCGGTACTAACTTCACTATCATCAAAAGCAACTTTAAAAACATGAAGGAAGAACTTAATAAAAGAGGCGTTGAACATGTAGATGGAGTCCTATTTGATTTAGGAGTTTCATCACCACAGTTAGATGACGCTGAAAGAGGTTTTTCTTTCCATGAAGATGCTCCACTTGATATGCGAATGGATAGAGATCAAAAACTAACTGCTTATGATGTAGTTAATAATTATAGTAAAGAAGAATTAGCAAGAATCTTCTTAAAATATGGAGAAGATAAATTCTCAAATAATATAGCAAAAAAGATTGTAGAGTATAGAAAAAACAAACCAATAGAAACCACATTAGAACTTGTAGAAATAATAAAAACAGCTGTACCTATGAAATTTAGAATAGATAAACATCCTGCAAGACAAATATTCCAAGCAATAAGAATTGAAGTAAATCATGAATTGGATGTAATAGCTCCTGCATTAAACGGAGCAATGGAATTGTTGAATGTAGGTGGAAGAATTGCGGTTATCACATTTCACTCTTTAGAAGATAGATTAGTAAAAAATATTTTTAGAGAGAAATGTAAGATAGATGATAAATTAAAAGGTCTTCCTAATATTCCGGAAGAATATCTACCAGATTTTAAATTGGTAGAAAATAAAGCAATAGTTCCAAGCGAGGAGGAACTAGAAAGAAATCCTCGTGCAAGAAGTTCAAAACTAAGAGTAATCGAAAGGATTAAATAGGTGATATTATGAAAAAAATGAAGAAGAAAGTTAAAATATCAAAATTTGAAAGATTAATTTATACATTGGCTATATTCTTACTTGTAATAGCACCAGTATCAATAGTCTTTTCAAAAGCAACTCTTTCTAAAGCAAACTTTGATGTAGAAAAAGAAAAAAGAGAAATAGAAGCTCAAAAGAAAACAAATGAATCTTTAGCAATGACAATTGATGAATTAGCATCACTTACTAAAATTCAACAAGTTGCAGAAGAACAAGGATTGAGTTATAATAATAGTAATATAAAATCAGTTAGTGAAGACAACTAATATTAGGAGTGATATCTTTGAAAAAGAAGAGGAGAAAAAATAATATTAAATATTCCAAGATATTTATATTTATATCTCTTCTTTTATTTTGTCTAATGATTGCAAGAGTAGTTCAGTTAGGAACATTTAAAGAAATAGATGGAATTAATTTACATACATTAGCTTCACAAAGAACAACAAGAACAGATATAGAAGAAGCAAAAAGAGGAACAATTTATTCTAGAAATGGTGATGTCTTAGCTCAAAATGTTTCTTCATACAAGCTTATTGCATATTTAGACCCTAAAAGAACAACTAATAAGAAAAAACCACAACATGTAGTAAATAAAGAAGAAACAGCTGAGAAATTAGCTCCTATCTTAGGAATGGAAAAAGAAGAGGTACTAACATATTTAAATAAAGAAAATTTATATCAAACAGAATTTGGAACTAAAGGTAAAGGATTAAATGAAATAGAAAAAAAGCAAATAGAAGATTTAAATTTACCAGGCCTTGATTTTATAGAAAGTTTTAGAAGATATTATCCTAAAGGAAATTTTGCTTCATATGTAATTGGTTATACTAAGACAGACGATGAAGGTAACACTAAAGGTGAAATGGGTATAGAAAAGCAATATAATGATATATTAAAAGGTGAAAATGGATATACCACATATCAAAAAGATTTAAAAGGTTATAAAATAGCTAATACCCCTGAAATAAAAGTAGATGCTATTCAAGGAAAAGACATATATTTAACAATTGATGAGAACATTCAATTTTTTGTAGAACAAGCAATGAATAATTCGGATAAAAACTATGATTGGGAATGGTTTACTATAACAATAATGGATGCTAAAACAGGAGCAATACTAGCTACTAGTTCCTCACCAAGTTTTGATCCTAATATAAGAGATATATCAAATTATATGGATTTATTCTCACAAACTCCATATGAGCCTGGAAGTACTATGAAAACATTTACTTATATGGCTGCTATGGAAAATAACGTATATGATGGAAATGAAACATATAAATCAGGTGTTTTTGTAACAAGCGATGGAACTGAAATAGGTGACTGGGACCGTGGAGGTTGGGGAGTCATTAACTATGATAGAGGTTATGCCTTAAGTAGTAACGTTGGAGTTATTAATATAATTGATAGACATATGAATAGTCTTATGTTAAGACAATATTTTAGACGTTTAGGTTTTGGTAGAAAAACAGGAATAGAATTACCTAATGAAAATAAAGGAAATCTAGAATTTAAATATGAAACAGAAATATTTAATGCTGGATTTGGTCAAGGTATAACAACAACACCAGTTCAAAATGTAAAAGCAATGACACCACTTACAAATGATGGAATGCTTCTAAAGCCATATTTAATATCTAAAATAGTAGATCAATCTACAGGTGAAGTAATATTAGAAAATAAAAAAGAAGAAATAGAACGTGTAGCATCTACTAATACAGTATTAAAAATGATTAGTCTAATGGATGATTGTGTTAATGGTTATGGTAATACTGGTAGCGGTTATCGTATTGATGGTGGAGAACTAATAGGTAAAACAGGAACAGCCCAAATAGCTAGAGAAAATGGTGGGGGTTATCTATCAGGAAAAGAAGATATAATCTCATCTTTCTCAGGAATATATCCAAAAAGTAATCCTCAAATAATTATATATGCATCAGTAAAAAAACCTAGTGGAGGTAGTCAAAAACCAGTAAGCAATGCTGTAAAAGAAATAGTTACAAATGTATCTAAATATTATGGTAATACCGATACTAAGGCTGAAACTTTAGATATAAAAGATTATAAAGTACCAAATTTCAAAAACAAAAAAATAGATTTAGCAAAACAAACTTTAGAAACAAATAAAATAAATTATGAAATAATAGGAGTAGGAGATAAAATAATAGAACAATCTCCAAATCCAAAAGATATTATAACTACAAATGACAAAGTATATTTAATAACTAATAAAGAACAAAAAATACCTAATGTAGTAGGGTTATCTTCAAAAGTAGCAAAAGATGTATTAAATAAACTAAAAGTAAAAGTAAATTTAGATGGAGTAGGATATGTAACAGAACAATCAACTGCACCAGATACTCCAATAACAGATGGTATGGAGATAACTTTAAAACTATCTCCAAAGTTTAGTCCAGAATAGGAGGGGTAAAATGAAAAAGATGATTAATATTAGAAATAGTGTAATAATAATTCTTTGTATTACTATAATATGTATGGCTATAGGATTTATAGTAATCTCAGTTGATTACACTAAAAAGAATAATGAAGATTCTTCATACAATGTATCATTTACTAATATTAAAAAACTATCATCAGTAAAAGGTTCAACTATAGAACCAAAAGGTAAAGTAAAAATAAGTGATAATGAAGGAGAAATAGAAATGCAAATATCTATGAATGCTCCTCATGATGAATTATCATATATGATTGAAGTAGAAAATAAAGGAACTCTACCAGTAGAAATATTAGATATACTGGAAAGTCCAGATTATAGTCTAGCTAGTATGAAAAACTTAATTAATCCAGTAACTATCACATTATCAGATGTTAAAGGAAAAATAATACCTCCTCATGAAAAACTAAATTTAAAAGTAGTTTTCTATTATAATTCAGGTGATAAAACTCCTAAAACATTTGATTATAAAATAGGATTAATTACTCGCTCAAGATAAAGAACATTTTGTTCTTTTTTCTTTTGTTTGACAAATATTTTCATTTTTTTTATAATCAATATGGTAGGTGTGTTATATATGAAAAAACGTAAGATTATTATCCTAATTTTTGGAATAATATTAATAGCCTCAATATTATTTATTGGTATAGGTGTATTTTTAAATAATATAAGTAAGCCACAATATATTTATTCTAAAGTAATAGATATTTATAAAAATAAATTTGATAATTATATAAAAAAATCAAATGATTTAGATAAAAAAGATAAATATAGTATAGAAACTACTATAGATTTTGATTTAGATAGTGAATATTATAAGAAAAGTACAAAAGAAGAAGATATAAAAAAATATAACTTAATTAAAAATTTAACTAATATGGATACAAAACTTAAAATACAAAAAAATAGTAATAAAAATACAGGTTATATTGAATTAACACAAAAAATAAAAGATGAAGATGTACTTAATGCAAAATATTATATAACAAATTCTACAAAATATTATTTTGTAAAAGGTATAGTAGATACTTATATAAATGATGGAAGTTGTAATTACTTTGAAAATATTAATTCTAATAATACAGAAAAAGATAATATAGACTATATATATAATTTTATTATAGATTCATTAAAAAATAATTTAAAAAATGAATATTTTGAAACTAATGAAGAGAATAATAACTATGTAGTTACAATAAAAATAGATAATGACACTATAAATAGTATTTTAAATAATATTCAAAAAGATTTAAAAAAAGATAAAAAAGCAAGAAATATATTAGACAACATAGATAAAAATATTTTAAAAAGAAAAATAAATAAAGAATACTTAGATAAAGATGAATATTACAAAATATCAATATATACAACTAAAATACTTCATAAACCATTAAAATATAAAGTACAAAAAACTACTAGTACTAATATTGAAACATATTTATATGAAGGTAATGAAAATAAAGGAGTTTTATATTATTCAAAAGATGATCTATTAAATTATAAAATAGATATAGAACTAACTAAAGATGAAATAGAAGCTAATATAAAAGATTCATCTAATAAAAAAATAGGAGAATTTAAATTAGAAAAAGATAATTATAATACAACAATCAATTATGTATTTAATGATGGTTATAAAAAAATAGATGCAATATATTCATCAAAATATACCAAAGTAAAAAAGAATACTAGTTATACAAATATAAAAAATCTATCATTCAAATATGTTGAAAATAAAGAAACTAAGTTAAATGGTAATATAACAATGACATCAAAGTTTAATTCAAAATTTACTATATTAACAGATATATCAAAGGCTAAATTAAAAACCAACTTATCTGAAGAAGAAAAAACAAATTTAAAAAAGATTTATGAAAATACAAAAAAGAAATTAGAGAGATAATATGAAGAAGAAAAAGAAAAAGACATTTAAAGATATTATGAATTCAACTAAGACTTTAACAATAATATTTTTACTATTATTAGTATTAGTTATATTTTTAATAGTATTATGTGTAATAAAAAATAAAGAAGCAGATGAAAATAAGTTTGCTAATATGGTAATACCAGTTTATGAATTAAATACAGATTATGAATTTAGTATTAATGCTAAAACATTATCTGAAACAAATGAATACGTATTTAAAATAACTAATTATAAGAAAGATGAAATAAATAAAGAAGAAATACCATTTAAAATAGAAATAAAAAATGATACTAATTCTACTATTAAAGTAACAAAAGACGATAGTAAAAAGAATTTAATGAAGAAGCAAAAACTAACTACTTTAAAAGAAGAAAAATTAAAAAAAGAAGAAAAAGAAAATATATATTATCATGTAAAAGTAATAAAAAATAATGGATTAACTAGAGATGATTTAATATATATAAAAATAAAGAATTAAGAAGGCTAATTAAGCCTTTTTTTTCTTTACTTTTAATAGTAAATTTGATAAACTAAAATAGAGAATGAGTGGAGGAAAAACATGGAATTAGATATAGAAAATGAAAAACTTACAATGATTAAAGACGGTAAAGAAATAGAATGTGATATTTTATTTACTTTTGATAGTGAAGATACAATGAAATCGTATATAGGATATACAGATAATACAATAGCTCCAAATGGTAGAAAAACTATATATGTATCTGCGTATAATCCATTAAATCCAAAAATAGAATTAGAAGATATAACTGATCAAAGAGAGTTAGATATGATTCAAGACGTATTAAAACAAATTGATCAAGATGCTGCTGATAATTAGGAGGTAAAAATATGGACGAATTAGAAAGCTTAAAACAACAATTAGAAGAATTAAAAAAATTAAGAAGTGAATTATCAGTACAAGAAGAAAAACAAGAAAATGTTTCACATGAAGAATCCACTGATATAGAAAAATATCTAAGAGATGAACTAGATAATATTGATAGTCAAATTAAAAAGATAGAAAATGAAGTAAAGAAAGAAGCAAAAGAATATGAAGCTTCTTATAAAAAACTACAAGCAATAATTGATGAATATAATAAAAACATAGAAAATACTAAACTATTAAGTGAAGAAGAATTAGAAGAGTTAAGAGAAAAAACTTCAAAATTAAAATTAGAAGAGAATGAAAGATCTAATGAAATTAAAAGAAAATTAGATGCACAAAAGAAAATTATTAAAACAATAAAAGCAAAGAAAACAAAAATAGAAAATAATATTAAAAAAGCAGAGGCACTAGGATTATCAATAGAAGAATATAAAGAAATAACACAAGCAATTAATAAAACAACTATTATGAATTCTATTTTAGAGAAAAAAGGTTTAACTGAAATAATTGAAAAACCTTCAAAAGAAAGAACAAAAGAAGAAAAAGAATTATTAAAATCAGCAAAAAAAGAAGTATTATATGAAATTAGTCAAGTTAAGAAAGTAAATAAAGAATACTCAGTATTAGATGCTATAGAAGCGTTATATTCACTAGAAGTAACATATAAAAAAGGTGAAAAACCTAGAGTAATAGAATTTAAAAAGAATGAATTACAAATTATAGAAGAAAAGGCTTTATCATTACCATATAAAATTGTTACTTCACAAACAATTAATAGAGATTATAAACCAGAAGCAATACCAGAAGATATGAAAGAAGCTATGGCAAGTGAAAATAAAATAGATTTAGACGATTTAAAACCAGCTGAAGAAAAAGTAACATTATTTAAAGATAAAGAAACAAATGACTATTATGTAAGAAAATATACAGTAAATAGATTCAAATTAAAATCAGTAGATTTTGATAACGAAGTAAGAATTAATGGTAGTCTATGTTATAAAATAAGTGAAGATGATGTTGAAAAAATCAAAGAAAATGCAAATAACACATTCTCACCATATATTGCTATTGAAAAAGAAGTAACTATAGAAAGACCATTGATAGAAGGAGCTACAATTGCAAATGAAAATACTCCATTGATCCCAGCTAATGTAGTTATAGATAATAAAGATGAAAATGATAATGAAGAGAAAGTAACAATATATAAAGATGCTAATACAAATAATTATTACGTTAAAAAATATACAGTTGATAGGTATAAATTAAAATCAGCAGATCTTTTAAATGAAACAGTAATTGATGGTAATAATTGTTATAAAATTAGTATAGAAGATGTAGATAAATTAGCTAATAACTCTGATAATGCATTTTCACCATATACTACTGATATAAAAGAAGTAGTTATTGAAAAAGAAAAAGAATTAGATGAAGAAGATATAAAAGATGTATTTGATGAAAATTTAGGACTTTCTGAAGAAACATTAAATCGTGATGATATAGAACGCGCTATTAATGAAAAATTAGAAGAAATTGAAAAAAATAATGAATCAAGTATAAATGAAGAAATACAAGATGAAGATATTAAAAGTGTATTTGATGAAAGTTTAGGTTTAATAAAAGACGATAAATCAAAAGAAAATTTAGACAATGAAGAAGAAATAGAAGAAGTACCATATGAACAAGTACTTAAAGAATTAAATATTGATGATGACGCACAAGAAGAAATTGAAAAAGACAAATCAAAAGAAAATTTAGACAACGAAGAAGAAATAGAAGAAGTACCATATGAACAAGTACTTAAAGAATTAAATATTGATGATGATGTACAAGAAGAAAAAGCACCAATAGATAATTCTAATAATATAAATAATGAAACTACTTCTAATATATATAAAGTGGATGCATCAGCATTAGGAGATAAAGAAGAGTATTATGATAATTTATTAACAGAAGCAGATAATAAATATATAAAAGCATCTCAAAAATATCAAGAGTCATTAGTAATAGGAACACAAGAAGATATTAAAAAAGCAAAAGAAGACTTAGATAAAGCAACTAAAGAATATATAGAATTATCAAAACATATTCAAGAATTATTAGATAAAAAAGAAGAAAAGAAAGATCAAACAACAAAAGAAGAGAATAAAAAACAAGAAGAAAAGAAAGATCCAATAAAAAAAGAAGATAAAAAAGAAGAACCTAGTAAAATAGATTCTAATGATAGTAAAAAAGAAAAACCTAGTAAAGTAGATTCTAATGATAGTAAAAAAGAAGAACCTAGTAAAGTAGATTCTAATGATAGTAAAAAAGAAGAACCTAGTAAAGTAGATTCTAATGATAGTAAAAAAGATAATGCTTCAAATAATAAATATGCAGAAACAAGTGTAGAAGCAATTATATATAAACTTACAAAAGATTTAGATATAAAAGCAAAAGATGGTAAGAGATTTGTTGCAAGTAATATAAAAGTTGCAAGTAACTTTAAAAAAGAATTAAAATCAGGTAATTATTTATATAATATTGTTCATGTAGTACCATCAGCTATAAGTTTTGTTGCATCAACTGCGAGAAAACTAACATCTAAATTATTATTAGGTGCACGTGGTAAAAAAGTATGTGAAGAAATTTCTAAGAGAATGGAAAACTTATCTGAAACAGAATTGAAAACATTATTTGATAAGTATAAAGGTAATAGATTAAAAGCCGATATGAATAATCAAATAAATCCATTAATATTAGAAGGTTTAAGAAAATATGCTCTTACTCAAGTTGAAAAATATAATGAAACTATTAAGAAAAGTTATGTAGAACTATTTGCTAGTCTAGAAGAAGTAAAAGCAATTGATAAAAAACTAGGAGCAAAAGGATTAACTGAAGAAAGTAAAAAAGCATATTTAATTGAACGTAAAAATGCAATGAGAAAAGCAGCTAATTGTGTTAGAACAATAGAAGATAGTTATGATAAAGCTAATGAATTATTATCAAGTGGTTTACACGGAATAGAAGAAGATTTTAAAGCTGTAGCTACTAAATTATCATATGTTGGATTAAGATTTACTAAAGAACATGATTTCAACAATGAATTACAAAAACAATTAGCAGATGCTGATGTTAAATTAAGAGAAGGTCTAGCTACTGATAATGATGAGAAGATAGTAGAAGGCTATATGGAAAAAGAACAAATCTATTATGAAAATACAAAAGTAGGATATAGTCTATTTGGTAAAAGAAGTAAAGGAGAAAAATATTATACTCCATATGTTGAAAGATTAGATTATAGACAAGATCCATTTATTAGAGATTTACTTACAACAGTAGCAACTACTACTGCAGTAATAAGTGCAGTTAACGCATATAGAGTTCATCAAATAGAAACTGCACCATATTTAGAGGCTCAAAAACGAGAAATAGATAGAGTAAACTCTATGAATGATAAATTATTATCAGATATAGGAGATCAAGCATCACAAATAGTAGCTGGACGTGAAACAATTAGAAAGGGTCTAGTTGCTCAAATGAATCAAGATGTTACCAATGTGGCTCATGGTGCAGAAAGAACTGCTCTAGATACAGTTAATTGGACAACAGGTACAAGTACTTATCGTGCTTTAGATGATGCTAATCATGCAATGTATAATTCATTCTATGATAATATAACAAATGAAGTTAATAGTATAGTAAATAGATGTGCATCAGGATCAATATCACAAGCTCAAGCAACAGAAGAATTATTAACACTTTCAAACAGTGCTCAAGATACATTTATCTCAGTAGCTCAAGGATGTCTAGATCAATTAAGAATATATGCACCAGCACATCCACAATTTGATTTACACGCAACAGAAGAAGCATTACAATATATAGTTAATAATCCAACAGCAATTACAGATATGAACACAACAGCAGTAAATGCTACTAATATTGCAGAAGGATTAGTAGGATTAAGCCCAGAACATGTACAAGCATTATCATACTTACCATCAGACTGGACATCTACAATGATTCATGTAGCTGGAAGTGCTGCTCTAATTGATAATATAGCTAGAAATATGAAAAATAGAGAAACAGACAATTCTAAGTCTAAATGGAAAAAAACTAAAGAAGTACGCGACATGTTAGATGAATATATAAGTGATGCACCAGAAGCAACAGAAGCAAGACATAGATAAAAAGAGTAGGTTTTACCTACTTTTTTATTTATAAATAGAAATTATAAAGTTTGACTTTTTTATAAATAACACATATAATAACTCCTGAGGCGATAAGTATGAATATGGATTATAATTTATACAAAATATTTTTATATCTATACGAAGAGCGAAGTATATCGAAGACTGCTAATAAATTATATGTGTCTCAACCAGCCATTAGTTATAGCTTAAAAGAATTAGAAAATTCACTAGGATATACACTGTTTACAAGAAATTCTAAAGGTATAGAACCTACAATAGAAGCAAAAGAATTATATAACTATATATCTACTGCATTCAATATATTAAATGATGCAGAAGAACATATAAAAAATTTAAAAGAATTAAATGTAGGCCATATTAAAATAGGAGTATCATCACATATAGGAGTACTATTACTGTCAGATTTAATAAAAAAATTTAAAGAAAAATATCCAAGTATTAGATTCACTATTATATCTAAACCAATAAATGAAATGATAAATTTATTAGAAACAAGAAAATTAGATATAATTATTGGAATACTTCCTATTAATAGTGATAAAAAACTTACTAAGATAAACTTAAAAGAAATAAAAAGTTGTTTTGCTTATAATAAAAAAATATTAAAAGATATAAAAATAAAAAAAGAATTAGATCTATTAAAATATCCATTAATATTACCTAGTAATAGTCTAACTATAAGAAATAAATTAGATGAGTTTATGGAAACTAAAAATATAAGACTAAAATCAGATATAGAAGTATATACAACAGAAATGAATCTAGAACTAGTAAGAAAAGGTGTTGGAATAGGATATTTTATGGAAGATACAATATTATCAGAAAAAGATAATGAAGATTTTGAAATAATAAATTTTGAAAATTTACCAGTATCATCTATCGCATTATTATATATTGATGAATATACATCTATCGCAACTAAAAAATTTATAGATAATATAAAAAGAAAATAGAATAGTTATTCTTTTTCTTTTTTTTTCATATTCTTAATAGAGGTGGAATATGTTTGTTAAAAAAATAGATAAAAGAATAAAAATAGTATTTCTAATAAGTTTAATACCATTAATATTAGTAATAATAAAAGTATTTTATATAGAAGTATTTCAATATAAAAAATTAAATGTTAAATCTAATGATTTATGGAGTAGAAATTTAAATATAGAGCCTGATAGAGGTAAAATATTAGATAGAAATGGTACTGTTTTAGCAGATAATTTAACTACTACATCTCTTGTATTAATTCCCAACCAAATAAAGAATAAAGAAAAAGCAACAAAGGAATTATCTAATATATTAAATATTACTTATGATAAAATGAAACCTCATGTATATAAAAAAACTTCAATAGAAAGAGTTCATCCTGAAGGTAGAAGATTAGATTATGAGACTGCAGAAAAAATAAGTAATTTAAAATTAGAAGGAGTATATTTAGTAAAAGAATCTAAAAGATTTTACCCATATAAAGATTTATTATCTCATACACTAGGTTATGTAGGAATAGATAATCAAGGCTTATCAGGACTAGAACTACAATATGATAAATATTTAACAGGTAAGAAAGGAGCTATAAAATACTTTAGTGATGCTCATGGCAATAATTTAGATAAAACAGATATTTATGTATCACCTGAATCCGGTATGAATATAAATTTAACTATAGATATAAATATTCAAAAGTCCCTTGAAAGAGAAATGAATAATATTAATGATATGTTTTCTCCAGATATGGCTTTAGCCATAGTAGTAGATCCAAAAAGTGGTGAAATATTAGGAATGTCTAGTAGCCCAGACTTTGATCCTAATAATTATAAAGAATATAATATTGAAACATTAAATAGAAATTTACCAATATGGGCATCATACGAACCAGGTAGTACATTTAAAGTAGTTACTATGGCTAGTGCCGTAGAAGAAGGTGTAATAGATATATTTAATGACCATTTCTATGATAGTGGTAAAGTTAATGTAGATGGAAGTATTATAAAGTGTTGGAAAGCACATGGTCATGGTGATCAAACATATATGGAAGTATTACAAAACTCATGTAATCCAGGGTTTGTTTCATTAGGACAAAAATTAGGTAAAGAAAGATTATTTAAATATATAAATAAGTTCGGATTTTCTGAAAAAACTGGAGTAGATTTAAATGGTGAAGGAAAAGGTATAATGTTTCCACTAGATAAAGTAGGTAATGTAGAACTTGCAACATCAGCATTCGGACAAGGACCTAGTGTAACACCAATTCAACAAGTAATGGCGGTATCAGCAGTAGTAAATGGGGGATATTTATATAAACCATATATAGTAAAATCTATTTCTAATAATACTAATACTACTATTTTAGAAAATAAAAAAACATTAAAAAGAAGAGTAATAAGTTCAAACACATCTTCAATTATGAGAATAGCCTTAGAAAATGTAGTAGCTAAAGGTGGAGGAAAAGCTGCTTATATTGAAGGTTATAGAATAGGAGGTAAAACAGGAACAGCTCAAAAACAAGAAAATGGTAGCTATTTAGTTAATAATTATATAATGAGTTTTATGGCAGTAGTACCTTCAAATGATCCTAAAGCAGTACTTTATCTAGCAATAGATAATCCTAAGCACACAGCAATGTTATCTAGTTATACCACAACTCCTATAGCTAGAAGAATACTTTTAGACATTATAAATTCACTACACATAGAAAAACAAAATGAAGAAATTAAAAAAGACTTAGAATGGAATGATAAAATAACTTATGAAGTTCCAAATGTAGTAGGTATGACTTTAGAAGAAGCAAAGAAAACTTTATTTAATTTTCAAATAGAAACAGAAGGAAATGGTAATACTGTATTTACTCAATCTCCTAAAGCAAATACTAAAATAGAAGATCAAAGTAAAGTACGTATTTTCTTAAAATAATTCTATTTAAAATAATAAATGTATGATAAAATTATTTTGGTGATATTATGGATGAGACAATAGGAGTAAAAGGTGGACATAATGATTTTAAAAGAATGTTTACAATTACTCAAAAACAAAAAGAAAAATTAAAGAGACAACAAAAAGAAAAAGAAATAAAAGAATTAGAAAAAGAAACTAAAAAGAAACAAATATACACTTTAATAAAAGTAATTCCTATAATAATCGCAGGACAAACAATAAAAGAATTAAGTAATAATAAAAAAGAAGAAAAAAAAGAAAAATCCATAATAGTAGAAGAAACTAAAAAAGAAGAAGAAAAAGATACAAGACAAGTAGTTATAATATTAGAAGATGGTACTAAACAAATAATAAATGTACCAAAAACTTTAGATATAAAAGAAGAAATAAAAGCAGTAGAAAATAAAAAAGAAGAAAAAATAGAAATATTAGAAAAAAAAGAAAAAGTATTAGAAAGTAAAGAAGAAAGAAAACAAGACGAAAAAGTAAAAATAGAAAATCAAGAATATATACCTATCCCAGTAGTAAACGAAGAAATAAATAAAAAAGAATCAAGTAATATAATATTAGAAGAATTGAATGATAAACAAAGGAATAAACTTCAAAAATTACAAGCTAGAAAAATAATAGATGTATATGAAAAAGAATTAAAAGATATAAGATATGATTTAAGAAACTTAATAATAGATTATAATACTTTAGTAGATGAAGAAGATAAGACAATTTATTTAAATGAAGAAGAAAAGATATTAGATAGATTGAATAGTATTATAAAAAAGATAGAAGAATTAAAAGAAAAAATAAAAATAGAAGATTTAGATAAATATGATGATAATTATATATATACATTAATAGAAGAATATTTAAGTGATTTTAAAGATAAAAAAGTAATAAAAGAAATAAAAGATTCACCATTATATATATTAATATCTGAAAAACTAGATGAATTTGATAAGAAGAAAGAAAAACTAAAAGATAAAATAGAAACAAAAAAAGATAAATTAGAAAATAGAGAAGAAGATTTTAAAAAATTAAAAGATAACTATTTAAAAATAAATAAAATTAATAAAAATTTAGAAGATTTCTATAAAGAACAAGAAATGCTTTTAGAGAAATTAAAAGAAAAAATAAATAAATCAGTTACAGAAACTGAAAAAGTAGAAGTACAAATAGAAACTATGAATAAAAGTACTAAAAAATTATTAAGAAAATTATCTTTATTAATGCTTATACCAGGTCCAAGAGGTGCTAAAGCATTTATTGCTATGACAGAAATATACTCTAAAATGGCTAAGAAAATGTTAAATCCTGAAACTATTACTAAAAAGTATAAAGTAATAGAAGTAATAGATTATTCAAAAGAAATAGAAAATAGTATTAATAAGATTAATGATGTAATATCATCACTATCAAATACTAGTAAAGATTTAGATAAAATGATAAGTAAAATAAAAGAAGAATTCTCTGATTATATTGGTGTTATCCCAGAATGTGATGAAATACTTTATAATTTAGAAGAAGTTAAATCTAATTTACGTGAAAAAGAATATGAATTAGATAAGATTAAAACAAAACAAGAAATAGAATTAGAAAGAAATAATGCTAAAGTACTAACAAGAGGAACATATAGTATGTAAAATAGTATGTAAAAAAACTCTAAATTGGTATATTTAATATTTAATTATGATATAATTGGAAAGAGATAAGGAGTGATTTTATGTTGCTACTTACTAAAGCAATATTTGCTATAATGATTGGTTTTTTAGTATCAACTGTATTAGGATTAATACTTTTACCAATCTTAAAGAAATTTAGAGTAGGACAAAAAATTTCAATATTTGTAGGAGAAACACATAGAAAAAAAGAAGGTACTCCTACTATGGGAGGATTAATATTTATATTTCCTACAGTAGCTGCTACACTAGGACTTATAATTACTGGTAAAATAAGTTATACATCTAATTTAGGTATAGTATTATTAGTATTTATAGGTTATGCTTGTATTGGTTTCTTAGATGATTTTCTATCAATAAGAAAAGGTAATAATGAAGGTTTAACTACATATCAAAAACTATTTATGCAAGTATTAATCGCAATAGGATTTTTCTATATATATATGAGAAGTGGAGGTCAAACTTCATGGGTAGTAGGTACACTTCATATTGATATAGAATTTGGTTGGTTATATGGACTTGTAATACTATTTATATTAGTAGGGGCAAGTAATGCAGTTAATTTAACAGATGGATTAGATGGACTAGCAGGAGGACTATCGGCAATTGCCTTTATTGCTTTTGCACTTATATCTTTATCAGTAGGATTTGAAGATATAGGAATATTTAGTTTAATATTAGTAGGAAGCTTAGTAGGATTTTTAATATATAATACACATCCAGCAAAAGTATTTATGGGAGATACAGGGTCTCTTGCATTAGGTGCTGTAATGGGAGCTATTGCAATAATTACCCATAGAGAATTAACACTATTAGTAGTAGCTAGTGTATTCGTTATTGAAACACTAAGTGTTATACTTCAAACATTTTGGGTACAAGTACTACATAGAAAATTATTCTTAATGACACCACTTCACCATCACTTTGAAAAACTAGGATGGAGTGAAACAGATATAGTAAAACTATTCTGGGTAGCAGGATTAATACTTTCTATGGCAGGAATTATCTTCGGAGTATGGGTATAAATACTTGTAAAATAAATATATTTATATTAAAATAAAACAAGAGGAGGATATTATGTTACAAGATATATTATTAGTAGTAGTAGGATTAATAATTGGTTTAGTAATAGGATTCTTTTTAGCAAGATTCTTTATGAAAAAGTATCTAAAGAAAAATCCCCCAATTAATGAAGATATGATTAAAGCATTAATGAGTCAAATGGGAAGAAAACCAAATCAAAAACAAATTAATCAAATGATGAAATCAATGGAGAAATATCAATAGATATTTCTTTTTTTATGATATAATCTTACTAGGTGGTATAAATGGATCATAATAGTATTATAGATAGGAATACATTTGAAGTAACTCTACATGCAGAAGATCATAAAGATGTATTTATTTGTGATAAAGAAATAGCTAATGCAGTAGCTCTTCTAAATAAAAAAGGTTATAATACAATTGCTAGTTGTAGTGGTCACTATAAAATAGAGTTTTATGAATACTTAAAAGAAGATATTTCTAAATTAGAAGAATATAAAAATAATAATAGAATAATAATAAAAGAAATAAGAGAAAATGACTTTGATTATTGGCAAGAAGTAGATAAAACTATTATGTATATTTTATTTGATAAGATATATGATTTTAATAATCTACCAAAAGGATTTGAATTAGATAATACAAGGGAAAAAACATGTGTTGAATATATAATAAATTTCTATGATGAAAACAATAAACATAGAACTATAAAAGATGTTACTAGAGAAATAGAAGAAAAAAGTAAAGAATTAGAAGAATGGGTAAAACTATTACCTAGAATATAGAAAATGGAGGTGACAATATGAAAGACTTTAAAGAAAAACTAGCACTAGTTCCTACAAAACCAGGTAGTTACCAAATGAAAAATAAAGATGGTGTAATTATTTATGTAGGTAAAGCTAAAAATCTTCAAAGAAGATTAAGAAGTTATTTCACACGAACAGTAACAGGTAAAACTAAAATGTTAGTAGAAGATATAGATGACTTTGAATATATTGTTACCTCAAGTGAACTAGAAAGTTTAATATTAGAAATAACTTTAATAAAAAAATATGATCCTAAATATAATATACTTCTTAGAGATGATAAAAGTTACCCATATATAGAATTAACTAATGATAAATATCCTACATTAAAAGTAGTAAGAAATGTAAAAAGAAAGAAAAATAAAAACCATTTATATGGACCATATCCTAATGTTTCCGCAGCACGAAGTACTGTTAATATGATTAATAGAATATATCCATTAAGAAAATGTGATCCAATAAAAAAAGACTTATGTCTTTACTATCATATAAATGAATGCTTAGGTTATTGTAAAAAAGAAATAGATCCTAATATAATAGAAGAAATGAAAAAAGAAATTATTACATTTCTAAAAGGTGATGCTACATTAATTACTAAAAAGATTAATGAAGAAATGGAAAAAGCAAGTAATAATTTAAATTATGAAAAAGCATTAGAATTAAAGAAAATGTTAGATGATATTAATGTAGTTTTAAATAAGCAAAAAATAGATCTTAATAATAACTATAACTTTGATATAGTAAACTACTATGTAGATAATAATTATCTAAGTATAGAAATATTTTTTATAAGAAATGGATTACTATTTGGTAGACATAATGAAATAATAAATTCATTAGAAGATAGTGAAAATGAAGTATTAGAGTATTTAATTAAATTCTATGATAAATCTTTATTACCTCATGAATTATTAGTACCAAACGCCTTAGATAAAGAATTATTAAGCAAGTACTTTAATATTAAAGTAAATACTCCTGAACGTGGTAAATTAAAAAGTCTTTTAGACTTATGCTTAGAAAATGCTAAGGAACAAATGTCTCTAAAAGAAGAAACATTAAAAAAAGATGATGATGAAAGAATAAAAGCGTTAAATGAGTTAAAAGATTTATTAGGATTAGAAAACCTACATAGAATGGAATCATTTGATAACTCTCATTTGTTTGGTACTTTCTATGTAGGAGGTATGGTTGTATTTGATGACTTTTTACCTAATAAAGACTTATATAGAAAATATAAAATATCTACAGAAGTTAAAGATGATTTAAGTGCTATGAAAGAAGTAATTTATAGAAGATATTTTAAAACTATAATGGGTGAAGTCTATAAACCTGATTTAATTGTAATGGATGGAGGACGCCTACAAATAGAAGCTTGTAAAGAAATATTAAACTCACTTAATTTATATATTCCAGTAATTGGACTAGTAAAGGACAAAAAACATAGAACTAGTTATATAATGAATGAAAACTATGATATACTAGATGTAGATAAAGATTCTAAATTATTCTTATTTTTAACTAGAATACAAGATGAAGTTCATCGTTTTGCAATTACATATCATAGAAATATAAAATCAAAGGGAGCCTTATCTAGTATATTAGATGTAGTCCCAGGTATTGGAGAAATTAGAAAAAAAGAATTATTAAAAGAGTTTGGATCTTTAAAGAAAATGAAAAATGCTACAGTAGAAGAATTGTCTAAAATAGTAAGTAAAGATGTAGCAGAAAAATTATATGAATATTTGAAAGAGGTATAATATGAATAATAAAGGATTTTCACTAGTAGAATTATTAGCGGTAATAGTAATTATAAGTACAATGGCTGTATTAGGAGTAGTAGGATATACTAGATATATTGATTATACTAAACAAAAAGCATACGATACTATGGCTAAGTCTGCAAAAAATGCTGCAGCTGAATATACTATGGATTTTATAGGAGTAGACAGTGTTACATTGCAAGAATTAACAGAATTAGAATACTTAGAATTTCCAACAGATCCATCTAGAAAAGGAACTGCTTGTAAGGGTAAAGTAGATATTACTTATAACGAGAGTGATGAAGGATTAGATACAGAAGACTATGATGTATATATTTGTTGTGCAAATTATACATATAAATATGAATATAAATATGAATTAGAAAATATAAAGAAAACAAAATTAGCCACATGCCCAGTAGAATAAGGTGATACAATGAGTAAAATACAAGTAATGGATGATGTTTTAGCTAATAAAATAGCTGCCGGAGAAGTAGTAGAAAAAACTATGAATGTAGTTAAAGAATTAGTTGAAAACTCAATAGATGCTAACTCCACTGAAATAACTATTAAACTAGTAGATTCAGGTGTAAAAGAAATAGAAATAAGTGATAATGGAATAGGAATGGATAGGGAAGATGCTAAATTAGCCTTCCAGCGACATGCTACATCTAAATTAAAAAGTTTAGATGACTTATTCTATATAGAATCATTAGGGTTTCGTGGTGAAGCACTTCCATCTATTGCTAGTGTATCTAATGTTAAACTTAAAACTAGTAATGGAAAAGAAGGTACTCTTGTAACTATAAATGGAGGAAAAGATTTAAAAGTAGAAAATAGTGATCTTCAAATTGGTACTACAATAACTGTATCTGATTTATTTTATAATACTCCAGTAAGATTAAAATATTTAAAAAATTTATATACAGAACTTGCTTATATTGTAGAATATATTAATAAAATGGCACTTAGTTATCCAAATATAAAATTCACATTAATTAATAATGATAAAGTTTTATTATCTACTGATGGAAACGGAGATTTATTAAAAGTAATATATGAAATATATGGAGTAGATATTACTAAAAAAATGATTCCTATAAATGGAGAAAATGATGATTACTATATACATGGATATATCTCATATCCTGAAGTTACTAAAGCTAATAGAAATTCTATTACTACATTAGTAAATGGAAGAGTAATAAAGAATAATGAATTAAATAAAACAATAGTAGATTGTTATCACACATATATTCATAAAGATAGATATCCAGTAATTATATTAAATATAGATGTAGATCCTATACTAATAGATATTAATATACACCCAACTAAAATGGATATTAAATTTTCTAAGATGGATACTTTAAAAAGCTTAGTAGAAAAATTAATAACTGAAAAGTTAGAAAATATAAATTTAATCCCAGAAGTAAGTGTTAGAGATAACTACTCAGTAAGTGAAGTATCACGTCAAATACACAAACAAGAAAAAGAAGAAGAAATAGTAGAAAATAAACCTACTTATGAAGAAATTAAATTAGATTTTGAAGTTCAAGAAGAAGAACAAAAATATAATGAAGAAATAAAAGAAAGCTTACCATTTGAAGTAGAAACGCCTCCTAGAGTAAAGAAAATGTATCCAATAGGAGTAGTATTAAAAACTTATATAGTAGCAGAAAATGAAGATGGAATGTTTCTAATAGACCAACATGCAGCAGCAGAGCGAATTAACTTTGAAAAAATAATGAAACAAATGAAAGAAAAACCTATAATTATAGATTTATTAGTACCTATAAGAATAGAACTTAGAAAAGATGAATTTATTCTAGCTAAAGAAAGATTTAGTCTTTTAGAAGAATATGGATTTTCTATTGATGAGTTTGGAGAAAATACTATTATAGTAAGAAGTCATCCTAATTGGATACCTGAAGAAAAATCTGAAGAAATAATTAGAAAACTAGTAGATATAGTTATCGATAAAGGTAAATTTGATTTTGATCAGTTTATATGGAAAATAGCTGCTACTACTGCATGTAGAATGTCAGTAATGGCAGGAGACTATATTTCTAAAGAAGAAATGGAATGGATTCTAGAAAATATAAGATATTGTGATAATCCATTTACTTGTCCTCATGGAAGACCATCTATAATCACATATACTAAGTATGAACTTGAAAAACTATTTAAACGTCAATTAGATTAATTGACGTTTTTATTTGTAAAGCAATAATTATATTGTGTATTTAATTGAATATAAAACTTATATATTCTATAATATAAATAGAATAGGAGACTTTATATGAGAAGAAATAGAAAAAGAAATAAAATATTTTTATTATTAATACTTTTATTAGGAATAACTATAGGTTTTGCAGCATTAGCCACTACTTTAAAAATTAATGGTAATGCTACAATAACAAAGAATATATGGAGTGTATACTGGGAACCAAATAGTGTAGCAGTAACACAAGGTAGTAAAGGAAATACTATTCCACAAGTAGTAAATGGTACTGATGGTAGTACTAATACTAAGGTAACTTGGAGTGTTAATTTCGAATTACCAGGAGACTTTTATGAATTTACAGTTGATGCAGCAAATGCAGGAACATTAGATGCAATGATTAATTTAATTACTGAAACAACACCACAAGGTTTACCAAACTATATAAGCTATAGTGTTAAATACGATGATGGAACTACTCCAAGACAATACCACATATTACCAAAAGGTACTAAATCTGGAAACACAATAACTCCAACAACAGAAAAATATAAAATAAGAATAGAATTTTTAGATACAATAACACCAACACAAATGAATGCTATCCCAGAAGATGGATTAAGTTATGATTTTGAATACGAAGTTAAATATGGACAAGCAGATGAACATGCTATACCAGCACATCCTACATGGAATTTACCAGAAGGAAAAAATTCAAATACATTGGCAGTTGGAGATGAAATATGTCTAGCAGCTGACTCTACACAATGCTTTAACTTTATAAGATATGATGAAAATAATGATGTAGTAATGCTTGCAAAATGGAATTTAAAAGTAGGAAATATTTATAGTAGTAGTGGTCAAAAAACAGGTGAATATACAAGTAGTGACCCAGGATATGGATTACAAAGTAGTGAAGCAAGAGGATATGTACAAAATGAAACAAAATATGGAACCGTACCATTTTCTACAAATACTTATTGGGTTGATGGAAACGGTTTAAAACCAGTATATGGTAGTAGTTATCCAGCAGATATATATGATGAAGTAAATTATAAGGGAAATCCAGATGCACAAAATTATTCAGTTGCATATTATGTAGATAAATATAAAACATTATTAACAAACAAGGGAGCAACAATAAAAAAAGCAAGATTATTAACATACTCTGAAGCAACAGATTCAAGTATAGGGTGCAGTGGAAGTAGTTATAATTGTCCAACAAGTGGATTTATTATGAATACATCATTCTGGCTTGGATCAAGTTACAATAGTTACTGCTTATGGACTGTTTACCTTAATAATTACTTTTCTAACTATCGTTGGGATATTGACAACGATATCGGAGTACGTCCAGTTGTAGTAGTCGAAAAGAGTAATTTATAAAAGAATAGTTTACTATTCTTTTTTTATTTAATATTTACGATATTTAATATTTATATTATAATATGTCCGAGGGGATACTATGGAAAGTATTATAGTAATAGTAGGACCAACAGGTGTTGGTAAAACAAAATTAAGTATAGAACTAGCTAAAAGATTAGATGCAGAAATAATTAATGGAGATAGTGTAGCTATTTATAAAGATTTAAATATAGGTAGTGCTAAACCTACATTAGAAGAACGTGAAGGAATTACTCATCACTTGATAGATATTAAAGAAGTAGAAGATGATTACTCAGTATATGACTACCAAATAGATTGTCGTAAAGCTATAGATGATATTACTAAAAGAGGTAAAAGAGTAATTATAGTAGGTGGTACTGGTTTATATATAAAGGCTGCTTTATATGATTATAATTTTACTAAAGGAACTACTAATAAAGAGTATAAAGAATTAACTAATGAAGAAATATTAGATAAGATAAGTACTTATGACTTATATTTATCTAGTAATTTAGAAGTAAATAATAGACAAAGATTAGTAAGAATACTTAATAAATTAGAAAATAAAGAAGTATTTACTAATAATAAAGATAAATTATTATATCCAATCAAAGTAATAGGATTAACTACTTCTAGAGATTATTTATATGAAAGAATAAATAAAAGAGTCGATGTAATGATTAATAATGGATTACTAGATGAGATTAATAACTTAAAAGATAGATATAAATCTTCTAGAATATTAAATAGTGGAATAGGGTATAAAGAGTTTTATGATTACTTATTTAATTCTAAAGATTTAGATAGTGTTATTGAAAGTATAAAACAAGACTCTCGTAGATTTGCTAAAAGACAATTTACTTTCTTTAATCATCAATTTGATACGAAATGGATTGAAGTAGACTTTAATAATTTCAATAATACAATAGAAGAAGTATTAGAATATATAAAAAAATAAGAAGTAATTTTACTTCTTATTTTCTTTTAGTTCTAAGAAAACCTTTTGATTAAAATTATGCTGTGTTTTTTCAATAGATAATAATTTATTAGTATCTATCAACATATAATCATGTAATAAATTAGTAGACCCATCACTCATAACAGGATCATCCCAAGTTAAATCTATATGATACCATTTATCTTTTATTTTAACAGCATTCCATATATGCATATATGATGATACTCTAAAACTCTTTAAATTCATCTTTTCTAAGAATAATTGCATTAAATCAGTATATCCACCACATATTGCATAACCCTCAAATAAAGGACCATATGCTATATCAGATCGATAATTAATAATATTATTATCACTTCTTAAAGAATCATATTTAGTATTGTTAACGATATAATCATGAAATAATTTAATATTATCTTCTATAGAAATATTATCATTATAAAGCTCATTATATATTTCATCTACTTTTTTATTAATTTTTTTAATATCTTCACTAGTATAAGCTCGTTCTATATTAATAGTAACTTTACCTAAATTATCAAATTCTGTTTCTATATGAGAAAAAGCATTATATGGATGAACATAATTATTAATATTAGAAAGTAATGTTTGATCATTAGCAATACTTTCAACATCATTTAAACAATTATTATATTCATTTACAGGACAATAAAATGTATATGAATCCTTTCCAGAGTTAATAACTGTATAATATACATTTAATAAATCTTGTTTATTACTAGGAGCTTCATCTTTTATATTTTGTACAAATTTAAAATCATAATTTCTATAATACTTATTTACATCAGTAATATTTATTTTAGTATTATTAGAAGAAAAATGAGTATTAAATAGAGTAGTAATACTATCTCTTCTTAATAAAAATACACCAATAAGTATTAATAATAATCCAAATGTAAATGCTATTTTTGCTATCTTCTTCATATATCTTATCCTCTAGTATCATTGTATTATAAATAATTATTAAAGTAAATAAAAAAACCAATTATTTAATAATTGATTTTTTATTCCATTTCATTCTTCATTTTAGTTAATCTTGATTTTAATCTAGCTGCTTTATTTTTATGAATTTTACCACAAGACATAGCTTTATCTATTCTTTGAATAGCTATATTTAATTTGTTACTAGCTTCTTCCTTGTTTCCAGCTTTTACTTCTTTCTCGAATTTTTTAATTGCAGTTTTCATACTAGCAGTAATTAAAATATTAACATCTGCTTTTTTAGCATTAGAACGCATTCTCTTTTTAGCACTTTTAATATTTGGCATAATCTCACCTCACTTTTGTAAACAAGTTAATTCTATCAAAAAAATAAGAAAAATGCAAACATTTTATTATAAAAATACTTATTTCTACAAAATATTTAATAATATTATTCTATATTTATCATGGTGATTATATGAATAAAAAGAAAAAATTAAAAAGAATCTTCACCTTTTCAATGATTACTCTAGGCATATTTATAAGTTTCAAACAACTATCTTCATCTAATTTAACAATAAAAGATAAAGAAATTACTGACTTAATTATAAATAATACATATACCTATAATGATGAAAATATTATTAAAAAAGTAATAAATAGTGTAGTAGAAAGAAATAATCCTATTAAATTGATGAATGATGATTACAAAAAGTATATAAATACCAAAGAAGTAATAAAAGAAGAAGAGTCTCTTCCATTAATATATTTATATAATTCCCATCAAACAGAAGAATATAAAGCAAGCACATATGCTGAATTTAGTGTTAATCCTACTGTAGTAATGAATGATTATATATTAGAAGATGTATTTAATAAAAATGGATATAAAACTATAGTTGAAGAAAAATCAATAAAAGAAATATTAAATAATAATAATTGGAATTATACATATAGTTATAAAGCAAGTAGACAATTACTAGAAGAAAGTATTATAAAATATCCATCATTAAAATATTTTATAGATATACATAGAGATAGTCTTCCAAAAGATAAGACAACCATTACTATAGATAATAAAGATTATGCTAAAGTAATATTTTTAATAGGATTAGAAAATCCTAACTATAAAGAAAATTTAGAGTTTACTGAAAAAATAAATAATAAAATGAATGAATTATATCCTAATTTAAGTAAAGGTATATATAAAAAAGGAGGTCCTGGAGTAAACGGGGTATATAATCAAGACTTTTCTCCTTATACAATATTAATAGAAATAGGTGGATATGAAAATACTACAAATGAAGTATTAAATACTGTAATAGCTTTTTCTAAATGCTTTATGGAGACTATCAATGAATAAGATAATTAAATTAGTACTAATAGTAATAATAATATTGTTTTTATCGTTATATTTTAGTAACTATAATAATGAGTATTATGAAACAAAAACATATTTAACAGAAGAAGCAATTAAAAATTATGAAAGAGATTTAAAAAATAATAAAAAAATATTATCTAAAAATTATTTACCAAAAGAAAAAAATTATAATAATAAAGCATCAAAATTAGGATTGAAATCATCAAATATAATAGAAAAAATAATAAATACAACTCTTAAATATATGGCAAAATATCTTGAATAACTTGAAAAAAATAAGAAAATGTGGTATAATGTAGGCAGTTTTATTAGAGGGGGGATCCTAATGGAAACTATAATTAATGTTAAAGAGTTAAATGAAGTGTGTGCACTACCTGATAGAAAGTGGTCTACACAAACACATTTTAATTTAACAAATAGAGAAAATGTACATGAGATATTTAGATATCAAAAATTCCAAGATGATTTCGTTGATAATATTTTATGTATAAATGATGGAAAAGAATTTATTGGATCATTTAAACCAAGTTATGAAGAATTCTTAAAAAGTGTTATTAAAGCCTTAAATTTAAAATTACCAAATGGATATAGTGATAATGAAGAATTAACTGATAAATTAGTTGAAAGAATAAAATTATTAAGAACTATACCAGACGAAGCATGGTTATATAATGAATTTCCTTTACTATATAAAGACCTAAAAGAAGGTAGAAAATATATGAAGGAAATAGAAGAATATAAAAATAATCCTATATATTCATCTTTAGCCCAAGAAGAAGAACATTATTTCTATTCTTGTGGTCTAAGAGCCGGAGGAATAAGAAAAGGTTTTGATGGATTTGTTCCAAAACAAGCAGATGTATATTTAAGATTTGTTGATAGAAGAAAAGGCTATAAAGAATTAATTGAAAAACAAGACTTCAATAACTTTATTAAAGATAATTATGATCAAGATAAATTAGCTATGTATTTAGCTCATAAATATTTATTAGATGCAGAAAAAAGTCCAAGTAAAATAAGAATACTTAATAAATATAATAAATTATTAGAAAAGTATATATCTTCTAATTATGATAAAACTGTATCTATTAAAGTAAATAATGAAAGAATAGATTATAATAATATAATAGATAGATTTAATAATTTAAAAAATAGAATTAAAAAAATAGATGCTGAAGTACCTTGGAAGTTAATACCTGAAGGTAAAAGAGCCAAATATGTTAAAGCTGGACTTGATCCAATGAAACATTATATAACAGAAGAAGAGTTAAATGAATTAAGAAGAGCAGGAGAAGTAAAAGAAGAATTTTATAATAAGAATAAACCATTACTTAAAGCATATGGAACATTAAAATATGAAGGTTATGTTGCATATATTTATGAAAATGGAGAAGTATTATTAGATACTGTATATAATGAAAATGAGCCATTAAAAGCTAAAGGTAACGCAATGTATCATATGAAAGCTATATATTTTGATATAGTAAGTGGATTAGATAAACAAGTATTAAAACGTCATCCACAAGTTGGTACAATGAACCATACTACTTCATGGCCAAAAAGAGCTCAAAAACTAATTGATAAAAAAGGAACAGAAGAAGATAAAAATCAAGCAAAACAATTAGTAAAAAGAATAATAGAACAAAATGAAAAAGACTCATAAGAGTCTTTTTATTATTGATATAATTCTTTCTTAATAGATTCAAGATTATCTTTCATAATAGAAATATAATCATCTTTTTCACTACGTTCTTGATCAGTTATATTATCTAATTTATGAAGATCTATTGTACTTATACCTGAATTATTAACTATATTACTAGCCGTTTCTCCTAATTCATCACCTCTAAATTTAAATACATAACTAACAGTACCATTATTAATTAAGTTTTGAGCATCACTAACAGTCTTTTGACTAGCATCATCATCAATACAAATAACTTCAAGACCAAACTTTTCTAAATATTTTAATGCACTATCTGCAACTATAATAGTTTTATTATTAGTAGACTCACTAGCTAATCTATATTCAGCATCTAATTCACTTAAACTAATTTTTAATTCATCATAGGCTTCATCAACATCTTTCTTTAAATAAGCACTTGATGCATATTCAGATAAACTTCTTCTAACATTTTGACTCATCATTAAAAGTGAACTTGGATTTAACCATAACTCTTCAGGAGAGTATTCAGTTTCTAATACATAAGCTGTATCAATAATTCTAAGATCATGATTTATTTGAAGTAATTCCATAGCTAAATCTCTTTCTTTTTTGATTAATCCATTATATACAAATAAATCTTTTCTAGCATATTCTTGTTTTTGCTTTTTACTTATTTTATATGTATCTATTAAAACACCATCAGGGTATATTGATGTAATAGTAGAATGATTTCCATATAAACTTCTAACAATATATTCATTAGGATAGTTAGTAACAATAATCTCAATCTCATCCATAGAGTCATTTGAACAACCACTAACTATAAATGGAATAATTAAAATAACTAATAAAAATAATAATTTCTTTTTCATCTCTTTTTCTCCTTTTTGATTGGTACTGGATCATATATATTCTTACTCATTGGATTACATCTAATTATTCTTTTAATACCCATATAAGTACCTTTAAAAGATCCATATACTTTAATTGCCTTTTTTGTATATTCAGAACAAGTAGGAATAAACCTACATTGTTTGTGTGATGAAAATGGAATTTTTTGATATAAATTGATAAGCGAAATAAGTATCCATTTCATATTATCACCAAATTAATTTTACTATTATTTATCTTTTTTTTCAAGACTATGTTATAATGAAATGGGTGAGGTTATGAAATGTATAAAAACTTTAAATGATTATAATACTTATGACATAAAATTAATAGAAGAAAAAGAAAATGCTCCTGATAACGAATTATCAATACAAAAGAGTTGCAATGGAGACTTGTATATGTCAATTACTAATAAAGTAGCTTTAGACCCTCTAATAAATGAATATAGATGGATTGATATAAAAAAAGATGATATTGACATATATAATATATTTGATAAATTACACAATGATATATTAGAAAAAAGTGAATTAAATAAAGATATATTAGATGAAGATAATAATATAATATGGATTTCAGATGAAGGAACTAAAGAGACAGAAGATAGATTTATTATCTTTAAATATGATGATTATTATAGATTGTTATTTTTTAGAAATAATAAACATGAAGAAGATTGCTGTAGAAGAAAAAACTCTAGAAGTATAGTTATTAGATTCTCAACATCTGGTTCTAGATATAAAGAATTTATTTCTTCGTTTATGACTATGTATAGAGAATTAATTGATATAGAAAAACCAAAAATATATAAGAAGGGTGATTAGATGGAAGAATTATTTAATAAACTAGGCATTGTACCTAAAGATATTAATCTTTATAAAACTGCTTTTTCTCATAGTTCATATGTAAATGAACATAAAGTAAAAAACGATTATGAAAGATTAGAATTTGTTGGAGATGCAGTACTTGATTTAGTAATTGCAGATTATTTATATAATAATTATAAAGAAACTGAAGGAGAAATGACTAAGCTAAGAGCTAGTTATGTATGTGAAAATGCAAATTATGCATACTCTGAGGGACTAGGATTAGAAAATTATATATTAGTAGGTAATGGGGAAAAAGAATCTGGTCTAAAGAAAGCAATAGTTGCCGATATATTTGAAGCATTAATGGGAGCTATATATATAGATTTAGGTTATGCAACAGCAAGAAATACTATATTAAGAATAATAGTTCCATATATAGAAAATCCTAATATAACATTCTTTAGTGATTATAAAAGTAGTTT
>CAMOVZ010000007.1 GCA_946628045.1 uncultured Caryophanales bacterium
TTATTCCAGACTCGAAGGTAGATTACCCACGTGTTACTCACCCTTGCGCCACTAGGTGGAAGATCCACGTCAATGATTTCCGTTTTTGTGCAAGCACTCCAACTTCCATCAAATCAGTGGGCCACCTCGTTCGACTTGCATGTCTTAGGCATGCCGCCAGCGTTCATCCTGAGCCAGGATCAAACTCTCAATAAAAAATAAACTTTTATTAAAGTTTGTTTCAATTTTTCCTAGCTACTCAAAATTGACGTTTTGCTTAGTTTTCAAAGATCATTTGTAGCTCTTTTGACGAGCTGCATTAATAGTGTATCAAATCATTTCTGTAAAGTCAACACTTTTTTTAAATTTTTTTAAATATTTTTTTACAGCAGATTTGTACATTATTTTACACAACTTTTTTTAATGAATATCCTTATTATATATATTCATATTCGAATTCACATATTCCATAAATTTTCATTTATTTTACATGCTTTTTCTTGCAAGTTGCTCCATTAATATACCAAACCAAATATAAAAAGTCAACACAAAAATTAAACTTTTTTTTGAAACGCCACGTAAGGTTGATTTACGTTTTCTTTATATATCAACGAAAAACATTTTTTGACATTTTTTTAATTTTTTTTAATAAACTTTCTCCTTTACAAAAATTTGACATTATATATATAAAAAAAATAGGATTTATTTCCTATTTTTTATCTCTTTATATAAATTACAATATCTTTCTACCTCTCCATATTGGAAAGCTCCTTCTTTATTTCTTGCTAAATCTATTAGCTTTGATAATTCAGATTTCAATATTTTATCTATTGAATCAGGATAATTCATTAATTTCTTATGATATTTATATTCTCCTCTATCCAATACTTTAAAACTTCCATCTGGAAATACGCGAAGATCTAAATCATAATCTATATATTTAATTGTTCCTTCTTCTATTAAGAAAGGTGATGCTATATTACAATAAAAATATATACCTGTTTTTTTATATTGTCCTATAATATTATACCAATCTTTATAGTAGAAGTAGAGTACGGCAGGTTCCTTTGTTCTCCATGTTCTTCCATCAGATTCTGTTACTTTTGTTTTTTCATTACCAAAAATTAGATAGTCATCATGAATTTCTAGGAGTACTGCCTCATCCCACGCACGGTGTATTTTTCCATCATGTTTGTATCCGTGGATCTGATACTTTTTCCCTATTTCTAATTTTTCTGTATTCATTTATTATACCTCGTCCGTGTTCATTATATCATTATTTCAAAAATAAAAAAAGCCATAAGGCTTTATTTTTTATTTAATGTTCTAATTCCCCAGGCAGAAATTACAAATACTACACCCACTACTAGTGCTCCTACAAAGGCATTATCCATATGTCCACCAACTAAATTACTTAGTTTTTCATTCCATTCATTTAATGTATCTGTTATTCCTAATATATAGGGATAGAAATTATTCATTAACTTCTTCCTCCCCGGATTTTTTCTTTTTCTTAGTATTTTTTTTAGTATTATCTTCAACAACTTCTGCTTCAGGTATCTTATCTTTTATTTCTTTTTTATCTGTTTCTTTAAATGTTTCTTTTATTACTTTAGATATTCTAACTGTAGATATAATATCTAATATTGCATATATAACTAATATAACTCCAATTATTTTAGTTATAAATTCTGCTCCTGCAAATGGATTAAATATTAATACTACTCCACAAACTAAAGCTATTAATGATACTACTAATGTAGATACCCATAAATTATTCTTTTGTTTTCTTAATCTAAAACTATAATCTATTTTAGCTGTACTATTAATTACTATTAATACTCCTAATACAAACGGAATAATACTAGCTATAGCTTTAGGACTACTTATTACTATAATTCCTAATATAATAGTTCCTATTCCATATACTATGTCTAATTCATTTTTTATTTCTTTATTTATATTAGTTATATATTTAATTAAAGCAATTACTCCTATAGCAATTAATATTGCTCCTACTCCATATGAAATTGATACTATGGTTAATTCTGAATAAAATATTAATAATAATCCTAAGATAATTAACGCTATAGAACTCCATATTGAAGATTTTAATAATTTTGTCATTATATTTTCCATTTTTACTCCTCCTATTAAAAGTATACCATAAATTATTCTTTAACTACTAAAAATGTTAATAATAATTCTGGATCTTTTCCACCTACTGCTATTTCATATATTAAATCTATTATTGGTATTGTTACTTCTTTGTTCTTTAATAATTGATAAATTGACTCTAATGTATAATATCCTTCTACTGTTTTATGTTTTAAATATTCATCTATTTCACTTCTATCTGGTTTTTCTCCTACTAATTTACCAAACGAGAAGTTTCTACTTTTAGTAGATGTACATGTTAATAATAAATCTCCTATACCGGCATATGATAGAACAGTTCTTTTATTACAATTGAATGCATCAAGTATTGCTTCCATATCATGCATTGCCTCAGCTATTAACATTGCTTTAGTCGATTCATTAGCTTTAAGTCCATCTAACATACCTGCAGATAATGCAATAACATTTTTAATAGATCCACAAATTTCTACTCCAATAATATCATCTGTCTCTCTTAATTTAATATAGTTGTTTTGAAGAGCTTTTTTTGCTAATATAATCATTTCTTTACTTTTACTAGCTATTGATAATCCTGCTGGCATTTTACTTACTAGGTCTATTGCAAATGATGGTCCACTTATAACTGCTATATTTTTAGTATTTAAGTTTTTTTCTACTACTTCATTCATAAATAAACCAGTACCCTGTTCTATACCTTTTGTAGCTATTAATATATTATTGTTATTAATATATGGTTTCATTTCTACACATAATCCATCTACAAAAGCAGCTGGTATGGCTATTATTAATAAATCTTTATCTTTTATACATTCTTCTACACTTGTAGTGATTTTAACACTATCATCTATTCTATAATTAGGTATAAAATTATCATTACCTCTATTAAGCTCTAAATTATTTTTTTCTTCTTCAAATTTAGTCCACATTGTGACTTCATGATTATTAGTAGTTAATATACTACTAAGTGCTAATCCATAAGCTCCTGTTCCAAATAATCCTATTTTCATGTTTCCTCCTATTCATTGTCTGGTACTATTTGAATAAATGTATTACCATTATTTAACTTTAATTCTTTTCCATCTTTATATGTATATTTTGTAATCTTATTTTGACTTTGTTTTTCCCAATTTATATCTACTATATTACCATTTGTTAAATAAAATCCTTCTCCTTTACCTACAGTATCAACACTAAGAATATTTTCTCTAGGTAAGATTTCATTTTTAATATATACAACTATTATATTTTTATAATGTAATTGTTCATTTGTTCTTCTATCTATATCAGGAGTTCCATTATTGAATCTTAAATAGTATTTATTATTACTATCGTATTTATATTCTCTTGTTTCATTAGTTGAATATTTTAAATTTATATAAGTTCCTTTTTTACTTTGTTCAACATCTTGTAAATTAACTTCTTCTTCACTATAATTAAATACTTTATTAGAAGTTGTTGTTTTAAATTTTTTATTTTCTAATGCTTCTTTCATTCTACTTACTGATGTATATATATTATGAGAAGTAGCTTCTTTATCTTGCATAAAGAAATTAGAGTCAACTTTTCCATTTATGAATTCATAATTTTCTCCATTAGCTATTTTTTCTGCTTGTTCACTCATACCATATGAGAATACTACAGCTTTATGTTCTTGTGCATAATCTAGAAAATAATGATCTAATGTAGTTACTGGCCCAATTACTTCAACTTCACTATCTTTAAATAAAGCAAGTATTTTTGTTTCTCCATCGTTACTAATCATTTCATAATTTACATATGAATCTTGTAGCCCTGCATGTTTATAATCTCCTTGTGAATTATCTATCATAACTGCTAATGGTCTGTCATTGCTTTTTTTATCTATTACTTTTTCTTCTTCTTTTTCCACATTATTTTCTTTCTTAGTTTCTTCTTTTGGCTCTGGTGTATTTGTCGTAGTCTTATTTTGTGTATTAAAATATACTAATATTAATATTATAGATAATACTGCAAAAAATATTGATGCAAATACAAGTAATTTTTGTTGTCTTCTTTTTTCTATCTTTTTATTTTTATTATTTTCTATTTCAAAATTCATTTTTTCACCTTCTATAATCATTTTATCATTATTTATATTTTTTTACTATATTTTTGACTTTATATATTTATTAATATATACTTTTCTTAGAGGTGATACTCTTTGAGTATTAATAGAGATCATTTAACTGTGTCTATTGATAAAATCAATGATGAAGAACTTATCATATTACACAATAGTAATTGTGATAAGAAGTTTTTTAATGCGGTCTGTGAATACTTAAAATGTACTGATTTAATATTTATCACTAATGATAATACTAAAGAAATTAAATGTAATAAGGGTATAGTTATTTCTCTAGACCAAGATTATAACATTAGCGGTCATACTATGATTTTTGCACCTTTTCATAATGAAAGAAATGGTAATTCTGATTTATTAACTTTAGCTATGTATGCTGCATTTAATCAAAGAGATTTTGAAGTTAATGGTATTCGTAGTGGTATGGTTAATATCAATGATGTTAAAGAAAATTATGTAGTTACATATGAACCATTTGATTGTGAAGAAGATATTGAACCTAGCAGAAATATAAGTATGACTACTATTGCGCTTAGCTTTTATAATTTATGTACTCCTAAAGAAGTAGCTAGGGCTATATTTAGTGGAATACTTAGATATGAGTATTATATAAATAGTATTCATAAAGATTATGATCTATTATATAGAGCACGTACTAATGAGAATATAAGTACTATTGCAAAGATACTAGGTTGTGATGAGAAAGAATTATACAAATACAATAATTTAGTTAATGAAGTAATGGATTCTCCACGAGTATTAATAAATCCAGTTGTGGAAAAAGAAAAAGTATTATCTAAAACTACTATTATGCATGGAACAGTATCTAGTCCATTCTATAGTAAAAATGAAAATATGTTGCAATAAAATGTTAAAAATGTTATACTTTTTTTGTTGACCTATATAGGGGATTAGTTAAATGGTATAATAATGGTCTCCAAAACCACTGTTGCGAGTTCGATTCTTGCATCCCCTGCCATTTGGAATATTAAAACACTAACTTAATAGTTAGTGTTTTTTTGTATTTAATAAAACTGATATTATTTCAGGATTTCCTAAAGTATCTTTTCCATCATAATCTGCAATTAGCTTAAAATTACATTTTTCATAGCATTTAATTGCTCTAATATTTCTTTTAAACGGTCTTAATATTATTGCATCAGCTAGATATCATAATAAATAATTTGATTTATGAGTTGAACGATATTAGTACCTATTCCTTTTGATAAGTATTCTTCTTCCCCTATAAATAAGTCATATTCATATATATTTTTAAAATAATCTAGTTCATCTAAATTAATGTCATTTTCGAATTTATATATTTGTACTAATCCGATATCTTTATTTTTATATTGTATAATGAATAATTTTTGTTTATTTTTTAATAATTTATTTCTATATTTTTTTACTATTTCATCATAAGATAATACTCTTTGTTCAAACCATTCATACACGAATTTATTTTTACACCATTTATGTATTTGTTTAAATTCAGCATTATCATTATTTAAAAGTCTAAGTGTAACATCCATATAACCACCAATAATATTATATCATAGAATTTATTATTTGATTATACTGTGGTATACTTAGTATGTAATCAGGTTTTATCCCTATTTTTTCGTAAACGTTTATAAAGAACGTGCCATTAGTATTTAAAACTCTAACATTAAGTTAGAGTTTTTATTATTTATTTTAAATATGAATTAATTATGTTATAATATATAACCAATAGAAATGAGTGATTTATATGAAGATATTTTTAATTAGACATGGTGAATCAATGCAAAATACAAAAGAAAATTATAGTATTGGATTACCTGATCATTTAGTTTATCTTACTGATAAAGGAAAAGAAGAAGCTAGAGATGCTGGAGAGTTTTTAAAAAAGTATATTGAGGAAAATAATATTGATTTATCTAATTCTGTAATGTGGGTTAGTCCTTATACTAGAACTAGAGAAACTGCTAATATTATTAATGATGTATTAAATATTAAAAAAGTAAAAGAAGATATCACTTTAATAGAACAACAATATGGATTATTTAGTGATAAGACACTTGAAAAAATAAAATTATTATATCCAGATCAATTTGCTTATTATGATAATTACTATCAAAATGAGGGTAAGTTTTATGCTAAGTTTCCTCAAGGAGAAAGTCCTTTTGATGTAGCTTTAAGAACAAAACAATTTATTAATACAATATATAGAGATAAGGAAGATGTTTTATTTGTGGTATCTCATGGTACTACTATTAAAACTATTATTATGAATTTTTTTCATTATACACCAGAATGGTATAGTAAGGAATTAACTCCTTCAAATTGTTCAATACGATTAATTGATTCAAATGATAGAATTAATACTGAATCATATATATATAATGAACCTAAACCTAAAACATTATCTAAAAAATATAATTTATAATATTTATTTTTTATATATTAAATATAATATTGTAATAAAAACTCAAATTAATAATTTGAGTTTTTCTTTACATATTGAGTCATAGTTAAAGTATTTCTTCCTTTTTTCTTAGACTCATAAAGATTTTTATCAGCTTCTTTTATTATTGAATCTATTTTCTCTCTTATATCTGGCATACTATCTATATTAGTATCTTTTATTTCATTATAGTCTATGTATACTGAACCAAGACTACATGTTAGATTTATTTTTTTGGATTCTACATATTCCATTTCATATTCTATAAATTCTCTTATATATTCATTTCTTTCTTTAGCATATTGATAATCTATATTATTTATAGTATAAATAAATTCTTCTCCTCCGTGTCTTCCTAATATACCTTTATTTTTTGATTTATCTACTTTTTCTTTTAATATTCTAGCTAAATCATTTAATGCTAAATCTCCAAATTGATGGCCATATGTATCATTAACTTTTTTAAAGAAATCTATATCTAACATTGTTAGAGAAAATGATTCTTTATTTTTAACTGCTTGTTTTAAGTATTCATTTAATTCTTTTAATAGTTTCTTTCTTAAATATAGTCCTGTTGTATCATCTAATATATATTCATTTACTATATTTTTATATTTTGTAATATCTAAAAGTCTTACTAGTATACATTCTTCATTATCTATTATTATTCTTCTTTCACTATATTCATAAACTTCTTTAGTGTATGGATTAAAATAAGTATTATCATCTTTCTTTTCTAAAGCAGTAAGTATATATTGTAGGTGTTTTCCTTCTATAGTAGTTGTATCAGGATATATTGTTTCTTTTTTATCTTTACTCAATATAAAGAAATACATATCATTAAAACAATTTATAATATCTTCTAATCTCATACAATTCACCTCTTTTTAATTGCGTTTTCTTATTATATCACTTTTTTTAATTTTTGTTACAAAAAACACTAATACTAATTAGTGTTTTCTAATATACTCTTAATATATTTACCACTTTCTGATAAATTATCATCTAAAATTACTTTATTATTTGGTTTTAATAAGGCAGATGACTCATCTTTATCTGCTAAAGACCAATTAATAAAACTTAAATTATTTTCTTTAATAAATTCCATCCATTTATTTGCTTCATCTAAATATACACCACCATTACCTGATGCATCACTTACTCCAAATTCACTAATAAATACTGCTACATTATTATCTAGAGCTTTCTTTACTTTTTCTCTTAAGTAATCTTTATGAGTTCCACTATAGAAGTGAACTGCATACATTGTATTTTCATCTTCTATTTTATTACCTATTACATTATCAACATCTTGGCTCCATGTAGGTGTTCCTACTATTATTATATTATTACTATTCTTTCTTATAGTTTTAATAACATCTTCGGCATAACTTTTTATATCATTCCAAGTAGTATTTCCATTTGGTTCATTACATATTTCATATATTATATTAGGTGTATTTTTATATTTAGAAGATATTTTATCAAAAAACTCAATAGCTTCATTCTTATAATTATTTGGATTATTATCACTTAATATATGCCAATCTACTATTACATACATATCATTATCAATTACTAAATCTATATCTTTTATTAAATCATTATATATATCTTTATTATCTATATATCCACCTTCTTTAGTATACATAGCTAATCTAAAGACATTACTATTCCATGATTTCAATGTTTTAATATTTTCATCAGTTACTAAATAATTAAACCATTGAAGTCCATGAGAACTTATTCCTTTTAAAGTAATCTTTTCATTATATTGATTTACTATATTATTACCATCTAATTTTAAATTACCATTATAAGATACATAATTATTTTTTTCTATTACTTCTTGTTTTTCTTCTTTCATTTTATTTTCCTTTACTTTTTGTTTTGTACAAGCACATCCTAATAATAAAACTACTATTAATAATATTGTTAATTTTTTCATATTAATCCTTTCTAATAATTATATGTTCAAAGTATTGTTCTTGAAACTCAGTTAATGCGTTGATTGAGTCATCTGAATAGGATTTATTTTCAGGTACTATTATTAATTTATCATCATTATCATTAGTTCTATGAATAATAGCAATACATTTACCAGTATATTCTTCTACTGGTTCAAATACTCCTAATAAATATGCATCTAATTCTTCACCATCACCACTAATAGTATTTGGAACATAACCATAATTTACTGGATAAATAAATCCATGTTTTGGGTGTTTACTACCAAATGGTCTATCAATTTTTATATTTATTATTTTTCCTATATAATCTTTATTGTTCATAACATCAACTCCTTATTTATTATATCATATTTTTATTATATAATATTCTTGAGGTGTTTTATGAAATATTCTGTTAAAAATACAATTAATTATAAAGATTTTTGTGATATTAGGAAATCAATTAATTGGAATGAATTAAATCCTCTTCAAGTAAAAAGAGCTATAGAAAAATCTATGTTTAATGTATCAGTATTTGATAATGATTTATGTGTTGGAGTTGGAAGAATTGTTGGAGATGGAGTATTAAAAGGTGTATTAACAGATATTATGGTTAGAGATAATTATCAAGGTATGGGTATTGGTAAAATAATAGTTACTACATTGATTAAGAACTTAGAAGACTCTATCAATGATGGTGAATCATTTCAATTAGAAGCTACTCCTACTTTTAATAATAGAGATTTCTATATAAAATGTGGAATGAAGTATAAACCTGAAAATCAAGATGGTGTATATTTATGGATTAGAAAATAAAAGACTTTTAGTCTTTTTTTTATTTACTTTTTAAATTTATATACTATAATTATGGTAGTGGTGAATAGTATGGAGAATAAGAAATATTATAAAGTTTTAGATATTATTAGAATACTTTCTTGTATAGCTGTATTTTTATATCATTTAAATATATTAAAAGGTGGTTATTTGGCTGTATGTATATTCTTTGTATTAAGTGGATATCTTGCTTGTAATTCAGCTTTTAGAAAAGAAAAATTTTCTTTTAAAGATTATTATCTTAATAGATTAAAACATATATATTTACCTTTATTATTTGTGGTATTCTTATCTATACTAGTTATTTCTTTTATACCTAATATTAATTGGTTAACTTTAAAACCAGAAACTTATTCAGTATTAGGTGGATATAATAATTATTGGCAAATAAATGCTAATATGGATTATTTTGCTAGACATATAAGTTCTCCATTTATGCATTTTTGGTATATAGCTATATTATTACAGTTTGAACTTATATTTCCATTTATATTTATTTTATTAAAGAAACTAGGTAATAAACATAAATCTATTCCTGTAGTTATTCTTATATTATTAAGTTTTATAAGTATGGGATGGTTCTATTATAGTAGTATTAAAGATCCTAATATTATGAATGTTTATTATAATAGTTTGACTAGAGTATTTTCATTAATATTTGGAATGTGTTTAGGATTTAGTCTACATTATTATAATGTTTATATTCCTATTAAAAATAAAAATATAAATAAAATTACTTTTTGTATATATTTAGTATTATTAATTATGCTTTGTATATTTATAGATTCTAAATCAGTATTATTCCCATATGCAATGATTTTAACTACTCTTATTACTTGTAGGTTAATTGATTATTCTACTTTATTTGATGGTAATTATAAAGTAATTAAATACCTAGCTAATATTAGTTATGAAGTATATTTAATACAATATCCAGTTATATTTATATTCCAATATATTACTTTAAAAAATTATATTTCATTACCATTAATATTTATAACTACATTTATATTATCAATAATACTTCATACTGCTTTAGATTTAAAAAAGAAAAATATATTTAAAATACTTTTATTAATTATAATCACTGGTTTTAGTATATTTGGATTATATAAATTTATAATTACAGAAGATCATACTAAAGAAATGAATGAATTAAAAGAACAATTAGGTTCTAATGAAGAAGAAATGAAATTAAAACAAAAAGAATATCAAGAAAAGTTAAAAAAAGAAAATGAAGAGTTTCAAAAACAATTAGAAGAATTAGAAAATGGTTCTAATAATTTAGAAAGTGTTGTTTATAACTTACCTATTGTTGGAGTTGGGGATTCTGTTATGTTGGGAGCTGTTCCTAGACTTTATAAAACTTTTAGTAATGGATATTTTGATGCTAAAGTAAGTAGAACTGATTATGAAGCTACTGCTATATTAAGAGATTTAGCTAATAGAGGTATGTTATCTGATACTGTTGTTATTCATTTGGGTACTAATGGTACTTGTGGTAATAAATGTAGAGATCAAATGTTAGATGTAATTGGTGATAGAAAAGTATTTTGGTTAACTGTTTCTAATGATTATGATGTTCATGTTAATAATAGATTAAAAGAATATGTTAATAATCATCCTAATTCATATATAGTTGATTGGGAAGAAGCTGGTAAGGGACACCCTGAATACTTTGCTAGTGATAAAATACATTTAAATTCTAGTGGAATTACTGCTTATTGTGAAGCTATATATAATAAAATATATGAAGTATATAAAGAAGAATATGAAAAGAAAAAACAAGATATGATTAATAATCATAATAATGAGTTAAAGAATAAAATTACTTTCTATGGAAATGATTTATTAATAAATGGATTTAAATATATAGAAAAAGATTTTAATGATGAAGATTTTGTTATGGACAAGGATTTTAATTATAAGAAATTAGTTAAAAGTATTAAAGATAAGAAACCTAATTATAATATAGTATTTGTATTTGATAGTTCTTTTAGATTAAGTAATGATCAATATAAAAATCTTATTAATATTCTTAAAGATAATAAAATATATATAGTTAAAATAAATAATGATAATGTTAAATTGGATTATGATAATGTTACTGTTATAGATTTTAATAAAGAGATTAGTAAACACCCTGAATATATGATGGTTGATAATATTCATTTATCTTCTAAGGGAAATGAAAGACTTAACGAATTATTAAAAGAAAACATAAAAAAAGAGATTAATTAATCTCTTTTTTATTATAAACGAGAATCTGCTTTTCCTCTCATCTTAGTAATAGCTTTTTTAAATTGTTGTTGAACTGCTTGATGGCTTATTCCATAGATCTCAGCTATTTCTTGTTGTGTATGAGCTATACCATCTTTAAATCCACAATAATAGTCCATTACTTCTTTTTCATAATCAGTTAGACCACTATATAATAAATCTTTATATTTTTTAATAAATGCAGTTCTATCAAAGTCACTACCATCATCATATGGTACATATTCTGCTTCTTCTATTACTTTAAATTCTATTTCATTATTATCTATTTCTATTTCATATAAACTTGTTGATAATAATCTTCTTTTTACTTCAGGGATAGTTCCAGGTCTTATAAGTTCTTTTTGTAGCATTATATCTAATACATAATCAATAATATCTTCATTATATATTTTAGATTCATCAAACATAGATATAGCGATAGAACGATATTTTTTTATTGCTTCTCCATAATATTTATTTCCATCTCCATACCATTCATTAACTTTACCTGATATTTCGTTTTTAATACTCTCAGTGGCATACGTTGAGAATAAAACATCTTTATTAGGAACATATTTATCAATAGCGTTTATTAAAGCTAAAGTTCCTTCAGCTATTAAATCTCCTAATGACATTTTAGTTGGATATTCATATACTTTAGCTATATTTAATACTAGTAATAAGTTATTATTTACTATTCTATTTCTCAAATCAATATCTTTTGTTTTTCTATATTCAAGTATATTTTTTTCATTATCAAAATTTTCTTCAATATAAAATTTAATATCT
Organism: uncultured Caryophanales bacterium; assembly: GCA_946628045.1. Next base: position 12,494 of record CAMOVZ010000007.1, read on the forward strand.
TGTGTTGGATATTTAACAAAACTCATACTTTCAACCCCAATCAATGTTGCATATTATATCAAATTTTTTCTTTTTTGTCAAAGTATGGCTTTATAATTACAATTAAAAATCTACACATTATGTTGTGTAGATTTATTTATTCATTTATTTTTTAATATTTAGGTATACTGTTTTTTCTTCACTGTGGTTGTCAAATTCAATTTTATATTTTCCATCACCATCATATAGTAAATAGATATATTTAACTTGTGATTCATTAGGATCTAAGTATCCATAGTCTAATGCATCAGATGAGAAGTATGAACCTAATTTAGGTAATGATGTACCAGTTGGTCCATAATAACTATGATAGAACATATTTAAGTGATTATTAGTAGTTCCAATATTTTTTAATGTTACAGGAACTTTAACAATATCTTTTCCATTGTATTGAGAATAACTATTATCTATTGTTGTGAAACTATAAGTGTTTCCAATAGTTATTTCAAAATCTCCAAATGTGAATGTATTTCCTTTTACAGTACTAGGTGTAGATGGAGTAGATGGAGTTGATGGTGTAACATATGTTGGTTCTATATCTAATTCTTCTACTAGTGCTGAATAATATCCTAATCCAAATAATAATACTAATCCAATTACTACAAATCCTAAAGCAATTGCATTTGTAATTATACCTGCAGTTTTCTTTCCACTTTTCTTAGCACAAATACCTAAAATTAAACCAACGATTGATGTGATAGGTGCAACACAACCTATTACTAAACTTATAATACCTAAAATTAATGATGCAGTTCCTTTTCCATCTCCTGTACTTTCAGTAGTTGATACTGATGTATTACTACTTTGAGTATAAGTTAATTTGTCATCTTTTACTTCTTGAACTTCTGTTCCACAATTTGTACAGAACTTAGTTCCATCTTTTACTTCTTTTCCACATTTAACACAAACCATATTCATTCTCCCTTCTATTATTTATTTATACTAAATGTATCTGGTATTTTAAAATTATCATTTGTATTGTCTGGTCCTTCAATAGCTACATAATGAAGTTTACCATCATCTGCTTTAAATAAATAAGCATCTAAATATGTACCATCTGCATATTTAGCATTTACTACATATCCATAATATTTAGCAATCTTTGTATATTTATAAGTTGCTGTTTCTCCTTCTGATGTAATGTGATTTTTAATATTCATTGCTGCTTGAAGAGGAGTAATATCTTCTTCATAAGTTTGAAGAGTAACAATATATCCTAAATCACCAATATCAGAATATTGGAAAGTATCATTTCCATCAACATCTACAAATTTATGCCAATTAGATGGAACTTTTACATATCCGAAATGATCATCTCCTATAACTATAGTATCTTCATCCTCTTCCTCATCTTCGTCATCATTGTCTTCTATAGTATATGTATTGTCATTTTCTTTTTCTATTTCTTCTTCAACTATATCGAAGAATCTAGAAACATCACCGCTTCTATTAACTTCTTCAATTGCAGTAGTTATAACTGCACTAAACCAAAAGGCGATAATTGCTATTATTATTGAAAATGCTAATGCAATAGCATTAATAACGATACCTGCTGTTCTTTTTCCACTTCTTTCTTTAGAAACTATACCTAAAATCAATCCTACAATTGATAAAGGTAGTGCTAAGCAAAACACTATTAAACTACAAATACCTAATACTAATGATGCTGTAGCTTTTCCATCAGTAGTTTTTACTGGTGTTACTGTAGTTTTTACTGGTGTTACTGTAGTTTTTACTGGTTCAGGCTTTACTTCTACTTTTTCTAATTTTACTTCTTCTTTCTTAGTTGCTTTCTTTTCTTTTAATTCAGCTCCGCATGATGCACAAAATTTACTTTCTTCTTTATTGTCATGTCCACAATAATTACACTTCATATATACACTCCTTTTTAATTTATATACCTATGATAACACAAAAAAATAAAAATAAAAAGACTTAGATTAAGTCTTTTTCAATTTCTTTCTTATTATAATTATTAATATTAAAACCATTATTATGATAATACTAAATATTTGATTAGTAGTTATCAATTTATTTATATGATCATATCTTAGAAAATCTAATAAGAATTTTAATATAGCTGATATAAAGATAGTTATATATATAATATTCTTATTATTTTTTAATTTATTTAATATTATAAATAAAATAATAAATGATATTGCTTCTACTATTTGTATAGGAAATAGTCCTATATTTAATCCATCTTTATATACTACATTAAATAATCCATTATAAGGTATTCCATAGCAACATCCAGCAATGAAACAAGCTATTTTACCTATACCATATGTTAGTGGTAGAGATATAATTGTATATTTCATTAATTTTTTATTTGTTGGAATAATAAATTCAAATACTATACTAGCAAGTACTACTCCTAATAATCCACCATAACTAGATAATCCTGAATTTATAATATTATATTTAAATCCAGAATCTATTATTGTATATATTTTTCCAAATACTAATGCAAATAATGCATATAAAAGAATATAATAGTAAATATTCTTACTTTTTATATTCTCTTTTCTTAACATTATAAATATATATAATAAACTAATTATCAATGATGTTACTATAATGATTCCATAAAATGGAAATGTTTGTTTACCTATTATCATATTAATAATTAGAGCATGATGCTATAGCACCAGCGCAAGCAAATATTATTACGATCAATGTAATTAAGCTCATAGCAAATAATACTATATAGATCCACATTACTACTTTAGCATAAGTACTTTTTGGGCATTTAACACGCGCTACAATCATTAATACATATGCAGCAAGAGTTGCTAAACTTGATAAAATAGATATTATTGAACCAAAAAAGCCAGATAAAGTTGATGTAGCATCACTAGTTGAAAATCCATATGCAATACCATACATTATAACTGATAATATAGGAAAACCAAAATATAATCCTAGTGATATAGAACATAATATGTTAGCTAATCGATTATTATCTTTTTCCTCTTTTACTATTGGTTTTTCAATAGCTACTTCTTGTAATTGGCCACATGATGAACAAAATTTTGAATCTTTTGGAACTTCTTTTCCACAATTTCTACAAAACATACATACACTCCTTTATTAAATAATAACATATAAAATAAAAAATAAAAAGACTTAAGCTAAGTCTTTTTGTATATAACCTTTATTTGTAGATTTTCTTTTAGAAGTTACTTTTACTTTATCCTTATTAAATATCTTATTTATACTATTATTAATATTTGATAATTCAGTAATAAAAATTTTACTATATTTTTTATATCTACTACCTACATATATTTTATCTATTAATACTATTCTTAAAATATCTTTTATTAAACTAGATAATAATAATACTAAGAATACACTATATGGAATACTTATATTTATTATTATTCCTAATATAGTAGTTAATAAAATATATGTAATATCAATAATTCTATATTTATTATTCATTATTAATAATAAGAATAATTCAATACTTATAAAAGTAAATCCAAATATAGCTCCTAATATAAAGAATAAAGGTCTTACCATTATCACACTACTTGGGTTTATATATATACCCATAAATAATAAACTTAAAACGAATGATGAAAATTCAATTACATTTAAATTAACATTAATTTTCTTATTCATAACCAGTCCCCCTCTGACTGGTTATATATTATACCATAAAACATCAAAAAAGTAAAGAAATACTAGTATTGTAGAGTGTTTTTAGATATAATATGAGTAGTTATGAGGTGGTAGTCTTGAAGAAATTTATTAGTATCCTCTTTGTATTATTATGTTTAATATTTCAATTATCAGTAGTTTATTTTTTATATCTTACACTTGAAAATTATTTTGCTTTTATACGTGTTATTTATTCTTTCTTTTGTTTATACTTTATATTTAAAATTATTAAAGAAAGTAAAAGTTATTCATTTATATTACCATGGATAATTATATTTATGATTATACCTATACCTAGTACTATATTTTATATATCAATTAGATTAAATAAAAGATTTAGTAATTTTTATAAGAATGTTATTGCTTCAGAAGAAAATTCTAAAAAATATTTAATTCAAGATGAAAAAATAAGAGAAGAATATAAAAATAATAGTTCTTTAAAATATATTAGTGATTTTGCTAATTATCCTGTTACTTGTAATAATAAAATAGATTATTATTCTTTAGGGGATTATTCTCTTGAACCTATACTTGAAGAATTAAATAAAGCTAAGAAATTTATATTTATAGAATATTTTATAATCGCGCCTGGTAAATTTTGGAATTCAATACTTGAAGTACTAGAGAAAAAAGCTAGTGAAGGTGTTGATGTTAGAGTAATATATGATGATTTAGGTAGTTATACTACTTTACCTAGTAATTATTATAAAAAGTTAGAGAAAAAAGGTATTAAGTGTATTCCTTTTAATAAGATAAAATTATTTAGAGGAATCATTATGAATAATAGAGATCATAGAAAGATATTAGTAATAGATGGTAAAGTTGCTTTCTCAGGTGGTATTAATATAGCTGATGAATATATTAATGAAGTAGAAAGATTTGGTCATTGGAAAGATAATTGTTTTAAAATAACTGGTGATGCAGTATGGAATTATACAGTTATGTTTTTAACATTATGGAATGCTATTAGAAAAGATGATTTAGATTACTCTAAATTTAAATATAAAAGTAGTAATAAATTAACTAATGGATATGTAGTTCCATATGGAGAAACTCCTTTAGATGATGAAAATGTAGGAGAAGATATATATTTAAATATGATTAATAACTCTAATAAATATTTATATATAATGACACCATATCTAATAATTGATTCTAACTTAGTAGTAGCTTTAGTATTAGCTGCTAAAAGGGGTGTTGATGTTAGAATTATTATACCTGGTATACCTGATAAGAAAATGGTATATGGAGTATCAAAAAGTTATGTAGATCCATTATTAAAAGGTGGAGTTAAAGTATATAAATATACTCCAGGATTTATTCATTCTAAAGTATTTGTATCTGATGATGTAAGAGCGACAGTTGGTACTTTAAATATGGATTATAGAAGTTTGTATCTACATTTTGAATGTGGTTGTTACTTTGAAAAAACAGATGTAATTAAAGATATAAAGAAAGATGTAGATGAGACATTAGAAAAATGTGATTTAATTAAACCAGAAGATCAAAAGACTAATATATTTAAATCATTTATTCAATCTGTACTTAGATTATTCTCACCACTTATGTAGGAGGTATTATGTTAGATTTATTAAAAGATATTTTTCCATATACTATTTTATTATTAATAATATTTATAGTAGTTTATATATTCCTTTTACCATTTATAGCTTCATGGAAACTATTTAAAAAAGTAGGAATACCTGGTTATAAATCATTAATACCTATTTATAATGATTATCTAATATTAAAAATATCTGGTATGAGTGGTTTATGGGTAATAGTAGTTTATTTAACTACAATAATAGGATTTATTATTGATTATTATAAAGATAATTTACCTCTTTATATTTATCCTATATTTTTAATAATATTTATTATAAATTTTATATTTACTATTTTAAGAGCTATTAAATTATCTAAAGCATTTGATAAAGGTAAAATATTTATGATATTTATGTTTTTCTTTCCTAGAATATGTGAAATAGTATTAGGTATGGGAAGAAGTAAATATGTAGGTAATTATAATAAAAAATAACATCTTTCTTAAGGTGTTATTTTACTTTTATAGATAAATATGATATAATATGGAACCAATTAGGGGGTATATTATGCTAACAATGGAAGATGTAATAAAAGTACAAGATCCAGATTTAAAATACTTATTAATTAAGTTTAATTCTATTCATAGTTTTACTGATAAAGACTTTTATAAGATAATACCACAAAATACTACTGATGAAGCAATTATGATAAGAAAGGATTTATCTAATTTTATTTGTAAAAAAATAATTAATCACGATATGATTAACGCTCTTAATATTCCTAACGAGTTAAAGTATCATAAAAAAAAGGAGATAGCTATTAATTTGTTAGAAAATAATGATACTGATTTCTATCCAATAATTAATAGTATACTATGGATGCCCGAAGGTCATTGTCCTACTGATTCATTAATACAATTTTTATTAGATCAAGATATATTTATTGATAAAAACATTCTTACTGGTATTAGGGATTTTCTTACTGATCCAAGTAATAAGTATATTATTAATACAAATAGAAGTAGATATCTTTCTATTGAAGATGAGAAGAAATTATTATTAGAAGCACTTTTTTATAATAATATTCCTATATTTACTCCTCCTGAAGATTACCAAAAGTTTTATGATGAAAAAACTGGAAACAAAAAATTCAGTAATCCTGGTGAAGAAAAAGAATGGGAAGATAAAGTATTATCTTGGTATGAAGCTAAAAGAGTTGGTAATATTGCAGAATATTATTATCAAGAAAAATTAGATAAATCTATATTAAATTCATGTCATGTATCAAGACTTTATGGTGATGGATTTGGATATGATCATATAGGTCTATTTCCTATGGAAGAAAGATTATATGAGGCTAAAGGTACTATTTATGAAGCTAATAAAGATAGTATCAAAATAACTAATAATGAATATAATGTTATGTTAGATTGTTTAGGTTTAATACATAGTAATTATTATGTTCCTAGAATATTTATGAATAGTAATAATATTTCATATAAAGATATGGATTTATTAGAACCTAGAGATGATAAAACTCTTATATCTTTAACTCATAATGGAGTTATTTATAAATATGATCATGAGGATGAAAAAGGAAAAGTGTTTGTTAAACAATAAAAATAAGTTCAAATGAACTTATTTTTTTAATATAATCCCCATTCAGCAAGCTTTTCAAATCCACCAATAGATTTAATATAATTAGAAGCTATTTCTACTATTTCAGAATATTTCTTACCATCTACATAAACATCTCCTATAGCACAACTAATCTCAACTACTTTATTAGTCTCTTGGGCTTTTAGAAAGGCATAGATATTTATAGATACATCGGCTTTAGATAAATCTTTACCATGTAGTCCACCACCTGTGACAGAATGACCTTGGTCACTACCTAGTTTACGGTTTACTGCTCCGGAATCAACTGAACTACCACCAGACCACTGTCCTAACGGATTAATAATAGCATTAGGATAAGTCTTTTTTAATTCACTAGTCTTAGCATTACTTTGACATATTACTAGTTTATCTTTATCTAATACGTATTTACCATCTGTAGGATATTTACTATATATAGATCTAGCTATCTTAGATAATTCTTTTTCTTCAATAGATAATGGTACTCCCTTGAAAATACCATTATCGCCACAACGTATAGAATCTTCTTGATTAGAAGCAAGATACTTATCTTGTGGTACTACTTGTAGATCTAATTTTAATTTACCAGCAATTCGCTCTACTACAGGATTAATTTCATCATTAGTAAAACTAACATTACTTTCAATAATAATATGAATATTACCATGACCTAATAATATTTCCACTGCTATCTTTGGATTAGTATCTTTCTTATAAGCTAAATCAACTATAGCACCAGCTATTCTATCAGCTAATTTATCGGGATGAGATGGGTTTACTTTTTCAATCATAATTATTCTCCTTTCTTAAACTCTTCTAAACTTATGATTTGATTATTTTGAGAAGCCATTGCACATGATGTAATACTTTCTAGTAATCCTAGTGTATTATCTTCTAAATCTAATATAAATGGAAAACTACTCTTCAACATGTAATCTTTGTTTCTCACATAATCTATAACTTCATAATTATTATGAATATAGTCATAGATTTCTTCCCTATTCTTACCATTTATAAAATAGTGTTTATTCATTATCCTCCTTTCTACATCCCGCTAGATACAAAAAAGACTTAAGATAACCTTAAGTCTTTTAAAAGTTATCTTATAGATCTAGCTTTACCACCTAATCTAATAGGTTGGTGTGATTTCACAGGGCTAGTCCCTCCATCACTCGTTATAAGATGTAAATTAATTATAACATACTTTTTAAGCATATACTATATTTTTTATTCTATATGGATATCGTGTACCTTTAAATACATTTCTGGTTTACCCATATTTAATTCTTCAGAAGTATCAATATTTAAATCATCAATAAACTTTTGAATATCTTCTTTTACTTTTTTTACGTCTACATCATCTTCAGTGCAATATTCAACTTCCATAAATATTCCTAAGTCTTTTACGTTTTCTAATACTATTTCATATTGGTCATATATATATGTGTCTTTTTCATTATTAATTTCAATAAACTTAACTAAACCAAGTTTTTTCAATATTTTTCTTCCTACTGTAATAGATTCTATTTTTGTCTCATACTCATTAGAATATAACCATTTTCCATTATCATACACATCATCTTTATACGTGATTGTATATTCATTATCTTTTGAGCGTAATCTTAGGCAATTATATAGTTTATTACTAGCATCTGGCTTTAATTCATCTCTTTTTGGATCATAATAATATTCATCAATAACTTTTTTTGTACCAACGTATTCATATTTTCCTAAAATTTTTTTCATTTTTTGAATATCTTCGTGAACTTTAACTAATACTTCTATTTCTTTCATATACTAATCCTTTTATTTTTTTAAAATTTTGGCTAAACTTTCTTTATCATCCCAAGTGATACCTAATGACATCCACCACATAGTACGTCTATCACGTAATACTTGTAGTGCTGCATCTCTACCAAATAAGTGTCCCATAACATTAATAGATTCTTCTAGAGTATCATAAAGTAAAGGAACTCTTATATTAGTTTTATACCAAGATAAGTCACAGTTTCTTGGAGTTTCAATACTTTTTTCTCTAGTTCTTCTCCATTCTTCAAAAGAAGAAGCTTTGATATTATCTGGTATATATTTGTACCACATATTGTTTAAATCATCATTAAATGTTTCGTCCCATCCTAATGTAACAAAAACACCATCATCAGTCAATAAGTCAAATACATTTTCTAATTCTGCTTTACATCTTTCTGAATCAGATATTTTACTAGGAAACCCAAATGAACTTATAATGAATGATGATTTTTCTGGTAGGTGAAGATCTTGTATTTTAGACTTAATAAGTTCAATATCTTGTACATAATATTTTCGTCTATCTATAGTTCTAGCAAAATAGTCTAATTGTTGTTGACTATAATCAATTGCATATAAAGTTCCCTTATAATCAACATTGTTTAATATATATTTAGCAGCTCTACCTGTTCCAGTGGCTAAGTCAACTGGGTTAACTACTTGTAGTTTTTTTTCTAATACTCTGTTAAATATTAATGAGAAACAAATATTTTCTGGATCTTCTGCTTCAGAAAACATATTATAAATAGAAGCATCAGCATACCATTTGTCAGAATCATCACCTATTAATCCATTTTCGTTAATCATGTATTTTTTTTCATATTTATTACTTTGATTAAAATAGTGATTTTTCAATTTATAAATTGCTTGTGTAATTTTAGCTATATTTGATGGTTTATCCTCTTCTGCTAACAATCTCTCTAAAACTTGTACATCACTAATACTTCCAGTTTCACCTAATCCAACAATTGAAAGTGATTTTAATAAATGATCATCATAATTTATATATTTTTTAAAAAGATCTGTGTAGATTGGATTAGGATTTTCTAACATTGAATCTAATACATAGTATTTTACTTCATAGTTATCAGTTGTATCTAATATTTCTACAACTTTATTTAACATATCTTTATCATATAATTTTAATCTTCCTAAAAGCCATACAACATTAACTAGCTCTTTATCATTATCTGTTTCTTCAAGTCTACTCTTTAATTTTGGATATATTTGATCTTTAATGTCTTTACTATTAGAGTTTAATAATATACTAATTACATTTTTCTTATTAGTTAAATCTTCTAAACTTTCTTCTAATGAAGGTATTCTACTATTTTTTAAACTTCTTTTTAAATTATTAATTGCATTTTTACCAGTTAATTTTTCTAAGGCAAATGCAGCTTTCCACCATGATTCTGGATTTCTAGCATCATTAATAACTTCGTATAAGAATTTTATTATTTCTTCACTTTTATATGGACACTCTCCTAATGCCCAACATAAACCAATAGAGTCATATAAGTATCCTCTTTTATTTGATTTAACATTATTTAATGCATTTATAACATCACTATAATCAAAGTGTTGAACAATACTTCCTATATTCCAGTCACAATTTTCACCAATTTCATTATTTAAAACTAAATCAAATAAACTATCTACCTCAAATCCATCAATAGCTTTTAATACATTGGCTATTTCAAGTAAATCTTTTTCACTTATTTTTTCTTTTTCTAATACCTTATAATTTCCTTTTCGTATTCCATCTGCTATTTTTATAATATCATTTTTTTCCATAATTAGCCCCCATTGCTTTTTTTCACGTATTATAACAAAAAAAACTTTATTTTTCAAGTTTTATTGTTGTTATAAAAAACATATACTTTTTTGTATATGTATTCTATTAAATTATATAATCTTTATATTTTTATAATTTCTTCATATAAATTTCTTATACTATGTTCATAATCTACAATATAATAATCTATACCGGCTCTTTCTGCGCCTTCTTTATCGCTTTTTATGCTATCACCTATCATTATACAATCTTCTTTATTCGTATCACCAATGGCTAATTTAAACGCTTCTAAATCCGGTTTCATAGCATCTTCTCCGGCAATTATTTTATCAACATAATCATATAACCCTGTTCTTTTTAATCTTGGAATTTGAGTTTTACTAAACCAACTTGTAAGAATTATAATTTCTTTATTATTATTCTTTAAGTATTCAAACAGTTCTAAAGTCCCATCAGCAATTTCGTCCTTTGTTGTTTCCCCACTATAAATCATCCAACCATTTATTATTTCTTCACTTATATGAAATCCAAATTTTTCAAAAAATTCACTTAATGTTTTTGGTTCATATTTTGAAAATTTCATTTCATATTTATCAAGTATATCCTGTTTTTGTTTAAAAAATTCGTCTTGTTCTTCAATAGGTATATTTTCTTTTAAATAATCATCATCTTTAGACCAATCAGGAATTAGTAATGTATAATCAAGATCAAATATGTATTTTTTATAATTTTTCATATTGTACCTCCTATTTTATCCATACACCTTAATAACTTCTAACTCTAAGCATTTATCACTTTTATCATAGATAGTATTATCTATTATTGGTATCATGTGATACCAATCTTTCTTATCCCAACAAAATACTATATAACTATTATTATCTAGTTTTAAATCTTTTACTTTAATATTAGATATATCTAGTTCTTTCATACCTTTATTCTTTATATATGTTTCAAATACTTCTATATCTATATAACTATCTTTATTTAATTTATTTTGTATATTACATAATTCATTATATACTTCTTCATAGGATAAATTAAATATCTTACAAAGACTTCTTATTACACAATTACTTTTATTATTACTATCTTCTATATAGAAATATTCATATTTCATAATATCACCTATATAAATTATAACATATATTTATATATTTTATTATGGGGATGGAGTATATTACTTTAACTAAGTAATATAAATACTTTTTATATTTATGATGGAATAAGTTATTTTAAAGTATTTAGTTTTAAGAGTTTAATGGGGACTAAGTATACTCTTTTGATAAATATAATTATGACTGTTAATAATTATAAAATATGTAGTTATTTGAAAGTATATAGTATTAAGAGTGTGATGGGTACTAATAATTTTTCTTTGAATTATAGGATAAGTAGTTTTAGTAGTTATAAGAGATTTAGTTGTTTTATTATACTTAGTTTTAAGATATGTATGGGAATGGAGTATATTCTTTTGATAAGTAATTGCATTAACTGGGGCTTATTGATTTAACAAATTAAATAGTTAGTAAGCAATAAAAGCAAGTTTTATTGGTTAGAGAAGTGTAATGGAAAAGAAAAAATCAAGGGTCTAGATAAACAAACAAGTTTGCCCTTGATTTTTTTAGATTTAGTTATAATTCTAATTTAAATGGTATTGATTCACCATTCACAACTGCTTTATTCCAATAATTCAGCAATTCTTGTTGATGTTCTGTTATAACTTCAAATACGACATCCATTTTAGTTTTTTTAAATGGGTTACCTGTTACTTTTAATGTCTCAATTTCCACACTTATTTCTTCACCAGAATATGAGCAATGGATATGTGACACATGGTGTATATCACTCTCATTATGGTGAAAATAAAATTTAACACCATCTACAATACCTCCTGTCTTCCCCATACCTTCCATATTTATCCCTATCGGAAGCGTTATGGTTGATATTTCAAATTGTTTTTCTAAATCACCGATACTAGTTTCTAAATATATATTATAGGGTTGATCAATTCTATTGCATATGCCTATCGGAAAGTATTTTTTCCATAATATTTCATCTATATTTGGAACACCTACATTTTCAAATTCTCTACTACCAATTTTGTATTCTTCAAGTAATCTTTGTGCAACATCGTTCAATGTTAATTTTTCATCTACATTTTTTGAAAGTTTATACTCCTTATATTTAAGATTTGGATCACCTTTATCATAATAAAATGATTTTATATCAAAATTTAATTTAATCATTGTATATCTCCTTCAATATTTTTTACTCATTAATTAAACTGATCAAAATATTTTTTAAATTCAGCTATCTCTTTTGGTAGATTTTTAATAATAATTGGATTACCATCTTTTCCTGAAGCAAAGTAATCCAATATCCATATCTTATACTTACAGTCTTTAATATCACATTCATCCAAATATTTTATAAGCCAATTACCAGTTGCTGAACAGCCTGTGTACTCTCCTGTAACAATCAACAAAATCACTTCATCAATTGTGTTATTAAGATTGTAGTTTTTTTCATTTTTATCGTCTTTTATTTTGTTTAATTTTCTCTTGACTTCTTCGATACTAAAACGATAATCTAATTTATTTTTAGTTTTTCTTTTAAATAGGCTATTAATTCTATTTTTCATTGCTGCATATGAATCATCATTTCCAAAACATTCTGACACCTCAACAATTATTGTTTTGTTATCATCAGTAATAAAGAAATCCCCTGGTTCATTAGGAATAATACTATTATATAAATATAGTTTACCATCCAAACTTAAAAAGCACAGTAGATGAAATAACTCGTTTTGCTTTTGAATTAATTGTTTATTTGAATTTCCATAGCCATTGAGTTTTTTCTCAACCATGTTAACAATATTTCTTTCATCACTATATAGCAAAAATTCATCACCTGTCATACTTAACTCCTTTCCTACCGACTTATTGAATTCATTATAAACAATAACATCCCTTTTTAATAAAACTTATTAGTTTCCATATACCAAAATGTTAGATTTCTAGGCTTTGCATATCAGATGGTATATATTCTATTAATTTTTTATATTTTATCTTTTTAACATCAATGATTGTTATTTTTGGAAGTTCTACTTTTCCTACAGAATCAAAATGCTTATATGGGGTTACCCATACTAAATATTCTATTTTTGAATTTTTTAAACAATTTATCATATTTTTATCACACCACCATAAATGTGGATAAGCATAAAACGCCTCACCTACTTTTGTTGGTCGTTTTTCATCTGGGCATTTTGCATATGGTGATGATTCATCAAAAACTAGAAATATTGTTTTATAACCAGGATGATTTTTTCTATAATTATCTATCTTCTTTATGTGATTGTTCACAACTCTGTTAAAATTATCAACATAATAATTATAATTATGATCTTGTTCGCCACTTAACCCCGTGTATGGTATAACGATGAGATGTCCTACCTCTGCTGCTTTTCTCATTGCCTCATTATTGCGGGTAAGTTCGTCTATCAACTCACTTTCCCTTCTATTGTGAGGGTTTACAATTTTTCCGTTTTCATCCATATATGCATGATCATCGATTCTCATAACATCCATCATTAATTTCTTTTTTGGATTAAAAAAATCTGGTGGCAGTTCATTTTTAGCTGAAGAATCTATCCAATTTTTCCAATTGCTTTCATTGTGAATTTCATTTAGAATTAAAAATGTTTTATACTTCATAGGAATCATCAAAGCTTCATTTATATCAAACATTTGAAGTTGTTCAATAATTCTATCCTCTTTATCTAATCTATTCATATGTCTCCTTCTTTAGTTATTTAGTATACTATATATTTCATGTCACACAAAATAAAAATTGAGATTAACTCTCAATTTTATTGATTTGAATATTTTAATTCAGCTTGTTTAATTACTTGTTCAACAGCACCTTCTCGTTTAATTGGTGGATAATTATATTTAATTAATAATCTCCTAATGTTAACTCTTATTCTAGCTCTTGCATCTTCTCTCTTAAATGCGTCTAAAGTAAGATTTTCATTAATAATATCTACCAACTCTTTAGCGATTTGAACTAGTGTTTCATCCTGCATTAATTCTTTTATTTCAGGATCAGCTCCTAGGGCATCAAAGAATGCCTTTTCTTCTGAAGATAAATCATACTCATTACCTTTTTCAAGTTCTTCTTCTATTTCTTTCTTTAATCCAATCATTTCTTCAATGATCTTTTCAATATCAGCAATATCAGTTCTTTCATTATAGGCATCAACTAATTTGTTAAACTTAGTTGAGAACTTTTCTTGTAGTGTTAAGTTTATTTTACCAATATCATTTATTGTAGTTTTGATTGCTCTAGAAAGTACTTCTGCTACTACGTTCTTATCTTTTAAACTTCTTAATTTAGTAAGCATTGCATCACTTAGCAATTCAAGACTATTTCCTCTAGTTAATTCTCCTAAATTAATTAGTTCATCATCCTTAATTGATTCTTCAAGCATTTTACTAACTGTCTTATTGATTTCTGATACATCTAATTTATTGTCATTAGTTATTTTTGAAATAAATGATCTAACAGAAATAATAAATAGCACTTTATCTTTATATTGTTTTTCTAATATACCATTACATAATGTATATAGATTCTTTACAGATAAACTTTGTTTCATAAATCTGTTTTTCTTTTCTTCAGAACCTAATACTAAGTTAGCTCCGTCTTTAATAAGATTATATTTACCAACATTATCTAAATTATTAAAGTCGGAATAATCAAATCTATTTAATATATTATCAACTATTTCAATTTTATCTTTAATAGCAGTTACTAATTCTTCATTATCTACTACTTGCTTTTGGTCACGTGTTGTATATGTTTTTAATGCATCTAATAACCATGCTTTTAACCCTATATAATCTACAATTAAACCTGCTGGTTTAGATTTATATACACGATTAACTCTAGCAATTGCTTGCATTAAGTTATGTGCTTTCATTGGTTTATCTATGTACATAACTCCAAGTCTAGGTACATCAAAACCTGTTAACCACATATCTACAACAATAGCAATTTTGAACTTCTCGTTAGGATCATCTGCTTCATTCTTGAATCTTCTTTCTAATTCCTTTTTATCATGTTTAGTTCCTATTGCTTTTTGCATTTCTTCATCATCTTTATTAGATGGTGTAATAATCATATTAACTACATCTGCATAATCCGGTCTTAATTCTAAGAATTTCTTATACATTGTGAATGCTGCTTTTCTAGAATATGCTACAACCATTGCATGATCTGCTTCCATATCTTTTCTTTCTTCAAAATGATTAATTATATCTTTTACAATTAATTCCAATCTATCTGGATCTTCAATAACTTGAGATATTGTAGCCATCATTTGTTTTGATTTACTTATTGCATATTCATCTGCAGCCCCAGTTTCTTCTACAAACTTATAATAATTATCTATCGCGTCTAAGATTTTTTGATTTAAACCAACTCTAGCCATTCTTGATTCATATCTAATTGGTACAGTAGAACCATCCATAATTGCTTGTGTCATATCATAGGTATCAATAACATCACCAAATATAGATGAAGTGGACTTATCTTTAGTTTCTACTGGTGTACCTGTGAATCCAATATAAACTGCATTAGGTAATGCATTATGTAGATATTTAGCAGTACCAAATGTTTCTTCTGCTTCATTAGTTTCATAATTAATTTTCATAGTTGCCTCTAGTCCATAGTGACTTCTATGAGCTTCATCTACTAAAACTAAGATGTCATTTCTATCACTAAATAGTCCTGTTTCTTCTTCAAACTTTTGAAGTGTTGTGAAGAATATACCTCCAGCAACTCTATCTTTTAACATTTCATCAAGAGCAACTCTTGAATCTGCTTGTCTTGGTTTTTGTTTTAAATAATAGTCACATTTAGCAAATGTTTCATATAACTGATTATCTAAATCATTTCTATCTGTAACTACTACAATAGTAGGATTATTCAATAGTTTAATCATATTACCAGAATAGAATACCATGCTAAATGATTTACCAGAACCTTGTGTATGCCATAGAATTCCTGCTTTACCTGTTTTAACACCTTTAGTAACTGTAGAAGTAATAGCTTTCTTAACTCCAAAGTATTGGTGGTATTGTGCTAGTATCTTTCTATCATCACTAAATAAAATAAAGTTTTGAATAATATCTAGAAGTCTATCTTTTCTAAACATACCTCTAAATAAAGTTTCATGTGTTGGCATATTTTCATATACTTCATCAGTATCTTCTATTTTCTTCCAATCACTAAATCTAGAATATGGACTAGTAATAGTACCTGACTTAGCAGTGACACCATCACTAATAACTAAGAACTGATTATATTTAAATAAAGAAGGTATATATACATTTCTATAACCAGTTAATTGTGTATATGCATCTTCTAATTTTACATCTTCATTAGTAGCTGTTTTAAGTTCAACTACAACTAATGGAATACCATTGATAAATATAATAATATCTGGTCTTTTAGTATCAAATTCTACAATAGTAAATTGTTGAATTGCTTGGAAGTGATTATTGTTTATATTTTCAAAATCAACTAATTTAACATTCTTATATTGATAACCTGTGTTAGTTTTAACTTGAACAGGTACACCCTCTAATAAGTATCTAGTAAATGTTTTATTGTCTTCAATGGGATTACCATGAGACAATGACTTTATAGTTTTAATTGCTTCTTGAATTTGTGAATCATTGAAATCTCTATTAATATTAGACAAATCATCAAATAAATTATTGTCCATAAAGACACTATGATAATCTCTATCAATATCATAGCCATTTAATCTCTCATATCCTAATTCTTCAAATATGCTTAATGTAGCATCCTCTAATTGTTCTTCATTAAACATCTTCATCACTTCCTTATATTACAAATCACAATTTGTTTGATTATATTTCAATATTATCTAAATCTATTTCACCATTCATTAATTTTGGTAATAATGTATCTCTTAGTTTTTCTAAAGATTCAACTTCATTACTTAAAATAAACATCTTTTCATACATCGGAGTTACACTTTGATAAAATTCGTTTAATACATCTTTATCAGGAATTAATACTTTAGTATCGCATATACCCGAAGTAGTTAAATTTACTTGAACACCACTGTGAGATTTACTTCTAATATCACTTATAAAGAATGGTAGATTAGTCATTGTATAAATATATGGCCACTTAATTTCTTTATCACACCTTATAATTCCAACTCGTTGATTAATTACGAATTCATCATCACGATCAATCAAAGCAGTATGTCCTAATAAAGGATTTTCATTACTTTTCATATCGGTCATACACATGAGAACATCACCTTTTTTGGATAGATATTGTTCTAATCCTGAACATTTTTCTTTAAGAATCCAACTTTTTGTTTTCTCTTTATTGATTCCTCCACCAATCTTAATGTTACCCATTTTAAATACCTTATATGTATCTGGCATACTATTTTCTAACATGTCTTTTGAATCCCAACCATACCCATTTGAGAATGAGATTACATTACCAAAACTATCGATATCCCAATCAATTGGAATATCACCGATTTCTGTAGTTTTATACTCTCCATTATAACCATCATAATTAATAAACCTACTTGTAAATATATTATTAATTAACTCTTGCAAATTATTATTTATCTCATTATTTATTTTAATTTTGTCTTCAATATCTTTTAATATCTTAACAATCTTTTTTTGAATTATTAAATCAGGTAAGTCAAATTCGACATTCATTAATTCTTTTCCACTAACAAATGGCATTGTTGATGAAGTATTTAAAGCTTTTATATATGACTTATTTGAATTTAATAAATAACATAAATAGTAATTATCTATAATCTCTTTATTTGGAATTAATTTCATAACATTCCAGGTAATTATAGCTTCTTCATCAGATTCATATATAGCACTATTTCCTAATTGGGAACCTATATTTGTATATAAAACCTCTTCTTTATGTAATTTATGATTATCTTTGATTCTATTAAAAGTTTCTTCATCAATATAATTACTATCATCAAATGTAATATTATATGGAGCAATATTTTTAGCTTGAACAATTTTATATCCTTTATCAACATAAGATATATTATCTGTTGTAGTGTTTACACCTTGAGTTTTAAAATCTAGTAAATCTATTAATTTATATTTCATAAAATATTCCTCCTTTTACACATACAAATCACAATTTGTTTGATTAAATCTCATATCCAATTGCTTTTAAGTTTTTCTTTATTTCTTCTTCTAGTCTATGAGATTCTTCAAACTGTGTAGATAATTCTGATGTAATATTACTCATTCTTTCTTCAAACGGTATTTCATCTTCATCAGTTTCTTCAACACCTACATATCTACCTGGGGTTAATACATAGTCATTAGTTTTAATTTCATCTAATGTTGCTGAATAACAGAAACCTTTAACATCTTCATAACTTTCATTATTTTGATATGCATGATATGTTTCTGCGATTTTCTTTATATCCTTTTCATCTAATTCTCTTAATCTTCTAGTAACCATGGTACCTAGATTACTTGCATTGATAAATAGTGTTTTACCTTTTTGTTTCTTGTTTCTATTTATAATCCATATAGAACATGGAACTGTTACTGTATAGAATAAATTACTTGGCATTGCTAAAATACAATCTACTAAATCATTTTTTATTAATTTCTTTCTTATTTCTCCTTCTTGTCCACCTGCAGATAATGAACCATTAGCAAGTATACAAGCCATTTTTCCATTTTGAGATAACTTTGAAATCATATGTTGTAACCAAGCATAGTTTGCATTTGTCTTTGGAGCTAAACCATATTTCCATCTTGGATCATTTTCAACTTTATCTCTATCCCATTCTAAATTAAACGGTGGATTTGCTAGTATAAAATCTGCTTTTAAATTCTTGTGTAAGTCTTCAGTAAATGTATCAGCTGCATACTTTCCTAGATCACCATACATAGATCTAATTGCTAAATTCATTTTTGCTAATCTCCAGGTAGTAGGATTCTTCTCTTGACCAAATATACCTACATCATACATACTACCTTGATTTTCTTCTACAAACTTCATTGATTGAACGAACATACCACCAGAACCACAAGCAGGGTCATATACTTTTCCTTTAAATGGTTCAATACATTCAACCATAGTTCTAACTAAACAGGCTGGAGTATAGAATTCTCCACCTTTTTGTAATTCATTCTTAGCAAATTGTCCTAAGAAGTATTCATAGATTCTTCCTAATAAATCTTTCTCTTTTGCTTCTTTAGTACCAACTTTGATATTGGTAAATAAGTCTAGTAATTCTCCAAGATTAACATTTCTCATAGTAGGAGAATTATAATTCTTAGGTAATACATTTTTCAATGAAGCATTTTCTTTTTCAATTAGTGTTAGTGCATCATCAATTATTTCTCCAATATTTGTGTCTTTTGAATGTTCAACTAGGTATTCCCATCTAGCATTTTTAGGTACATAGAATATATTCTCAGCTGTATAGCAGTCTCTTTCTTCTTCTAATCCAGCACCTTCTTCAACTAATTCTTTATACTTTTCTTCAAATGAATCTGAAATATACTTTAAGAATATTAATCCTAATACTATAAATTTATAATCTGAAACGGAAACAGCACCTCTCATTTTATCTGCTGCTGCCCATAATTTATCTTCTAATTTTTTTAATTCTTGTTCAGTCATAATTACACCTCAATTTTGTTTTTCTATAAAAAGTATATCATGATTTAACATTTTTACCTATATTATTCGACAAAATTCGACACAAAAAAAGAATCTATTTGATTCTTTATTTTATTTCAAAACTCTCTGTTTTTAGATCACAGTAATATCTACCTGATGTTGCTGTAAATTTTAATACACAATAATCTGGATCTGTTACTCCTTGTTTATAGAATATTGTATCTCCTTTTTTCCAAATCATGTTTTTAGTTTCTTGGTCTGTTAAAACTTCCATTTTACCTTTTAACATAACTCCTATATATTTAATTAATCCTTTATGATAAAAGTATATACTTGCATTTTGATTATCTTTATATTGTTTTACTCTCATAGATGATGTATTTGTTGAAAAGTAAAATTCTTTTAGTCCTATTCTTTTTCTAGGTTTTAACATTGCTTTTACATTTGGATAGTTTTCTTTATCTATAGAACATATAAAACTTACTTTTTGTTTATCTATAAATTTTTCTATTTTATTTAAATCCATATTGTTTCACCTGTTTTTATTATAGCATATATAATGCAGCTATTTAAATATGAAGGCAAATGATAAAGCTTTAGTTTTCTCCTTTTTCTAGATTATATTCTATTTCTTTCTTTATTTTATCTTTATCAACTTTGTTTTTTTCTTCTTGATATAGTATTTTAAATCTTTTTTCTTCTTCTTTAGCAAATTCTTTTATTTTTGGATTTTTTGATTTCAAATTTTTAAAAAATATATATTTTCCATAAAACGAATTTGCTATGCCATCTTCACCTGTGACTACTCCCGTATTAAATAGAAGACAATCAATTTCATTTAATAAATTATCTTTTTTATCAATCTTGGTAATAATATACTCATATATTTTCCAGCATGAGATAGATGCATCAAACAATCTACACAAATCTATTACTTTTAAATATGTCTTATAATTATCATTTTCTTTTAAGTATTGTAATATATCATCCCCAATTCATCATTATATTCTCCTATCAAATATCGTATATAATTCGATATTTGATAGTATTTATTCTCAATTAATAAATCCATACATAATATTAGATTGTTATATCTTTCCTCTTTATAATTGTCACAATAAGTTAAATTACTATAGGCATATGAATTTGGCAAATTAAAGTTTGGATTGTCTCTCAATTTTTGTCTTATTAGTTGTCTTAGTCTATTTGGATATTTTTCGAATAAATCACTTAATAAGTATTCATCTAGCATCTTAAACTCACTATATCTAAAGTTTTCTACTAATATTTCAATTTCATTTTCTTTGTATTTTTCTAGAATTGTTTTCTCAACATGGGGGCTAAAGAATACTTCTTCCATGACTCCTTGTTCACTTTTATTATATTTTTTTATCTTATTTAATAGGTATTGTTTGTATTTTTTATTGATTGCTAAATCTATATTACTAGAAATGAGTTTTAATATTTCAATCTCTATATTTTCATTACTGTTTTTTTCACTAAAAACTATCAATCTTTCAATCACATCTAAATTAATGATTCCTATTTGTCTCATTGCATTTATTATTTTATAAGATTTAAACTCATTATCTATTTCATATTCATAATTTTCATTGCTTTTTACAACCCCTAGAAATACATATTCATTCCATTTTTGTTTCAATATTTCTTCTCCATATTTGCCTTTACCAATATCAAACAAAAATTTACCAGCATTGTAAATGTTTGAATTTTTTATCCTGTTATCATCCATTATATCAAGTATAGTTATAATTTCACTAATATTACTCTTTTTCATTGTTTTAATATATTGTTCTAAGCTATTGCTTCTATTTTTTTCTCTTTCATCATAGTTATTACCTAATTCTTCATCTATTTGAAAATTAAATAATAATGCATATAGTTTTTGAATTTTATCTTTTTCAAACAATTTATAAAACTTACTATCTCTAAATTTTGATTTTTTCATAAATTTAACGGACTCATACAATTCATTCTTACTATATATATCAATAGCATTATAGTTTTCATAAAAAAACTCATATATGGTATTTCTATCGAAAATATTTGCATTGATTTCTAAACCCCGATTAATATTTATTATGGCATGTAGTGCTTCTTCGGAATGACTATCCAAAAATATATCTAGTATTTCTTCTATAACTTCATATATATTTTTCTTATATATTTCTCCTGGATTTACTTGTTTATTTGCAATTGCAAACTTATTCATACTGATTTCTTCACAGTAATCATATCTTATATCACAAAAATACTCAGCCATTTTTATCCTAATATGTTCATCAATCTTTTTATTAATTATTAATTGGTATGCCATTTGGTGAATATTATAGTTAGCATATCCTTTACCACTATCAATTTTGTCTGAAATTAGTAGCTTTTCTATAAATTTATCAAATTCTCCTAAAAGATTATTTCTACTAGCAATTTCACACAAATTTGTAATAATAATGTGAAAATCTCCAAGCCATAGATACTTATAGCTTTTTAGGAATTCTAATAATTTATCATATTTATACTTATAAGTATCATAGTTTAAAAACATTGCAGTTTCTACTGGTAATTCACTAAATTTTTTCACTATTAATTTGATTATTCCAGAGTCATATATCTTCTTATATTTTTCTGCATCATTATTCACCATAGGGATAACTTCGATCATTTTGTTTATTATATTTTCCAACTCATTTAATGACTTAACACCATCTAACTTTTCACCAAAATCTGGCCCTAAAATTATTTCTATATTTTGTGCACCATTTTTTATACTGTGTACACGCTTACTAATATATTCGAATTTCGATACAATTTTTAATGCATCCTCACGTGCCTTTTCAAACTCTTCTATAATTTTATTATATTCTATACTATCTTTTGCCTGTAATTCATCGATATCTTTGTATATTATGTCATGTCCAAACTCATTCATTGCATGAGACAATACTGTTGTTAGTTGAATTTCACATAATAACCCTTTAAATTTATTAACGTTTTTTTTGAGTGAAATAGTTATATTTGTTCCATCATATTTCATAATATTCTCTGGCGGTCTGTATGATTGAACGTTAAATTCATCGTGTATAATTCTATTAAATCTATTCAATTCATCTTCGTCATAAAATATAATTCTCACTCCACTAAGATCATTTAAGTTTTTAATACTTTTGCGCACACCATTTATAATTTCTTCCGTTAATTTTTTTTCTAATGAATCATATGATTTTACACGACTATTTAGTGATTGGTATTTTATCTGATTTTCAATAAGTATATTTTTTATTTTGTTTTCTATATAGGATGTGAATTCAACATATAACATTTGAGACGATAAATACTCTTTCAACATTTCTTCTTTTACTTCTACTATATTTTTTGTTTTCATATATATCCTCCTTATAAAAAGAAAAATTCTACACTATAATTGTATAGAATTTATATACTAATATTATAGCATAATTATTTTTTATAAAAATTCATGAATTAATTCATTAAATTCTCTTATATCATATTTTATTTCATATAAATTATATGTTTTATCATCCTTAAAATAAGGATTACCACTTGTATTTACTGGATATCTGAAGCAGTAAGAATCATCATCTATTATAGCAAACTTCTTAATTATATCATCTAAGATTTCAATTGTTTCATCTAAATGTTCTCCTTCATATTCATTTGCTAACTCAAATAATTTCTTTTTTAATGGCGGCCACAATTCTGAAATTTTATGGATGTGAAATGTTGTATGAGGATCAACAATTTCAAATTCTACATATAATGCCTTGATTATTAATTCCATATATTGTCTGAATAAAAACATTACTGGATATATGTTGCACTCCTCCTCTAATTTAATACTTTCTTTTCTAAATTCTTCATGCAATCTTGATAATTCTCTATATCGATCTGAATCTAATAAATTATCAATTAATGTCATTCCACAATCATAATATCCTGCTGCATATTTATAAAAACTATCATAATCATATGTAGCTATTACTTCTTTATTTAATTCTTCCATATAACTTCTCCAAACTATTTTAATATTTTCTTTTTTTTCCATTATTCGACATTTTTCGACAAATAAAAAGAACTTTGTAGTTTCTATTCAAAATAAAAGAACCTATTGGTTCTTTATTTTATATCTTTTAATTTAATTAATTCTTCTTTATGTTTTTTGGGTTCTTTTAGAATTATTGAATCTATTCCATATAGATTTTTAATTTTTTCTTTAGCATGATTTGCATTTCCACTAGCACTATGTAGTATAAATGATATATCTTTATCTTTTAAATCTAATAGATTAATAACACTATTTATTGGTGCACATAATCTATCATTCCATATTGGTGATGAAATTACAATTTTATCATATTTAGAAATATCAGTATTGAAGTCTATTAATTTATCTTTTTTATTAAAAGTTGCTTTAAATCCACCAATCATCATTAACAAAAATAAGTTTTTAGGATATTTACTTTTACTAATAACTTTTCTTATTTCATATCCTTTATCTTTAAAAGTATCTTTAACTACATCACCATTACCTGTTAAAGTATAGTATATAAATAATTTCTTTTTCATATTAATCTCCTTTATTTTTATCTGGGAATAATAGTAAATCATCTGGAATAAATATAAGTATTGATTTAGTTTTATTTATATTTTTTGATTTAATACCAACACATGCACAATAATCATATTTATAATGAACTCCACTATTATTAATACTTATTTTAGATGTATCAACTTTATCTACTATAGCATGATATGCGATATATTCATGACGTTTGACTATTCTTAATTTATATAATGCATTAGTTATATAATATGCAAAAATTGGTATCCAGAATGCAGCAAGGAATACTGATCCAAAGAAGAAATATCCTTCCATTCTTACTGCCTTTGTATGTATAATTGCATAGATTATATTACCTGGAGTACCAATAGCTTCATAAGAACTATTAAATAAACCTATTATTATAAAAAGCATTATACATAAAACAACAGTAAATATATTTAATAATTGTTCTTTAATAACTGCAAAATATATTTTTCTTTCAAAAGAAACAGGTGTTGTCATCATATAAAAGCCTGCTACCATTTTATGTTTTGCAATATTTCCTGTATTATAAAAAATTGATTTCCAATTTTTCATATCATTTAAAGCATATAAAATAATATTAGGAGTAGTTAATATACCAATAATTAAAAATAATATAACTGAAAATAATATATATATACTTTCATTTTCTTCATACCCAAAAGAAAATAAAACTGTTGCGACTGTTATCCATACTGGTGTTAAAGCAAATAAAACTTTATCAATATACCATTTTTTATTTTTTTCTTTTTTATTTCTATCATAATCTTTAAGTAAAATTATAATTGTTATAAAAAATATTAATCCAATTATAAAACTAGCAACTAAAAACATAAATGATTCATCTATAAGATCATTATTATGTGTAGTAATTCCTAAATAAAAATATTTTATAAAGAATCCTAAAAATATTCCTAAAAATACAACAGATATACTAAAGAATAATGCTACTAATAATTTTTTACCTGTAGAAAGATGTTTGTCTTTCATTTTCTTCACCCACTTGATTATAACATAGAAAAAGGAACTTCCGTTCCTTTTATTTTAATATTATGATGTTTTATTTTTCTTTTTTATACTTTTTATAATACATAAATGCTAAACAACCAAAAGTTATGCTTAAGCCAATATTTGTGATGCCATACATCATATTTGATCCTTTAGAAGCTATAATAGATATTCCAGCAGCTAAAAATAAAACTGAAGTTATTGTGTCTAGTATAAAACATATTTTATTTTCTTTTTTAGAATTTTGTTTCACTGTTCATCCTCCTTAAAAAACTAATAATATTATACACTAAAAAGATAAATTTCATATAGACTTATCTTTTTTAAACTGAATATCTTAATCTCCCAATTATTTATTATCACTAACCATTCTTTTCTTAAATACAATAATTGATAATAATAAAACTGCTATAAAATAAATTATAAATACTATTATATGAATAGATGTTAAATTACTAAAATCATTATGCAATGTTCCTTGAATTATATTTAGGCATGCTTCAAATGGTAATATTTTACATATAACTTCAAATACTTTGCCCATTACTTCTTTAGGAAAATACATACCACTAGTAAAGCATACTAATTGAACAA
>CAMOVZ010000008.1 GCA_946628045.1 uncultured Caryophanales bacterium
ATCATCAAAACATCTTACTACTTCTACTATTGCATCTACTTCTCTTATATGAGATAAAAATTTATTTCCTAAACCTTCTCCTTGACTAGCCCCTTTAACAAGACCTGCAATATCAGTAAACTCATATGCTGTTGGAATAAATCTATTTGGTTCATACATTTCTTTTAGTTTATCCATTCTTTCATCTGGTACTGTTACTACTCCTACATTTGGTTCAATAGTCGCAAATGGATAGTTTTCTGCTAATATTTTTTGATTTGTAATTGCATTAAATAAAGTACTTTTACCTACATTAGGAAGTCCTACTATTCCTGCTGTTAAACTCATATTATCACTTCTTTCGTCTTGTATTATATCATATTAATAAATAAAAAAGAAGAATTTCTTCTTCTTTTATAGTGTTGGTGTTACACCTGGTCCTATTGGTAATCCTATTAAATACCATCCTATTACTAATAATATCCATGTAGCTGAGATTATTAAGAAATATGGTGTAATCATTTGTAGAGATTTTCTTAATGTATAAGGTCTTTCTTTTTTTAAATTATATATATTTAAATATCCTATATATATAACGAATGATGCTAATAATGGTGTAAATCCTTTTGTCATTGAATCTGCTACTCTCATAACTACTTGAGCAAATTGTGGTGATATATTTGATTGCATAAATAATGGTACAGCAACTGGAGAAAATATCATCCATTTACTTGCTGGTGATGTTAAAAAGAAATTAGATATTGCAATAAGTAATAATGTCACTATTATTAGTGGTATACCTGTTAAATTCATTGTTTTTAATAATGTTGCAAGCCATGAAGTTATTACTAAACCTATATTACTTTTTCTAAAAATAGCTATAAATTGACTTGCTACAAATATTAGTAAGAACATTGATCCAACTTGAGAAAATTTCTTTCCTGAATTTTCTATTAATTGTTTATGACTAGTTACTGTTTTACTAGCAAATCCATAAGCTACTCCTGAAGTTATGAATATTATTGAAACAATAAATGTAAATCCATCTTGGAAATATGAATTATCTCCAAACAATTGATAAACATATGCTTTTTCTTTCATATCTAGAAGCATTCCTGAGAATGGTAAATTTGGAATTAAAGCATAGATAAATATCATTATAAAGATCATTGTTACTATTAAAGCAGCTCTTAATCCTCTTTTTTCATATTTATCTTTTTCTATTATTTGTTGTTCTTGTTCTTCTGTAATTATTGCTTTATATTGTTCAGTTTTTGCAAATTCATCATCTTTTTTATATTTACCAATTTTTGGTGCTATTATTTTTTCTATTATAATTGTTCCTACTACTGATAGGATTATTGTTGCAACTATTATAAATATTAAGTTAGATGTTAAAGCTATATGTGTTGCTTCATCTACTAAGCTTGCTGCATCTTTTGTATAATTTATTAGTGAAAGTTCTGTTGAACCTACAAATATAGATACTCCATAGCCAAAAGATACTCCGCAGAATGCTGTAACTATTCCTAGAATTGGATTTCTATTATTTATAAAATATACCAATGCTATTAAAGGAATTAGTATTGCATAACCTATTTCATTTATTAATGATGATATAGTTGCTAATAATATAACTAAAAATGTTAATACTCCTTTAGGAATTTTACTTAAATATCTTTTTGTTACTGTTTCTATAAGTCCTGATCCCTCAGCTATAGTTAACCCAATTAATGATATTAAAAGTGTACCTAATGGTGCAAAACTTAAAAAGTTTTTAGAAGCATTACTTATCATAAATTTTAATCCATCAAACGATAGCATATTTTCTACAGCTACTAATGTTGGTTCTAGTTCATTTGTATTTACATTAACTACATTATATGTTGCCTGCATTTGAAATAGGCTCAATATAACACTTAGTAATACTGTAAATATTATTAATGCTATAAATGAAGAAACTGGATGGAAATAAAATTTTCTTAATTTTAATTTTCTTTTATTATCCATATTAAATCCTTTCTATCTTTTTTAATTTTTTATTAAATTCTATTCTAGGAAGTAGTACAGTTCTTCCACAATTGATGCATTTTATTTTAATATCTGCTCCTAATCTTACTATTTCCCATTCGTTTGTGCCACAAGGATGTTGTTTTTTCATTATTACAATTGATCCTAAACGATATTCTTTATTTTCCATTATGCACCTCTATCTGAGTATATGGTATTTTTATACCTACTTTATCAAATTCTTTTTTAATTTCTTTTCTTAATATTCTTTCTGTAGCAATATGTTTCATTGGTTTTGTTTCTACAACTACTCTATATACTACTGCTGAATCTGATAAATCATGTACTCCCCATACTTCTACTTCTTTTGTAGCAAATTCTAGTTCTTTACTTAATTTTTTACATAGATTATTAAAAGTATTATCTATTAATTTTTCATCTGTTTCATAGGCTATTGAGACATCTACTACTGCTAAAGAGTTATTAACACTATAGTTAATTATATTATCCATATAGTGATTAGCTATTATTTTAGTAGCTCCCTTGAAATTACGAATTCTTGTAGTTCTAAGTCCTATTGAAACTACTTCACCCATAAATCCATTTATTTCAATAGTATCTCCTATTTCATATTCTCCTTCTGTAATAATTGTAAAACCGGCAATTAAATCTTTAGCTAAATCTTGGAATGCTAAACCTATTATAGCTGTTCCTATACCTAATCCTGCTAATATTGATTTTACATTTACTCCATATAAAGAAAGTATGGCTAATATTATTAAAATTATTATTATATATTTAATTATATTAAGTATTAGTGTACTTATTGTTTTTACTCTTTGTTTTTGTGCTTCTTTTAAAAATTTATTTCTACTTGATGCTTTTTTTATTATTCTTTTAAAAATACTAAATATAACTATACCTATTAGTATATATACTATAGATACTATAATTAATTTTAAATCAATTGTATAACCTAATAGATCTATTTTCATTTTATTTTTCTACCTCTATATTCATATATTCTAATAATCTATTTAAATCATTATTATTTGTGAAACTTATTTCTATTTTGTTTTTCTTTATAACTACTTTTGTTCCTAATTTTTCACTTAATTCATTTTGTAAATAAGAATATTCATTGTTTTTTATTGTTTTTTGTTTTTGAGGATTTGCTTTTATTACTTTAGGACTTTGTGTTAATGATTCTAATTCTCTTACACTAATTCCTTCTTTTATTATTTTTTCTAAGAATTCTTCTTGTTGTGTTGGATCTTCTAATTTACTTAATACTCTTGCATGACCCATACTTATATTATTTTTACTAATTTCATTTTGAATACTTTGTGGTAATGATAGTATTCCTATCATATTAGTAATATGGCTTCTACTTTTTCCTAATCTTTTTGCTAGTTCTTCTTGTGTTAAAGCCAATGTTTCTAATAATTTTTTATATGCTGTTGCTTCTTCAATAGCATTTAGGTTTTCTCTTTGTAGATTTTCTAGTAATGCTATTTCCATCATTTCTGTGTCATCAAAATCTCTTATAATTGCAGGTATTTCAGTAAGTCCTGCGATACGAGATGCTTTTACACGTCTTTCTCCTGCTATTATTTCATAACCTTTTATTGATTTTTTTACTATAATTGGTTGAAATACACCATGTTCTTTTATTGATGATGCTAATTCTTGTAATGCTTCTTCATCAAATACTTTACGTGGTTGATACGGATTAGATCTTAATTCATCTAATTTAATTTTTACTATTTCTTCTTTTGGTGTTTCACTTACTATTTTCTTTTCTACTGCACTATAGTCTAGTACTTCATTATTAAATAATTCTTCTAGACCTCTACCTAGTGCTCTTCTTTTTGGAATTCCTGATTCATTAATATTATTTTCCATTTCTTTCAATCACTTCCTTTGCTAGATTGATATATGCTTCTGATCCTCTACTTTTTGGATCATATACTATTATTGGTTCTCCATGAGATGGAGCTTCTGTTAATCTTACTAATCTTGGGATTATTGTGTTATATACTTTTTCTTTAAAGAATTTTCTTATATCTTCAACAACTTCAAATCCTAGATTTGTACGTGAATCTAACATTGTTAGAAGTACTCCTTCTATATCTAATGTAGGATTTAAATTTTTTTGTGCTAACATTATTGTTTTTAATAATTGAGTAATTCCTTCTAGTGCAAAGAATTCACATTGTACTGGAATTATTACTGAATTAGATGCAGATAATGCATTTGTTGTTATTACTCCTAATGATGGAGGACAATCTATGATTATATAATCAAAACTATCTTTTATATCTGTTAATTTTATTTTTAATTGTTCTCCTTTATTAAATCCAACTTCATTTCTACTTTTTTCTGTTAGTTCTAAATCTAATCCTGCTAAATTGATTGTTGCTGGTAAAACGTATAAATTTTTATATTTAGTTTTAACAGTTGCTTCTGTTATATTACATTCTCCTATTAAAACATCATATATACTTCTTTCTATTTCACCTTTATTAATTCCTACACCAGTAGTTGTATTTCCTTGAGGATCTAAGTCTATTAATAATACTCTTTTTCCTAATACTGCTAATGATGCAGAAAGATTAATACTAGTGGTAGTTTTTCCTACTCCACCTTTTTGATTTACTAATGATATAATCTTTCCCATCTAATCACCCATTTTCATATTACTTATTTATTGTATCAAATATTGGTTATTTTTTAAATGTTTTTGATAAAAAAAGTAGATTTTTTATTCATCTACTTTGTTTTCTTTATCTATCTTTATTATCATTTGATATGATTTATCAAAATTCATTTCATTCATATCAAGTTTTATACCTTTTTCTTTAAGTTTTTCTATTGTTTTCTTTAATTCTTCTACTGCTTCTTCTATTGTATATGTTTCTTTTTCTTCTTCTTTAGGAATTGGATTTGATATAGTTGGATTTATTTCTAAAGATGTGAATTGTTCTGGCATTTTAAAATAGTCAGATACTGTTTCTTCTTCATCATCTATATCATCACCTTTTACTATTTTTTCAGCTGGTGTTATGTATTCATCTTTTGGTTTAGAAAACATAGGATTTCCTAAATTTAATAATTTATCTAATGAAGTAGTTCCATTTTGATCATTATTAATATCTTCTGTATTGTTTTTTATTTCATTAACATCTACTGAAATTGGTGATGGTGGTAACGGTTCATCTTTTTCTTCTTCTTCATCTTCTTTACCTATTTCACCATAATTGATAAATTTATTTGTTGAAGGCATTTCATTATCTCCTTCAGGCGGAGCTATTACTATTTTTCCGTAATTTGATTCATCTTCTGGTAATGTAGCTGTTGGTGTTAATGGATTTATATTAATAAATGTATTTGTTGATGCTATTTCTTCTTGTGGAGCTTTTACTTTTTCTTCTGGTTGTTCACTAGTATCATCATCATCTTTTGGATACATTTTCTTAATTTCTTCTTCTAATACTCTAACACTCATTTTTTCTGCGATAACTTTCTTTAACATTTCTTTTTGTTTTTTAGCATCTGGTATATTTATTAAAGCACGTGCATGACGCTCTGAAATTTCTTCCTTTAATAAAGCTTGTTGAACATCTTCTGATAATGATAAAAGTCTTATTTTATTAGCTACTGCTGATTGACTTTTACCCATTGTTTTAGCAAGTTCTTCTTGAGTCATTTGGTCTAATTCAAGAATTTTTTGATATGTTCTTGCTTCTTCTATTGGGTTTAAATTTTTTCTTTGTAAATTTTCAAGTAAAGCTACTTTAGATGATTCTTTATCATCTAAGTCTCTTATAATTGCAGGAATTTTAGTAAGTCCAGCTAAAGCACTAGCTTTGTATCTTCTTTCACCGGCAATTATTTCATATTTTCCATTAACATTTCTAACAATAATTGGTTGAATCACACCGTGTTCTTTTATTGATACAGCTAGTTCTTTTAATGCTTTTTCATCAAATACTTCACGGGGTTGAAATCTGTTTGGAATAATATCATCTAAATAAATTTGTACAACTTCATCTTTGTCGTCTGGATACATAAAATTTCCCTCTTCCTATTCTTCTTATTAACCCTATATTAGCATTATACACGAAAAATAAGTTTCTTTCAACTAAAAAAATATGTATTTCTACATATTTTTAATTACTACTAAACTTCTGTCTGATTCTTCTATTGGAAGGCGAAATTTATTTATTTTTATTATTTTATATTTTTTTGAAAGTTTATTTTTAATAGAATCTGTTAATTCATTATCTATGTTACCTTTCATAGCAATGAATACTCCATCTTTATCCACTAGATGCATAGTAAAAGTAACTAATTTCTCGATGTTTGCTACTGCTCTACTTGTTACTACATCAAACTTTTCTTTATAATCTTCTCCTCTAGTATGTATTGCTTTTATATCTGTTAATTCTAATTCTTTAATAATTTCATTTAAATAATTTACTCTTTTTAATAGTGAATCTATTAAAGTTACTTTAAGATTAGGATACATTATTTTTAATACTATACCTGGAAAACCTGCACCTGTTCCTACATCGCATAATGTATTTACTTTAGATAGATCTATTTCTTTAGTAATAGTTAGACTATCATAAAAGTGTTTTAAATAAACATCTTTTTCTTCTGTGATTCTTGTTAAATTAATCTTTTCATTCCAATTAATTAATAAATGATAGAACTTATCTAATTTTATTAATTGATCTTCTGTCGGATATATATTTAATTCTTCTAAATACTTTATGAACTCTTCTTTATTCATTTTTAGCATACTCCTTCTTTAAATATACTGAAAGTATTGAAATATCTGATGGATTAACTCCTGAAATACGTATTGCTTGAGCTATAGTATTTGGTCTTACTTCTTTTAGTTTTTGTCTTGCTTCACTAGCAATATTTTTTACTTTATCATAATCAATATCTTTTGGTATTTGTTTTTCTTCTAGTTTTAGCATTTTTTCTGCTTCTTTATAAGCTTTAGCAATATATCCTTCATATTTTAGATTAATTGATACTTGTTCTTTTATTTCATCACTATATGGAATTTCTACCATTTTTTCTAAGAATTCTGTAGTTATTTCCGGTCTACGTAATAAGTTTTCTAAAGACATAGTAGCATTAGGTACTTGAATATTATTTTCTTCAAATACTTTTCTAATCTCATTTGTTATCTTTAATTTATTATAAGCTAGATAATCTAAGCATTCTTTAATTAGTTTTCTTTTATTATCTAGTTTTTGTTTTTGTGCATCATTTATTAATCCTACTTCATATCCATAATCTCTTAATCTTAAGTCTGCATTATCACTACGTAGTAATAAACGGAATTCTGCACGAGATGTTAGTAATCTATAAGGATCTCTTATTCCTTTTGTTATAAGATCATCTATTAAAACACCAATATATGCTTCATTTCTTTTTAATACTAATGGATCTTTTCCTTCTAGTTTTAAACTTGCATTAATTCCAGCCATTAATCCTTGGCAAGCTGCTTCTTCATAACCACTTGTTCCATTGATTTGACCTGCTGTGAATAAATTTTCTAATACTTTTGTTTCTAGAGAAGCTTTTAATTGTGTAGGATAAATTGCATCATATTCTATAGCATAACCATATTTTAATATCTTTGCGTTTTCAAATCCTGGTAAGCTATGTACCATTTTTTCTTGTATTTCAGGTGGCATAGATGTTGAGAAACCTTGTAGATACATATCATCGTAATATCTACTTTCTGGTTCTATAAATAATTGATGACGTTCTTTATCACTAAAACGTACTACTTTATCTTCTATAGATGGACAATATCTTGGACCAATTCCTTCTATATCATCTAATGCCCCATACATTGAAGATTTATTAAGGTTTTCTCTTATTATTCTATGTGTTTCTTCTGTTGTATAAGTCAAGTGGCATGGTATTTGGTCTTCTATTTTATATTGTGGTTCTAAATCAAATGAAAAAGTTAGATATTTATCATCACCTGGTTCTACCTTAGTTTTAGAAAAATCTATTGTTTTTCTATCTATTCTTTGTGGAGTACCAGTTTTTAATCTTTTAATAGTAAATCCATAATCTCTTAGCTTATCACTTAAATGTAGTGATGGTTTCTCTCCATGTGGACCTTGTCTAGTTCTTGTATTTCCTACTAGGATGTCTGCTTTTAAATATGTTCCTGTTGTTAATATTACTATTTTTGATTCTATTTTTTCTCCATTTTCTAGGATTATTCCTTTAACAGTATTATTTTCTACTATTAAATCTTCTACCATAGCTTCTTTAATAGTTAGATTTTCTAAAGAGTTTAATGTTTTCAACATTTCTTTAGGATAAGCTATTTTATCTCCTTGAGCTCTTAGAGATTGAACCGCTGGTCCTTTAGCACTATTTAACATTTTTATTTGAAGGTGTGTTTTATCGGCAACTTTTCCCATAATTCCACCTAAAGCATCTATTTCACGGACAACAATACCTTTAGCACTTCCTCCTATATGGGGATTACATGGCATATCTGCGATATTTTTTATATTTCCTGTTACTAGTAGAGTTTTATGTCCTTTTGTAGCACTAGCATAAGCTGCTTCACATCCAGCATGACCTCCACCTACTACTATAATTTCTACCATTTTCTCACCTTCTTTATTTTCCTAAACAGAATCTTTTAAACATTTCATCTAATAATTCTTCTTCATATGTTGAACCGTTTATTTTACCTAATTCTTCCCAGATTGCTTTAATATCTAATTCAATCATATCTATTGGAAGATTTTCTTTTAAAGATTTTTCTATTTCTTCTGTTTTCTTCAAACAATTCTTTAAGATACTTATACTTCTTGTGTTACTTAAGTATGTTGGATCTTGTGTTTCTAATTCATTTAATTTAAATAATTCTGTTATTTTATCTTTTAATTCATCAATACCTTGATTATTTATAATACTTAGATTGACTACTCTATCTTTATCTATATTTAGTTTTGTAATATCTAATTTTGTTTCTAGATCATTTTTATTTATTAATACTAAGTATTTTTTATCCACAAGTTTTGTTGATAATTCTATTAAGTCATCTGTTACTTCTTCATTATTATTTAACATAAATAATACTAAATCTGCTTCATTCATTATTTTTAGACTTTTTTCGACACCTATATTTTCTATAATATCTTCAGTATCTCTAATTCCTGCAGTATCTATCATATTTAGTAATATACCATTTACTTTAATAGTACCTTCTACTATATCTCTTGTAGTACCTGCAATATCTGTTACTATTGCTTTATCTTCTTCTAGAAGAGCATTTAATAATGAACTTTTACCTACATTTGGTTTACCTATAATAGCTGTTTTTATACCATCTTTAATTATTTTACCATTTTCACTTTCTTTTAATATCTTATTAATTTTTTCTTTTAAATTAGTTATTTTTGGTATTAAAACTTCATTTGTAATTATATCTACATCATCATATTCTGGATAATCTATATTAACATTTATATTAGATATAATTTGAACCATATCACTTCTTAATTCATTTATAAGATTTGAAGTTTTACCATTTATACCATTCATAGCCATTTTTCTTTGTATATCAGTCTTTGAATCAATCATATCCATTACAGATTCAGCTTCTAATAAATCTATTCTTCCATTTAGAAATGCACGTTTGGTGAATTCACCTGGTTCTGCTAGTCGACACCCATTTTCTAATAATAATTCTAATACTTTATTAGTAGGAGCAATACCACCATGAGTATTTATTTCTACTATATCTTCTGTTGTGAAAGTCTTTGGTGCTTTCATTACTGACACTAATACTTCATCTACTATATTATCTTTATCTATAATATAACCATAATTAATTGTATGTGATTCTACTTTAGTAAGGTCTTTACCTTTAAATATTTTATTTACTATAGATATTGATTCAGGTCCTGATACTCTTACTATTGAGATTGCTCCAACACCTTGACTTGTTGAAATAGCACAAATTGTATCTTCCATGGTATCCCTCCTTTTTGACTAATGTATTATAACATACTTTGTTTATTTTTACTACATATTACTCCATATTATTATAATTTTATCATTTATATTTAATTGTTTGTTTGAATTTAAGTGGAATAGGGTGTAAATAATGTAAAAAAAAGAAGATTATTCATCTTCTTTAGTTTCTTTTTCTTTTGGTTTGATTACTACATAACGATTAGGTTCTTCTCCTTCACTTTCTGTATAAACTTTTTTGTTGTTTCCTAATATATTATGAATAATTCTTCTTTCATAAGAATTCATTGAATCTAGTTTAGCTTCTACACCAGTAGTTGCAACTTCACGTGCTATTCTTTTAGCAAGACGCTCTAGATTATGTTCTCTTTTTTCTTTATATTCATTAACATCAATAATAAATTTATAATTTCTACCTAATTCTGTATTTAAATATCCATTAACTATTGTAGTTAAAGCTTTTAAATTTTTACCATTTTTTCCTATTAA
The DNA here is from genome assembly GCA_946628045.1 of uncultured Caryophanales bacterium. The sequence continues at coordinate 10,513 of CAMOVZ010000008.1, forward strand.
TAAGGCATCATTATCTGAAAATATTACATATTTAGGTACTTCTTCTTTATTTTTTATTTCAATATTTACTGAATAACCCATATTTTTTAATAGGTTTACTAAGAAATCTTTAATATCTTTAACAACTTCTCTTTTTTCTATTACTTCTATTTCAACTTTTCCTTTTTTAAATAAACCGCCTTCTATTACTTCTATTTCTTTAATAAATAAATTTTCTTCAACCTCTTGTAGTTCTTCTTTTGCTAAGTTAATAGCTTCTTCTTTATTCTTTCCTACATATCTATGCTTTTCCATTTACTTCTTTACTCCTTTTAATTAATATATTTTGAACTATTGTGAATAAATTAGATGTTACCCAATATATACCTAAACCTGTTGGCATAAATATACCTGTTATAATGATCATACCAGTCATCATATAAGGCATCATCTTCATTGATTGATCTTGCATATTTCCTGTTGAATTCATTTTAAATGAGAAGAATGTTGTAGCAGCTATTAAAAGAATTAATATTGCATATACATACCACATATTAGATACAATACCTACTGAAGGTGTAGTTCCTAATTGTAATCCTAAAAATATATCTTCAAATATAACTGGAGTTCTTTGTACAGCTTCAAAGAATGCTACAAATATTGGTAATTGTATAAATGCAAATAAGCATCCAGACATTGGATTCATATTATATTTCTTGTAAACAGCCATTATTTCTTGATTTTGTTTCATCATTGATTCTTGATCTTGTTTACCTTCATATTTCTTTTGAATTCTATTTATTTCTGGTTGTGCTTTCTTCATTAATTCACTTTGCATAGCTGTTTTTCTAGTAATAGGGTAGGCAATTAATCTAATTGCTAAACTTACTATTATTACAGATAAACCATAATTCTTAACTAATCTTCCTAAAACTAATAATATATAGGCTAATGGTTTAACAAATATTGTATTCCATAAACCTTCATATTTACCTGAATTAATTTTAAAATTTTTACATTCTGGTAATTTATCTATATTTACTTTATATTTTTTGTAAATTTTAGCTGTTTTTGAATTTTTTGGTTTACATAAAATGTTTTTAGTTAAAGTTTGTCCTGTTTCAGGATTTTTTACTACTTTTTTATTACTATCTGTTAGTGTTGTTGTACATCCTGTAGTTATTAATAATAAGAAAATAATTATTAGTATTTTTATTTTATTATTTTTTTTCATGATATTATCCTTTCTAATTATGATTTAATAAAGAAAATAATTCTTTATTTAATAATTCATAATTACAGTCAATTGCATCTTTTCTTAATATTATAATATAATCTTTATTATTTATATATAGTTTTTTATAATTATCTAGGATTGAACGTATTATTCTTTTATATTTATTTCTAAATACAGCATTTCCTAATTTTTTACTAACAGATATACCAAAACGATCATATTTTAAATTATTATTTTTTTCATGTATTACAAAATATTTATTTTTAAAACATTTACCTGTTTTTAATATATCTTCAAATTGTCTTGTTGTTTTTACTATATATAATTTTCTCATAATATCATTCCTTTAAAGTAAAAAACCACTATTTAGTAGAGCGGTATTTTTATTTGCAAAGACTTTTACGTCCTTTACGACGACGACGATTTAATATATTTGTTTTTTTACGTGCAAAAAATCCTAATCTTTTAGATTTCTTATGATTATTTGGTTGATAAGTTCTTTTCATTCGTTCCACCTCCAGTCATAAATCTACATTATTATAATAAAAAGAAAGTGTTTTTGTCAATTAAAACATAGATATTTAATATATTTTTTATTTGTTAACAGTTTCCACAGGGATGTGGATAAGTAAAAGTATATGTGTGAATTAAAATTTGTGGAAAATGTGGATAAGTCTATTTTTTATTTATTTTATAATGTTTTAGATTGTTGAAAAAATTGTGGAATTATGGTGGATAATTATTTTTAAAAAAAAAATGTTTTTTTTTTAAACAATTTAATGTAGAATAATCGTTAATACAAGGCATTCTAACCAATAATTATTTTTATAAAAAAAGTATTTTATTTTTTATAAAAGTAGGGTAGAATAGTTTTTGGAAATTAATCTTGTGGGGAGATGGTCGAATGAATACAGATATTGTATGGTCTAAATTATTAGATGAATTTAAAGATGAACTATCTTCTCTATCTTATAATACTTGGTTTAATGATACGAAACTTTTAAAATTAGAAAATGGGATTGCTACTATTATAGTTCCTATGCCTATACATAAAAGACATTTAAATGATGTATATGGTGAAATGATATTAAATAAATTATATAAAATAACTAATTCTAATTATGATTTAAAATTTTTATTACAAGAAGAAGTAGAAGATAATGACAGTAATATTATCAATGAAAATTTGGTTGAAAATACTAATAATTCTAGTGAAAATGATATAAAAATAAATGAAAATATTAATAATAATTTAATTAAAAATTATAATTTTGATAATTTTATAGTTGGTAATACTAATAAATTTGCTTCTACTGCAGCATTATCTGTAGCAGAAAATCCTGGTAAAATGTATAATCCATTATTTTTATATGGTAATAGTGGATTAGGTAAAACTCATTTAATGCATGCTATTGGTAATTATATTGTTGAACATTCAAATAAAAAAGTTCTTTATATTACATCTGAACAATTTAAAGATGATTTTACTAAGGTATATAAAAAAGGTGACGATGGTACTAATTTTAATTATATAGAGTTTTTTAAAAATAAATATAGAAATATAGATGTTTTATTAATAGATGATATTCAATTTTTAAGAGGAGATAAAACACAAGAAGAATTTTTTCATACTTTTAATAATTTATATACTAATAATAAACAAATTATTATTTCTTCTGATAGATCACCGAATGATTTAAAATTATTAGAAGATAGATTAAAAACACGATTTACTGAGGGATTAACTGTTAATATATTTCCTCCAGATTTTAATTTAAAGAAAGAAATTTTAAAAAATAAAATAAAAGCTGGAGATTTTGAAGGTGATATACCTGAAGAAGTTATTGAATATATTGCTAATAATATAGGTCCTGATGTTAGAAGATTAGAGGGATCTATTACTAGATTACTTGCTTATGCTTCTATGTGGGGAGCTAAAGATATTAATTTAGATTTAGCTATTGAAGCTTTACCAGACTATATAAGTAAAGGTATGGGTGGAGAAAAGAATGATATTCAGCGTATTCAAAGGATTGTAGCTGAACATTTTCAAATATCAGTAGAGGATATAAGAAGTAAAAAAAGAAGTGCTATTATTTCTAATCCTAGACAAATAGCTATGTATTTATGTAGAAATATGACGGAAGAATCTTTTCCTAAGATAGGAATTGAATTTGGTGGCAAAGATCATTCTACTGTAATGCATTCTGTTGAAAAAATTGAAAAAGAAATAAAAGTTAATAAAGATCTTGCAAATATTATAGAAAAATTAAAGAAGGATATAAGTGCTGTGTAAAAATATATAGTTTTAAACAAGTTATAAACAGGCTATTATTTATAAATTTCTTTGAAAAATAAGGAAAATACTTGATTTTTAACTTTTTCCACAGTAATAATATAAATATAAATAAGAAAGAAGGAATATATATGAAATTTACAATTAAAAGAGAAATTTTACTAGAAGCTTTAAATAAAGTATCAAAAGCAATATCTACTAAGAATCTTATACCTGTATTAGCTGGTATAAAATTTGAATTAAAAAAGAAAAAATTAGTTTTAACTGCTAGTGATAATGATATTACTATTCAAACAACTATAGAATCTATAAATGAAGAAGATTTTAAAATAGAAAATGAAGGAAGTATTATTATTTCAGGTAAATATATATTAGATATAGTAAGAAAATTACCTGATGAATATATAAATATAGAAGTAATTGATGATTTAAAAATATTAATATATACAAAAAATAGTGAATTTAATTTAAATGGTATTTCAGAAAGTGAATATCCTAATATAGGATTAGAAGAATCTAAAAAGAAGATAGATGTAAAAGCTAGTGTATTAAAAAGTATTGTATATCAAACTGCATTTGCTTCTTCTAATGAAGAAAGTAAACCTGTATTAACTGGTATTAACTTTAATATAGTAGGGGATATATTAGAAGTTAATTCAACAGATTCTTATAGATTAGCTAGAAAAGTAGTAAAATTAGATAAAGTAAGTGAAGAAAATTATAATATTGTTATACCTAGTCATAATTTAGTAGAATTTACTAAAATATTAGATGGTGAAATAGAAGATGTTGAATTACATATATTTAATAATAAAATTTTATTAAAATCTGGTAATTTAAAATTTGAATCTAGATTAATAAATGGTACTTATCCTAATACTTCTAATTTATTACCAGATGATTCTTTCTTAGTAATCAATACAAATCTTAATGATTTTTATAATGTTATTGATCGTGTTAGTATTTTAACTAGTGATAAAGAAAAAAATATAGTTACTTTAGAAACTGATGGAAATACATTAATTCTTAGAAGTAGTTCTGTAGAAGTTGGTAGAGTAGAAGAAAAAATGATTATTAATAAAAATAATGATGAAAATATTAAAATATCATTTAGTGCTAAATATATGATGGAGGCTTTAAAAAGTTTTTCAACAGAAAATGTGGATTTACATTTTGTAGGAGAAATAAAACCTATATTAATTAAATCAGTAGAAGATGAAACTTTAACTCAATTAGTTTTACCTATAAGAACATATTAAAAATAGAGGAATTATCCTCTTTTTTTGTGGAAAAATATAAATAAATATTAATATTTTATATAATTCGACAGATATAGATAAATTTCGACTTAAAATTTTGATAAAACTATGTCGAAAACCAATTAGTGGTTTTCTAGGGGGATTTATATGAAATATGAAATAAGTAAAGGGACTTTAGCTATTTTACCTAATGAAAAAAATAGTAGTGTAGTATATGAAGATGATGAAAGATATATCATTAAAGAAACTCCATTTCAAATAATGGAAGATTCTTGTAAGTATTTTGGTAGTACTTATGAAGGAAGAAAAGATGGAGCTAAAGAAATATTAGGTGCCGAATACAAAGTACCTATAGTGGTAGAAGATAGTAATAATTTAATAGTTTTTCCTACAACTTCACCTCTTTCTGATGATTGTGTATGGATTAGTTTAAAAAGAGTGGATAAAATAGAAAAAATAGATGCTAATAATACTAAAATTATATTTGATAATAAGACTGAAATAATAGTAGATAGTTCTTATAGGACAATAGAAAATCAATTATCTCGAGCTTCGAGGTTAGATTTAATACTTAGAAACCATAAAAATAGTTAATTTTAACTATTTTTTGTGTTTTTTTAGGGCATTTATGGTATAATGTTAGTGTATGTATAGGAATACGACATTAGGGGAAAGGTGATTATATGGGTCGTTTAATGAGTTTTAAATGAAAATTACTAAAATTAATTTAGTTGGTTTTAGAAATTATTTAAACACAACTATTGAATTTGGAAACAATATGAATATATTTGTTGGAGATAATGCACAAGGAAAAACAAATATACTTGAAGGAATTACTATACTAGCACTTACTAAATCACATAGAATTGGGGTTAGTCCTAATATTATTATGTTTGATAAAGATAAATGTAAGTTAAGTGGGGTAGTTAAAAAAGATAGAGTTGTTTCTAAATTAGAGATTGAAATTACTAATGAATTAAAAAAATTAAAAGTAAATAAGACTCCTATAAAAAAAGTTGCAGATTATATATCTTATTTAAACGTTATTATATTTACACCTGATGATTTAGAAATAATAAAAGGATCTCCTAATGTAAGAAGAAATTTATTAAATATAGAGTTATCTCAAATATCTAAAGAATATTTGAAATATTATAATGAGTATAATAAATTATTAAAAACTCGTAATGAATATTTAAAAATATTATTTAATAATAGTATTGCTGATGCTACATATTTAGATATTATTACTGATAAATTAATTGAAAAAGCTGTATTAATTTATCAAAAAAGAAAAGAATATATAGATTATATAAATCTACATATTAATGAGTATTATAATGATATAGCTAATGATTGTGGGTTAGTAATAAAATATGTTCCTAATATAAGTATTGAGGAATATGATAGTGAAAGTATTCGTAAAAAATTAAAACATACATTAAAAAAGAATTATTTAAAAGAATTAAATTATGGTATGACTATGTATGGTCCTCATAGAGATGATTTTTATTTTGAATATAAAGGTTATGATTTAAAATATTATGGATCTCAAGGACAACAAAAGTTAGCTATTTTATCTTTTAAATTATCTGAAATACCTATATTTAATGATTATTGTGGTACATATCCAGTATTATTATTAGATGATATTTTTAGTGAACTTGACATTAAAAAACGTAACAAGTTATTAAAAATAATTAATAATGGTGAAATACAAAGTATTATTACTACAACTGATTTAAAAAATATTAATAAAAAGTATTTAGAAAATTCTTATATTTATAATGTAAAAAAAGGAAATGTGGAAAGAAAGTAGGAATCAAAAATGAATGAAGAAAAAGTAGAAAAAGAATATGATTCATCAGCCATTCAAGTTTTAGAAGGATTAGAGGCAGTTAGAAAACGTCCTGGTATGTATATTGGTACTACTAGTTCAAGAGGACTTCACCATTTAGTATGGGAGATTGTTGATAATGCAATAGATGAAGCTTTAGCTGGTTATTGTAGTCATATCGAAGTTACTATTTGTAAAGATAATAGTATTATTGTTAAGGATGATGGACGTGGTATTCCAACTGATATCCATCCAAAAACTGGTAAGAGTACTGTTGAGACTGTTTATACAGTGTTACATGCTGGTGGTAAATTTGGTGGTGGTGGATACAAAGTATCTGGAGGACTTCATGGTGTTGGTGCTAGTGTTGTTAACGCACTTTCTGATTGGCTTGAAGTTAAAGTATATCGTGATGGAAATGTTTATTATCAACGTTATAGTCATGGTGGACATCCTGATAGTGATTTAAAAATAATAGATACTTGTGATAAAGATAGAACAGGTACTAGTGTTCATTTCTTGCCAGATGATGAGATATTTACTGAAACTACAGTATATGATTATGATATATTAAAAAATAGATTAAAAGAATTAGCTTTTCTTAATAAAGGTTTAAGAATTAGTTTATATGATGATCGTGAAGCTGATAAAAAAGATTCATTTTGTTATGAAGGTGGACTTGTTGAATATGTTCAAATGCTTAATAAAAATAAAGGTCCAATTCATGAAACAATTGTTGATGTAGCAGGAAAAGAAAATGATATCAGTATAGAAGTAGCTTTACAATATAATGAAAGTTATAATGAGAGTGTTTATTCATTTGTTAATAATATTACTACTCCTGAAGGTGGAACTCATGAAGATGGAGTAAAACGTGCATTAACAAGAATTCTTAATAAATATGCAACAACTAATAATATTTTAAAAGAAAAAGATGATCCTTTAACTGGTGAAGATGTTAGAGAAGGTATTACAATGATTATCTCTTGTAAGCATCCTAATCCACAATTTGAAGGACAAACTAAGACTAAACTAGGAAATAGTGAAGTACGTGGTATTGCTGATAAGATATTTAGTGAAGCATTTGAAAGATTTTTATTAGAAAATCCTGATGAGGCTAAGATTATATTAGATAAAGCTATGACAGCTTCTCGTGCTAGAGTTGCTGCTAAAAAAGCTCGTGAATTAACACGTAGAAAAGGTGATTTAGATGTTACTAATTTCTATGGAAAACTTTCTGATTGTAAGAGTAAAGATGCAACAGTAAGTGAAATATTCTTAGTCGAGGGTGATTCTGCAGGTGGAAGTGCTATTAAAGGTCGTGACTCTATGACTCAAGCAATTCTACCATTACGTGGTAAGATTTTAAATGTAGAGAAAGCTAGACTTGATAGAGCTTTAGGTAATGAAGAAATTAGAACTATAATTACTGCATTTGGTACTGGTATTGGTGAAGAATTTGATTTATCTAAACTTAGATATCATAAAATAATTATCATGACAGATGCAGATGTTGATGGAAGTCATATTCGTGTACTTTTATTAACATTATTCTATAGATTCTTTAGACCAATTGTTGAAGCAGGGCATGTTTATGCTGCTCAACCACCACTTTTCTGTATAAAACATGGTAAAACTATTAAATATGTTTTAAATGAAGAAGAACGTGATGAATATTTAGCTGCATTAAATGAAAAAGGTGCTAAATACGAAATAACTCGTATGAAAGGTCTTGGTGAAATGGATGCAGAAGAATTAAACGAAACAACAATGGATATAAAAACAAGAGTTTTAAGACAAATAACAGTAGATGATGCTATAGCTGCTGATGAAGTGTTCTCTAAATTAATGGGTGAGGAAGTAGAACCTCGTCGTGAATTTATTGAAACTAATGCAACTTATGTTGAAAACTTAGATATTTAGGAGGGTTTAGAAATGGATAGATTAGAAAAAAACAATATAGTTAAAGAAGTACAAGATTCATTTTTAGAGTATTCAATGAGTGTTATTGTTGCTCGTGCATTACCTGACTTAAGAGATGGATTAAAACCTGTTCACAGACGTATTTTATACTCTATGTATGAATCTGGTTATACTCCTGATAAACCTCATAAAAAGAGTGCTAGAATTGTTGGAGATGTTATGGGTAAATACCATCCTCATGGTGATTCTTCTATTTATGAAGCTATGGTTAGAATGGCACAAGATTTTTCATATAGATATATGTTAGTTGATGGTCATGGAAACTTTGGTAATATTGAGGGTTATGGAGCAGCAGCAATGCGTTATACAGAATCTCGTTTATCAAAGATATCTTTAGAATTATTAAGAAATATTAATAAAGATACAGTTGACTTTAGTCCTAACTTTGATGAAAGTGAGAGAGAACCTGTAGTTTTACCTTCTAGATTTCCAAATATTTTAGTTAATGGAACTACTGGTATTGCTGTTGGTATGGCAACAAATATTCCTCCACATAATTTAGGAGAAGTAATTGATGGATGTGTTGCTTATATTGATAATCCTGATATTGATTTAGATGGTTTAATGCAATATATTAAAGGACCAGATTTCCCAACAGGTGCTTCTATATTAGGAAATAGTGGTATAAGAAAAGCTTATGAAACTGGACGTGGAACTATTACTATTAGAAGTAAGGCTAGAATTGAAGAGAAGGGTGGCCGTCAATATATTATTGTTGATGAGGTTCCTTATGGTGTTAATACTTTAGAATTAAAAAATAAAGTAGCTGAACTTGTTCATAATAAAACTATTGAAGGTATTGCAGATTATCATTCTGATTTAAAAGATGGTATTAAAATTACTATTACATTAAAAAGAGATGCAAATGCGCAAGTTGTTCTAAATAAACTTTATAAACATACTCAATTTCAAACAACATATGGAATAATTTTCTTAATGCTTGATCAAGGTGTACCAAAAACATTAGGTTTAAAAGAAATTATTTCAAAATACATAGATTATCAAAAAGAAGTAATTATTAGAAGAACTAGATTTGATTTAGATGTGGCAGAAAAACGTGTTCACATCTTAGAAGGATTAAAGATAGCATTAGATAATATTGATGCTGTTATTAAAGTAATTCGTGGTTCTAAGACTGATGAAGATGCTAAAAATGGATTAATTAATGGTTTTGGATTAGATGAAATTCAAGCTAATGCAATTCTAGAAATGAAATTAAGACGTTTAACAGGATTAGAAAGAAGTAAGATAGAAGATGAATTAAACGAATTAATGAAAACAATTGCTGAATTAAAAGCAATATTAGCATCTGATGCTAAAGTACTAGAAGTAATTAAGAATGAGTTACTTGAGATAAAACAAAAATATGCTGATGAAAGACGTACTAACATTGATATGACAGCTATTGAATATATTGAGGATGAATCTTTAATACCTGAAGAGGAAATTATTATTAATTTAACTAAGAATGGTTATATTAAACGTCTTAGAACTGATACATATAAGACTCAAAATCGTGGTGGAGTTGGAATTAAAGGTATGACAACTAATGAAGAAGACTTTGTAGAGCATTTAATTACAATGAATACACATGATTATATATTATTCTTCTCTAATAGAGGTAGAGTATATAGAATGAAAGGTTATGAGGTACCAGAATTCTCTAGACAATCTAAAGGTTTACCAATTGTTAATTTATTACCACTAGAAAAAGATGAGAACATTAGTTCGATAATTAGTGTTAAACAAAATGATGATTTTGTTAAATATCTAATGTTTGCTACTAAGAATGGTATAGTAAAACGTACTCCAATAGAAGAGTTTGATAGTATTCGTAAGAGCGGAAAAATTGCTATAGTATTAAAAGAAAATGACGAACTTATTAGTGTAAAAGGTACTTGTGGAAAAAATGAAATAGTAATCGGAGCAAGTAATGGAAGATTGGTTAGATTTAAGGAAGATGAAGTTCGTTCTATGGGAAGAAGTTCTTCTGGAGTTAAAGGTATTGAATTAGATGGTGCTCATGTAGTTGGCGCTGAAGTAGTAGAACCAGGCCATATGGTATTAATAGTTACAGAAAATGGTTATGGTAAACAAACAGTAATTGATGAATATAGATTAACTCATAGAGGTAGTAAAGGTGTTAAAGCATTAAATGTTACTGAAAAGAATGGAAATATTGCATCATTGAAGTGTTTAAACCCTGAGGCTAAATTAGATTTAATGATTATTACTGATAGTGGTATTATTATAAAATTACCATTAGATCAAGTTTCTACATTAAAACGTGCTACACAAGGTGTTAGATTAATTAATTTAAAGGATGAACAAAAAGTATCTACGGTAGCTTTAGTAGAAAAAGAAGAGGAATCAGTAGAAAATAATGAAGAAGTAGCTAAATAGTTACTTCTTTTTTTATATAAACTATAATGTTTCACGTGGAACATAAATAAAATTATTTCCCGGGAAATAATTTTGATTCATAATTTTTATATGAAAAATATAATATGACAATTACAAAAGAATATAGAGATTATATTTTAGAACAATTAAATTTATTAGATAATATTTCTTATAAATCAGTAGGTAAATATTTATTATATTATCATGAGGTATTATTCGGTGGTATATATGATGATAGATTATTAATAAAAAAGAAAGAATCTAATAAAAACTACGAATTATCTCTGAAAATACCATATGATGGTGCTAAGTTTATGTATCAAATAGACTATATTGATAATCAAGAAGAATTGTGTGAAGTAATTATTAATAAATATAATGATTTAAAATAATGTTTCACGTGGAACATAGGTAGAAAATATTTCCTGGAAAATAATATGATAAGTAATATATAATGTTTCACGTGGAACATAGATGAAAAATATTTCCTGGGAAATAATACGATGAGTAATATATAAAGTTTCACGTGAAACATAAATAAAAATATTTCCCGGGAAATAATTTAGTGGGAAATAATTGGTGTTTTAAGAAAAAATAGATAAATATATTAAAAAATAAAGAAATTATTTACTTTTTACAATGTTTATATTAAAATAATTACGTGCAATGAAAGTGATTGAACCAGGTCAGGACGGGAACGTAGCAGCCTTAAGGTCCTCCTTTCATGTGCACATTTTTTTATGGAGGATTATATGAATCAAAAATTCTTAGATTTAGCTTTTAAATATGCAGAAAAGGCTTATAAAAATGATGAAGTACCTATTGGTGCTGTCATTGTTAAAAATGATAAAGTTATAGGATATGGTTATAATCAAAAAGAAAAGAAAAATAGTGTTTTAGAACATGCGGAAATAATAGCTATTAGAATGGCATCAAAGAAACTTAATAACTGGAGATTAGACGATTGTGATATATATATCACTCTAGATCCTTGTCCTATGTGTGCTAGTGCTATTAAACAATCTAGAATTAAAAATATATATTCTGCTTTAAGTAATTTGGATAAAGAAAACGAAAAAGTAGTTGTGGATATTTTAAAATGTGATAAAACTAATCCTGAAGTTGCTTTAATTTCTAATATCGAATCGGATAAATCTAAGAAACTTTTAAATTCATTTTTTAATATAAAAAGAGATAAATAATCATTATATTATGTTATAATATAAATGAGGAGGTTTTGTTATGTATCAAGCGTTATATCGTAAATATAGACCTAAAGATTTTGATTCTGTTGTAGGACAAAATGCTATTGTTAAAACTCTTAAAAATTCTATAATAAATCATAATTTTACTCATGCTTATATGTTTTTTGGACCTAGGGGTACTGGTAAAACTACTATTTCTAAGATATTTGCTAGAAATATAAATTGTCTTGATCCTAAAGATGGTATTGCTTGTGGTAAATGTGATCATTGCAAGGTGTCTTTTTCTAAAGATTGTATTGATATTATTGAAATAGATGCTGCTAGTAATAATGGTGTTGATGAAATCCGAGAATTAAAAAATAAAATATCTTTAGTACCTAGTGAATTAAAATATAAAGTATATATTATTGATGAAGTACATATGTTATCTATTGGTGCTTTTAATGCTTTATTAAAAACTCTAGAGGAACCTCCAGAACATGCAATATTTATTTTAGCTACTACTGATCCTCAAAAGGTGCCTGAGACTATTGTTTCACGTTGCCAATGTTTTTCTTTTAAAAAGATATCTGTGGATACTATTAAAGAAAAATTAGAATATGTATGTAAGGAAGAAAAAATAAAGATTGATGATGAAGTACTTAAAAATATTGCTATATTATCAGATGGTGGTTTAAGAGATGCATTGGGATTACTTGATAAGTTAACTTCTTATACCGATAAAAAGATTACAATGGAAGATTTTGTTTCTATTAATGGAATTATATCTAATAAAGAGTTAGATGAATTTGTTTCTTCTATTATGAATGGCGATATTGCTAAGGTACTAAGTAGTATTAATGATTTTGATAATGATGGTAAGAATTTAATTCAAGTTATTACTCAAATTCTTAATTATAGTAGAAATTTAATGGTAGATCATTATTTAAATAATACTAATTTAGTTTATGATATCAATAAATTACAATCTTTTATAAATAAAATAAACGAAAGTATGTTCGATATTAAAAAGAGTGATAATACTAGAATATTTATTGAAATGCTTTTATTAAATTATATGAGTAGTAATACTATTACTAATAATGTTGTAGAAAACGTAGTTGTGGAAAAGAAAACAACAAAAGAAGTAATTGATGAAGAAGATGAAGAGTTTGATTTTTCTAAGGAATATGAAGATGAAGAGGAAGAAGTAGAAGATGTTCCTATAAAAAATAGTAATTCTTTAGTTATTTCAATGCCTCAAAAGATATTAAATATCGATGAAATAATGAATATTCGTGTTAATAATACATTGGCAAAAGCAGATAAAAAATTATTAAAAGAAGAACAAAATAATTTTGAAAAATTAAAAGATTTTACTTTTGATCAAGAAATTGGTTATATAGTATGTGCTTTACTTGATTCTAAGTTAAGGGCAGTTAGTGATAATAATATGATTATTAGTTTTGAATATGAATCTAATGTTCTTCAAAATATTCAAATTATAGACAAAATTACTGATGTTTATAATAAAATTACTAATTCTAATAAAGAAATTGCTATTATTAGTGATAAAGAATGGGATAAAGTAAAGAATGATTATATTAAAAGATTAAAAGATGGGATAAAATATGAGATTATTGAAGAACCTCAGCCTGTCTATGAAAAAATAGAAAATGATGATATAATATCAAATAGTGCAGTACAGCTATTTGGTGATATAGTTGTTGTAGAATAAAGGAGAGATAAATTATGAATATGCAAGCAATGCTTAGACAAGCACAACAAATGCAAAAAGATATGTTAAAAGCAAAGGATGAAATTGATAAAACTGAATTTACTGGAGAAAGTTCTTTTGTTAAAGTTACTTTAATGGGAAACAAAACAGTTAAAAAAGTTGAGATTGATGCTGAAACTTTAGATAAAGATGATTTAGAAGCATTAGAAGATATGTTAGTAGTAGCTATTAATGATGCTCAAAAGAAAATAGATACTGAAACAGAAAAGAAAATGGGAAGATTTGGTAATATTCCAGGGTTATTTTAATTATGTATCCAGATAGTATTAAAAATTTAGTTGAATCTTTTAAATATTTACCTGGTATAGGTGAAAAGACTGCTGAGAGATTAGCATTTTCTATATTAGAACTTGAAGATGAACAAATATCTATGTTTTCTGATAGTTTAAAAGAAGTTAAAGAGAAAATACATAAATGTAGTCATTGTAATACTTTAACAGATGAAGAATTATGTTTTGTATGTAATGATCCTACTCGTGAAAATAAAATATTATGTGTAGTAGAAGATACAAAAAGTGTTTTCTTATTTGAAAAACTTGGTATGTTTCACGGTAAATATCATGTATTAGATGGTTTAATATCTCCTCTTGATGGTATTAATCCAGAAGATATTGGATTAAGTAAATTAATGGATCGTATTAATAATGAAAAATTTGAAGAAATTATATTTGCTTTTAAACCTGGTATTGAAGGTGAAACTACAGCATTATATATTAAAAAAATATTAGAAGATTTGAATATTAAAATAACAAGATTAGCTACTGGTGTACCTATGGGTGCTGATATGGAATACATTGATAGTCTTACATTAGAGCGAGCAATTAAAGATAGAAAAGTTATAGAATAAATAAAATAATCATATTATTAATAGGTGATAATATGAAAATATTTAAGAAATTAATAAAAAAATTTATTTATGCAGCTTTTTTATTATATGGATATAATCTAATATCAGTGGAATTTAATATGATGATTCCTATTAATGTATATAATCTTATTATGGTTATGTTTTTAGGTCCTTTTGGTTTAGTATCTTTAATTTTATTTAAATATTTAATATTGTGAGGTTTGTATGGATAATATATCAGTTATTAAGAAAAATTATATTGATTATATAGATAAAATTATTGAAAATAATAAAGTTTCTCATGCTTATTTAATTGAATTAAATAACTATGATGATGATATGAAGTATATTTTTGATTTTATTAAAATGATAATATGTAATATTAAATACTCTGAATTGAATAAAGAAAATAATATAATTAAATTAATTGATGATAATAATTATCCTGATATTAAAATAATTGAACCTGATGGTGCTAGTATAAAAAAAGGTCAAATGATTGATCTTCAAAAGGATTATAGTAATAAATCATTATTAGATGGTAAAAGAATATATGTAGTAAAGGAAGCAGATAAATTAAATCCTGCTTCTGCAAATACTATTCTAAAGTTTTTGGAAGAACCTGAAGAAGATATTATAGCTATTTTATTAACTACTAATAGATATAAAATACTTGAAACTATTTTATCTAGATGTCAGATTCTTACTATAAAAGAAAATAGTATGCCTATAATAGAAGATGATTTATATGATTTATTGAAGTGTGTGATTAATCCTAATGATTTTTATATTAAATATTCAAATATGGTTAACGATGTTATTCAAGATAAAGATATTGCTAAAGAAAAGTTAGAAAAAATAGAAAATATAATTATTCATTATTTAGAAAATAAATATAGTAATAAAGAAATTGATGATAAGTTATTAAAGTTATTTAAAGATGTAAACAGTAATAAGTTACTTAATATTTTAAAAATAATTGAAGCTGAAATTAAGAGATTAGAATTTAATGTTAATTATAAGTTATGGTTAGATGCATTATTTTCTAGATTAACATTGGAGGTTAGATAGAGTGACAGATGTAGTAGTGGTAAGTGTTTTAAAAACTAAAAATTTGTATTTTTTATCACCTAATTCAATTGAATTAAAAAAGGGTGATGATGTAGTTTTTGAAACAGAAAATGGTACATTTTTAGGAAAAGTAGTAAAGGGAACTTATTCTGAAGATAAGAAAAATTTGGATTTACCTTTAGATAAAGTAATACGTAAGGCAATTGATGAAGATTATGAAAAAGAGGAAAAAAATAGTGAAACTGCTGAAAAAGCTTTAAATGATGCAAAAAAATATAGTAAAGAATTAGATCTTGATATGAATTTTGTAGATGCATATTATTCTTTGGATAATTCTCAATTAATATTTAACTTTCTTTCAGAAAACAGAGTTGATTTTAGAGAACTTGCTAAAAAGTTAGCATCTAAATATAAAACACGTATTGAATTAAGACAAGTTGGAGTAAGAGATAAAGCTAAAAAGATTGGTGGATTAGGTCCTTGTGGATTATTCTTATGTTGTAATTCATTTTTAACTGATTTTAATAGTGTTTCTATTAATATGGCTAAGAATCAAATGTTAGCTCTTAATCCTACTAAAATTAATGGTATTTGTGGAAGATTATTATGTTGTTTAGGATATGAAAATGATATTTATACTGAATTAAAGAAAGATTTGCCTAAAGTTGGAATGGTTGCCGATACTCCAGAAGGTATGGGTAAAGTTGTTAGCATCGATGTATTTAAGAAAACTTATTCAGTGGATTTAAAAGAAAAAGGTATTGTAACTTTTTCTAAGGATGAGAAATAATGGAAAGATTAGATGATGTTTTAGGGTATGATTTAAAGATATACCAAAACTCAACTTATTTTTCTTTTTCTTTAGATAGTATAATATTAGCAAATTACGCAAATATTAGATTAAGAGATAAGAATATAGTAGATTTTTGTACTGGTAACGGAGTTATTCCATTAATTATATCTAATCGTACTAAAAATAATATAGTTGGTGTGGAAATACAAGAAAAGCTAGCTAGTCTTGCTACTAAATCAGTAAATTATAATAAACTTGATGATAGGATTACTATAGTAAATGAAGATGTTAAAGAGTTTTCAAAGAAACATTTAAATGAATTTGATTTAGTGCTTTGTAATCCACCTTATTTTAAAATAGAAGATAAAAGTAGTTTTAATGAATCTTATGAGAAGAAAATAGCAAGACATGAAGTGTTATTTAATTTAGAAGATTTATGTGAATCTTGTAAAAAAGTATTGAAAGATAATGGAAATTTGTGTATAGTACATAGAACTGACAGATTGATGGAGATATTAGAAATATTTAGAAAATATAATATGGAACCTAAAAGAATTAGGTTTGTTTATGAAAATATTTCTAAAGAATCTACTCTTGTGTTAATAGAAGCACAAAAATGTGGATCTGTTGGATTAAAAGTAGATAGTCCTATTATTCTATATAATTTAGATGGTACTTTAACAGATGAATATAAAAGTATTCAAGAGGAGGTAAGAAAATGATACAAAAGAGTTTTAATGATACAGCAAGTTTGTATTTAATTCCTACTCCAATTGGTAATTTAGATGATATTACAGTTAGAAGTTTAAATACTTTAAAGACTGTGGATGTTATTTTGTGTGAAGATACTAGAGA
This sequence comes from uncultured Caryophanales bacterium, assembly GCA_946628045.1. Next base: position 28,055 of record CAMOVZ010000008.1, read on the forward strand.
TACAGGATTATTATTAAGTCATTATGACATCAAGAAAAAATTAATGAGCTGTCATGAGTATAATGAAGATAAAATGATAGATACTGTTGTTTCTATGTTAAAAGATGGTCTTAATATTGGACTTGTTACTGATCAAGGTACTCCAATTATTAGTGATCCAGGTTATATTGTTTCACGTGGTGTAATAGAAGCTGGATTTAATGTAATTAGTTTACCTGGTGCTACAGCATTTGTTCCTGCACTTACTTCTTCTGGTATTGAACCATCTCCATTTTTGTTTTATGGATTTTTAAATTCTAAAAGTAGTAAACAAAAAACAGAATTAAAATCATTAAAAGATTTAAAATATACAATAATCTTTTATGAGTCAGTTCATAGAATGAAGGAAACTCTTTCTAATATGTTAGAAATTCTTGGAGATAGAAAGATAGCTGTTTGTAGAGAGTTATCTAAAATACATGAAGAAATTGTAAGAGATAATATTAGTAATATAATTCCTTTGGTTGACACTATGAAGGGTGAATTTGTCATAGTTGTTGAAGGAAATAAGAAAAAAGTTGATTTCAGTGAGTTAGATGTTATAGAACATGTTAAAATGTATGTTGAAGATGGTATGAAAGAGATGGATGCTATTAAACAAGTTGCTAAAGAACGTGGTGTTGCTAAATCAATTATTTATAGTGAATATCATAAAAAGTAGGTGATAGTATGAAATTAATAGTAGGTTTAGGTAATCCTGGTAAGGAGTATATTAATACTAGACATAATGTTGGTTTTTCTTTTATTGATACTTATTTAAATTATAAGAATATAGATGGAAAATGGACTAAGAAGTTTGATGGAGAGTATATAGAGTCTACTATTGGTGGAGAAAAGGTTTTATTTTTAAAACCATTAACATTTATGAATTTATCAGGTAATTCTGTTAGAAAGATAATGGATTATTTTAAAATAGATGTATCAGATATATTAATAGTTTCAGATGATTTGGATCTTAATGTAGGAAACTTTAAGTTAAAACTTAATGGTAGTTGTGGTGGACACAATGGACTAAGAAGTATAGAATTAAGTATTGGTACTAGTAATTATAAGAGATTAAAGATAGGTATTTCTAATGATAAGAATTCTGATACTAAAGATTATGTTTTAGGTAATTTTTCTAAGGAAGAGAAAACTACTTTAGAAGAATTATATAAAAGTTTATGTAGTGTAATTGATGATTATTTTGTTTTAGATTTTGGAGATTTAATGAGTAAATACAATCGTAAGAATAGGTGATATTATGAATTTCTTCAAAGACTTAATTAATATAGATATAAAAAAAGACATGGGTATATATAACTTGACCGATGAATTTTTTTGTTTGTATTTAAATGAAATATCTAATAAATTAAATAAGAATATATTGGTAGTAGTTAATAGTGTATATGAAGCTAATAAGTTATATAGTATTTTATCTAATTATAATGAAAATGCTTATATATTTCCTATGGATGATTTTTTAACTAGTGAAGCACTTGCTGTTTCACCTGATTTAAAACTTAATAGATTAGAAACTATTAATAAAGTAATTAATTCTAATAATTCTATAGTTATTACTAATTTAATGGGTTATTTAAGATTTTTACCTACAAAAGATAATTATGTAAATAGTATTATTAATTTGAGTGTTGGAGATACTATAGAGCCTAGTCTTTTAGTAAGAAAGATAAGTGGATTAGGTTATAGTAGAGATACTTTAGTTACTAAGACTGGTGAGTTTGCTTCTCGTGGTTTTGTTTTAGATATATATCCAATAGAAGAAGATCACCCAATAAGAATAGAATTTTTTGATGATGAGATAGAATCTATTAGAAAGTTTAATGCTGAAGATCAAAAGTCTATTAAGAATATTGATTCAATTACTATAAAGCCATTTACTGAATTTATTACTAGTGAAGAAGTAGATGATTTAGATAAGCAAAAATTATTACCACAATATACTGAAGTTGTTAATATAAGTAGTTATTTAAATGGAATAACTTTCTTTAAAGATTATGATCAGTTAAAATTAAGTTATAAGAATATATTAGAAGAGATTGTAGAATATAAAGAAGAAAAAGATATAGATTTTTCTGGAAACTATATGTTTTCTTTGAATGATATAGAAGAAGATTATAGTATATATTATTCTTCATTAAATAATTTAGATTCTAATAATAGAGAGTCTATTAATTTTAATGTTAAAACTATTAATAATTTTAATGAAGATAAGGATAATATTAATAAATTTATTAATGATAATATTAGAAATAATAAAACTGTTATTATATGTTTAAAGAAATATCAAATTAGAAGTATTTTGAAAAATCTTAATATGAAGTTAGTTGAGACTACAATTGATGATATTAAGATTGGTAAAGTTAATATAGTAGAATATGAATTAGATGGGGGATTTATATATAAAGATTTTGTATTATTAACTGCTAAAGAATTATTTAAAAATACAGAGAAGAAGAATAGATATCAAAATAAATTTAAATATGCTACTACTATAGAAGATATTAATAAACTTAGTGTAGGAGATTATGTAGTTCATAATATACATGGTATTGGTATTTATAATGGTATTAAGACTTTAACTTTAAATGATATTACTAAAGATTATTTAGAGGTTTTATATCAAGGTACTGATAAGATATATATACCTGTAGAAAAGATAGATCATTTATATAAATATTCTGGACGTGAAGGAGTGGCTCCTAAAGTTAATAAGCTTGGAGGAGTTGAGTGGGAAAAGACTAAGGCTAGAGTTAGTGGAAAAGTAAAAGAAATGGCAATAGACTTAATTAAGTTATATGCTGAAAGAGAAAGTAGAAAAGGTTTTGCATTTTCAAAAGATTGTGATATGAGTATTGATTTTGAGAAAGATTTCCCATATGAATTAACTAATGACCAAAAACTAGCTATTAGCCAAATAAAAAAAGATATGGAAAGTCCTACTCCAATGGATAGATTATTATGTGGTGATGTTGGTTTTGGAAAGACTGAAGTTGCTTTTGTAGCTGCTTTTAAAGCAATTCTTGATTCTAAACAAGTATTATTCTTATGTCCGACAACAATACTTTCTAATCAACATTATGAAAATGCTTTAAAAAGATTTAGTAATTTTCCTGTTAGTATTGCATTACTTAATAGATTTACTAGTACAAAAGAAGTTAATAGAATTATATCTGGTTTAAAAGATGGTACTATTGATATGGTTATTGGTACTCATAGATTACTTTCTGATGATATTAAACCAAAAGATTTAGGTTTATTAGTAATAGATGAGGAACAACGTTTTGGTGTTGCCCATAAAGAAAAAATAAAACAATATAAGAGTAATGTAGATGTACTTACTTTAACTGCTACACCAATACCTAGAACACTACAAATGAGTTTAACTGGTATTAGAAGTCTTAGTTTAATTGAAACTCCTCCAGTTAATAGATATCCTGTTCAAACTTATGTTGTTGAAGAAAATAAACAAATACTTAAAGATGCTATATACAAAGAGTTATCTCGTGATGGACAAGTATATATTTTATATAATAGAGTTCAGTCTATTGATGAATTTGCTTTGAGAATTAAAGATATTGCGCCTGATGCTAGAATTGCTATAGCTCATGGTCAAATGACTAAGAATCAATTAGAGAGTACAATATATGACTTTATTAATCATGAATATGATATTTTGATTTGTACTACAATAATTGAAACTGGTATTGATATACCTAATGTTAATACTTTAATTATTATGGATTCTGATAGATTTGGATTAAGTCAGTTGTATCAAATTAGAGGTAGAGTTGGTAGAAGTGATAAGTTTGCTTATGCATATCTTATGTATCAACCATTTAAATCTTTAACTGAAACTGCAGTAAAAAGACTTAATGTTATTAAAGAGTTTACTGAGTTAGGTAGTGGATTTAAAATAGCAGCAAGGGATTTATCTATAAGAGGTGCTGGGGATATTCTAGGTAGTGAACAAGCAGGATTTATTGATACTGTTGGTGTTGATTTATACTTAAAGATGTTAAATGATGAAGTAAAAAGACTTAATAACGAAGTTGTTGAAGAAGAAGAGGATAATGATAATAAATCATTAATAAATGTTACTACTCATATTAAAGATGAATATGTATCTGAAGATGACTTAAAAATTGAGATCCATAGAAAAATTAATTCTATTGAAGATGAAGAATCGTTTAATAAAATTAAATCTGAATTAGAAGATAGATTTGGTAAACTTGATGAAGACTTAATTATTTATATGTATGAAGAATGGTTTGAAAAGTTAGCTTCTAAATTAAAAATTAGAAATGTTCATCAAAATAAGAATTCTATAGAATTAGTATTCCCAGAAGAAACAGTTAAAAAATTAGATATGGAAGATGTATTTATGGATGCATTTAATGTATCTAATATGTTTAGATTTATTAGTAAAGGGACTAATCTAGTAATAATATTAGATATTATTAAATTAGATAGACATCCAATTTACTATTTAGTGTCATTATTAAGTAAAATCGTTGAAAAGTATGATAAAATATAATTGTTACTAGGTAGATAAAATTGACGAAGGACCTGTTTTGTGGTATAATATATGCCATTAAAAAGGGATTGCTAAGATACTAGGAGGAAATTTAATGAGTTCTAATGATTTTGAATATAAAAAACTATTAGAGTTGAGAAAAATGTCTATTCAAGAATTATCTTCTTATTATAGAAAGTTGCGTAGTTATGAATATGATACTAATAAACAATTAGAATCAAGTAAGATAAAGAAAAAAATTTATTTTTTAACTAGTTTAATATTAAAAATAGATCGTATATTGAGCGGAAGAAAATTAATTTTATTTGATGATAAAAGAACTAATAATACTTCTAAAGGTAAAATATATGCGTCTAGTCATGTTGGTAGGTATGACATTGAGTCTGCTATGGAAGCAATTGGAGAACAAGCATATTTTGTTATGGGAGATCCAGGAGAAACATATAGAAATATTGAAGGATTATTTCTTGATATGATGCAAGGTAGAATATGTGTAGATACAGGGTACAATATATTTGATATTTTTAGAAAACATCATAGAGGAGAAATTTTATCTCCAGAAGAGCAAGTTCTATATGAAGAATATAAGAAAGATAGACATATATGCGAAGATGTGTGTACGAGAAGAATTGCCAATAAAGATAATATATTAATTTATCCCGAAGGTGCATGGAATGTTAGCCCACGATTGACGCAAGCTTTATTTCCTGGAACTGCACGAATTGCAGTAAATGGAAATGGTGTTATTATTCCTGTTGGTATATTAAGAGATAAGAAAAAATATACAGTTAATATAGGTAAAGAAATAGATGTCACTGGTGCATGTGATTCGGATATTAAAGATATAACAAGAGAACTAAAAGAGAATATGAATTCTTTAGTAGGCGAAATAATATTTAGTGATGAAAAAAAGATAGCAAGAAATTCTTTGGGAACACCATCACAAAATGAAATTGATTTTATAAATGATATAATGTCTGAATCAGAGAACGATTATACTTTTGATGCAATAGAAAAATCAAGATATTATGATTCTGATGCACCTGAAAATGTGTTTGAAACAAAAGATAAAAAAAGGCTTTAATGTAAAGCCTTTTTTTGCTATAATTGTAGAGAATAGGGAGTGAAATGTGATGAGTGGTATATGGTTGCCTGGAGGTTCATTAGTATTAGCTGTTTATCTTGTAGTTCTTTTTTTTATAAGAGGATCGGTTAAAAATTATGAAACATCTATATATAAAAAATTGATTTTAATTAATTTAATATATTCATTATTTGCTGTAGTTATTTACTTGTTTGCTATGCTTGTTGGGCATCTATTCTTTACAGGTGTGTTGCAATCATTTTATTTGATAATGATGGATTTAATGCTCTTATTTTTATTGAAATATGTCGTGGAATTAAATAAATTTGATAAGAAATTAAATAAAATAATGAATATAGTATTTAATATTATTACTACTATAGTAGTATTGTTTATATTGGCCCTTCCTATGGATACTATCATTGCTGGTGAAACAGTAGATTTAAATGGCCCAGCCTATTATGCTGCTATGGTTGAAGTTGTATTATATATGTTTTTAACGATAGTTTTTTGTGTATCTTTATATATTAGAAACAAAGATGAAAGAGGTAAATTGCTACCATTTATAATTCTATTTGTATTCTTTGTGATTGGGTTAATACTTCGCAGTTATTATCCTGAAGTAATTACAGAAACATTTATTTTTACTTTAAGTTATTTGGTAATGTTTCATACAATTGAAAATCCAGATTTGAGAATAATAAAGCAATTAACACTAGCAAAAAATCAAGCAGAAAAAGCTAATAATGCTAAAACAGATTTCTTAAGTAGTATGTCTCATGAGATTAGAACTCCTTTAAATGCTATTGTTGGATTTAGTGAAGATATTCAAAGCCATAAAGATGAGGTTTCTCCTGAAATAGTTGAAGATGCTAATTATATAATGGAAGCTTCTAAAACTCTTTTGGAGATAGTTGGTAATATACTTGATATTAATAAACTTGAAAGTAATAAGATGGAATTAGTTGAAGTTAAATATGATTTCAAGAAAGAAATTGAATCTTTAGCTAGAGTAGATGCTATTAGAATAGGTGAAAAGAATATTAGTTTTAAGATTAATATTGCTCCTGATATTCCATATGAGTTAATAGGAGATAGAACTCATATTAAAGAAATAGTTAATAATTTATTAACTAATGCGATTAAATATACAGAACAAGGTGAAATAGAGTTAGGTGTTAAATGTATAAATAAAGATAATATCTGTAATTTAATTATTAGTGTTAGAGATACTGGTAGAGGAATTAAAGCTGAAAATATTGAAAAATTATTTACAAAGTTTGAAAGATTAGATATAGAAAAGAATTCTACAACAGAAGGTACTGGACTTGGTCTTGCTATTACAAAAGCTCTTGTTGATATGATGGGTGGTAAGATTAATGTTTCTTCTACTTTTGGTAAGGGATCAATATTTGTAGTTCAAATACCACAAAAGATAAGTAAAATGATTGATCCAAATCAAACTGTACAAATAGATTTAACACCAATAAAACAAGCTATGGTACAAGAGGCTGAACCTAAGGTTTCATCTATTCCAATGATGAAAGAAGAAATAAAAGTACCTAAGGGATTTGATAGTAAGAAGTTATTAATTGTCGATGATAATATATTAAACATAAAAGTTGCACGTCGTGCCTTACAAGACTTTAATTTTGATATTGATGAATGTTATGATGGACAAGAATGTTTAGATAAAGTTGTTAATGGTAATGAATATGATTTGATTTTAATGGATATTATGATGCCTAATATGAGTGGAGAAACAGCTTTAGCTAAATTAAAAGAAAATCCTAACTTTAAAATACCAGTTATTGCATTAACTGCTGATGCTATTGCTGGAGCTAAAGAAAAATATTTATCTGAAGGATTTATTGATTATATAGCAAAACCATTTACTAAAGATCAAATAAAAGAAAAATTAGATTTAGTATTTGATGGTAGTAGTGAGGTTTCACGATCTGTAGTTCAAGAACCAGAGGCTGTTGAACCTAATGAAAAAGATATATCTACTATAGAGGTATCGCAAGAAGAGACAAATCCAGCAATACAAAGTGATGATGTGCCTAAGTATGATCCTCATGTAGATAGGTTTGCTGGTGTAGAGGCCCATGTCTTTGGAGGAGAAGAAAACAACTCAAATAATAATGATTCAACTTCAGAATAGGAGATAAACAATGGAAGAAGTAACAATAGAAGAATTAAAAAAACAACATTTTGATAAGTATAAAGAAAATTTGTTAAATATTATAGAAAATAATACTAATATATTGGTTAATGAGGATATTAAATCATTAATTAGTAAACCTCCATTAGATTCAATGGATATATTAAAAAATAAGTTTTTAGATTTATCTAAGAAAAATAAAATAATATTAGATACTGTTGAATTATCTAATTTATTAGATGATTATCGTATTAGTTTAAGTATAGTTATAGAAAAAATACAAAAGACACGAATTAATACTTTGAGTAAAAAAGTGAAATCTTTTAAGTATAAGGAAAATGAAGTGTTAGAGTTTTATAAGAAGGATTTTATTTCTTTAGATAAAGAATTGAAAAAAATATTAAAAGATAATTTAAATAATTCTTATGAAAAAGTATTCACTAAGAATATTAATAAAATATTTAGTAAAGATATAAATGAATCTATAAAAAATAAGATTATTGAAGATATGTATAAGTTTATTAATAAGAATTATCAAAAACAAATAATGGAAGGTTTTGATATTAAAGTTTTAGTTAAGGATACAATATTAATTAATTCTATTAATGAACAAAATGAAAGATATTTATTTGTTTTAAATAATTCAAGATTATTTACTATTGAATAATATTTTTAATTATGATATGATATGTGCGTTAAATGTGTTGATGAAGAGCTTTATAGATATGTTTATTTTAGAGAACTCTGTTAGGTGAAAGTGAGTATAAATGTTCTATATAAGTATGGCTTCTGAACTTTTATATCGATATGTAGGTATAAACGTAGATAGGCGTTAACTATTTAAGTGTGTAATAAGATTATTATAAAATAAGGTGGTACCGCGGAGATGTTCGTCCTTATATTATAATAATTTTTTATTTTATGAGGTGAAATATGAATAATGTAGGTGTTGGAGTAGGAGTAATAGTTTTAAATAATGAAGGGAAAGTATTATTAATACTTCGAAATAGTGATAGAGAAAAAGCAGATAGTGATATGAGATTAGAAGGTACTTATACATTACCTAGTGGTAAGGTTTTATATAATGAAAAGCTTAAAAATGCTGCTATGAGAAAATTAAAAGATGAAGTGTTTTTGAATGTATCAGTTAATGACTTGGATATTATATCTATTTCAAATGATATAAATGAATATGCTCATTATGTTACTATTGGTATGATTGCTAATAAATATAGTGGAAAAGTTAAATTGAAGAAAGACGAATTTGTTTCGTATGATTGGTTTGATTTAGATAATTTGCCTACTAATTTATGTGAACCTAGTAAAAAGATAATTAATAATTATTTAGAGAAAAAAATATATAGTGATGAGGAGAGATAATATGGAAAAAGAAAAATATTATATAAGTACGGCAATTGCTTATACTTCAGGTAAACCTCATATAGGTAATACTTATGAGATTGTTTTGGCTGATGCTATTGCTAGATTTAAAAGATTACAAGGATATGATGTTTATTTTCAAACAGGTACTGATGAGCATGGTGAAAAAATACAATTAAAGGCTGAAGCAGAGGGGATTACTCCACAAGAATTTGTTGATGAAAAAGCAAGTGAAATTAAGCGTATTTGGGATATTATGAATACAAGTTATGACAAGTTTGTTAGAACTACTGATAAACATCATGAAGAGGTTGTACAACATATATTTAAATATATGTATGATAAAGGTGATATTTATTTAGGTAAATATGAAGGTTGGTATTGTACTCCTGATGAATC
>CAMOVZ010000009.1 GCA_946628045.1 uncultured Caryophanales bacterium
CTGTAAGAGGACAAAGAACTAATCGTAATGCTCGTACTCGTAAGGGTAAAGGAAAGACTGTAGCAAATAAGAAGAAAGTTTAGTAATTAAAAAAGGAGGTAAGACTTATGGCTTATAAAACTAGAAAGAAAAAAGTTAAAAAGAATGTACCTGAAGGTATGGCACATATCCATTCAACATTCAATAATACAATTACAACATTAACTGATAAAGAAGGAAATGTAATAAGCTGGGCATCATCAGGTGCTATTGGTTTCAAAGGAAGTAAAAAATCAACTCCATTCGCTGCTGGAATGGCTGCAGAAGCTGCTGGTAAAGCTGCATACGACATGGGAATGCGTAAAGTTGAGGTTCGCGTAAAAGGTTTAGGACCAGGACGTGAAACTGCAATCAGATCATTACAAACTGCAGGACTAGAAGTAACATCAATCGTAGATGTTACACCAATCCCACATAATGGATGTCGTCCACCAAAACGTCCAAGAGGATAGTAATTGGTACGACTCGTGGTAAAATAAAGTAGAATAGTTCGTGAAAAAAAGTAAAGGGAGGTTAGTTTCATGTTACAATTTGAAAAACCAATTTATAAAATAACTGATTCTATAGAAAGTAATTTTTATGGAAGATTTGAATTAGAACCATTAGAAAGAGGATTTGGTACTACAATCGGTAATGCATTAAGAAGAGTAATGTTATCATCATTACCAGGAAGTGCTATTAGTAGTATTAAAATCGATGGAGTTCTTCATGAATTCCAAACAATTGACGGAGTTTACGAAGACGTTACTACTATAATCTTAAATTTAAAAGGTATAGTATTTAAAAATCATTCAAATGAAGCAAAAGTAGTAAGAATTAATGCTACAAAAGAAGGAGAAATTACTGCTGCTGATATCGAACATGATGCAGACATTGAAGTAATTAATACTGATAAAGTAATTTGTCATTTATCTAAAGGAGCTACTTTCAATATGGAAATGACTGTAACTAACGGTCGTGGATATGTAAGAAGCGAAGATAATAAGAAAATTTATGATATCAAAAAAGTTGGAGAAATCGCAATTGACTCTCTATATTCTCCTATCGAAAGAGTTTCATATGAAGTTGGAAACGCTCGTGTAGGACAAGATGAAAGCTATGATAAATTAATCATGGATGTATGGACAAATGGATCAATTAAACCAGAAGAAGCTATTGCTTTAGCAAGTCGTATTTTAATTGAACACTTAGAAATAGTAACTGATCTTTCATCAATCGCTGATGTAAGTGGTATGATGATTGAAAAGACTGAAGATCCAAAAGTTAAAGCTCTAGAAACTTCAATCGAAGATTTAGATTTCTCAGTAAGAGCTTATAATTGCTTAAAGAGAGCTGGAATTCATACACTACAAGATCTTGTAAACAGAAGTGAATCTGATATGATGAAAATCCGTAACTTAGGTAAAAAATCTCTAAAAGAAGTATTAGACAAAATTAGAGATATGGGATTAGTATTACGTGATGAAGATTAATTAGATAAGGAGGAAGTATTATGGCATACAGAAAATTAGGTAGAGATAATAAACATAGAAGAAGTATGTTAGCTACTTTAACTAAACAAGTAGTTAATAATGAATCTATTACTACTACTGATACTAGAGCTAAAGAAGTTCGTAAAGTAGTTGATAAAATGATTACTTACGGTAAAAAAGGTGATTTAGTATCTCGTAGAAAAGCTTTAGCATTCTTACATAACGATACAGAAACAGTTAATAAAATATTTAATGATTTAGCTAAACGTTATGAAAACCGTAATGGTGGATATACTCAAATCTTAAAATTAGCTGAACGTCGTGGAGATAACTCTTTAATGGTAGTTTTAAGACTTGTTGAAGAAGCTAAAAAAGAAGAAAAGAAAGAAACAGCTAAGAAAGAAACTAAAAAAGAAGTAAAAGAAGAAAAAAAGGAAGAAAAGAAAACTACAGCTAAGAAAACAACTAAGAAAGAAACTAAGTAATAAAGAAACAAGTTTAAATACTTGTTTTTTTGTGTTATAATACCATTGAAAGCAGGTGATATCTTGAAAGCACTTATCACAGGAGCTACAAGTGGAATAGGACTTGATATGGCTAGATACTTAGCTATTCAAAAATGTGAGTTAATATTAGTAGCTAGAAATAAAGACAAATTAGAAAAAATACAAGAGTTATTACCTACAAAAGTAACAATAGTAGTAGCAGATCTTTCAAATGAACAAAAAGTGAAAGAATTATATGTTATTGCTAAACAAGAAAATATTGATATTCTTATAAATAACGCCGGTTTCGGAGATTTTGGATATCTTCCAGATACTGATATTAATAAAGATCTAAATATGATAGATACTAATATAAAAGCAGTACATATTTTAACTAAATCAGTAGTAAAAGATATGGAAAAGAAAGATACTGATACTTATATCTTAAATGTATCGTCATCAGCTGGATTAATGCCTGGCGGACCATTAATGAGTACATATTATGCTACTAAATCATATGTAAGAAGTCTTTCTGAAGCATTATACTATGAAGAAAAGAAAAAGAAAACAAAAGTACATGTCTCAGTATTATGTCCAGGACCAGTTGATACAAACTTTAATAATGTTGCTGGAGTACATTTTGGAGTTAAACCATTAAAAAGTACTTATGTGGCTAAATATGCAATAGATAAGATGTTTGATGAGAAATTATTAATAATTCCAGGAACTAAGATGAAATTAGCTTATTTCTTTTCAAGATTTGTAAGTAATAAATTTTTATTAAGAACTGCATATAATGTACAAAAGAAAAAAGCCAGCTAAAGTTGGCTTTTATTTTAGGAGGGTAAGGTATGACTAAGATTATTGAAATAAATAATTTTAGTGATGATAATTTATTTGAAAATCTTAATATTGATATAGAAAAAAATAAATTCACAACCATTTCAGGTGCTAATTCATGTGGTAAGACTACATTAATTAGAATTTTAAACAGGGAAATCATCACTGAAAGTAATATATTATTAAATAATAAAAATATTAATGAATATACAATCAGTGAATACACTAACTTTATTCAAACAGTAATCCCTTCTGAAATATTATTTGAAGAAAATACCTTAGAAAAAGAAATAAAAAATATAAACCTAGTTAAAGGATTAAGAATAAAATCTATTTTAAATAAAAATATAAATGATCTAACTATAAAAGAAAAAGTATTAGCTCAAATTGCTATTGCTTTAGACTCTAAACCTCAAGTATTGTTGCTTGATAATGTATTTATCTATTTTAATGATAAAGAACGTGATGAAATATTTACATTTCTACACAATTATCAAAAAAAATATAATCTCACAGTAGTATTAACTACTATTGATTTAAAAGATAGTCTATATACCGATTATTTATATATTATTGGTAATAAAAAAGTAATTTTAAAAGGTGAACCTATAAAAGTATTAGAAAAAGATAATATACTAAATAAAGTAGGTTTAAATATACCATTTATGGCTGATTTATCAGTAAAATTAAAAGATTATGATCTATTAGACTCTATTATATTAGATAAAGATAGGATGGTGGATATCCTATGGAAATAGATATTAATGTAAAAGAACAAGAAATAACTGGTATTATTACTGATGACTTAGAAATAATTGATAATATAAAAAGAAAAAGTATATTAAAAGTAGGAGTAGTTAAAGAAGACTATTTATCTTCAAATTTTTTAAATAAAGTATATGAATGGATGTATTATGAAATAAGAAGAAAAAGACTTATTCTAAAAAATCCTAAAAAGAAAATAAATGATTCTTTAAAAATAGTAGGATTAAATACTACATATTTAAATAGAAATATAAATAGTTTATCATCTAGTGAAAGAACATTAATAATATTAGCTATATCTTTATTATCAAATCCAGATATTATTATATTAATAAACCTTTTCAAGTATCTAGACAAAACAAAAGAAAAAGATTTGATAATGCTTTTAGAAAAAATAAAAGACAAATATAATAAGACTATTGTCCTTGTTAACGATGATAGTGAAATATTATATAAATACACAAAATATTTAATAATAAAGAAAAATAGTTTATATATAGAAGATGAAACTAATAAATTACTTCAAAGAGTTGATTTTCTACATAAAAATAATATAAAAGTACCTGAAATAGTAGAGTTAACTCATTTAATAAAAAGAAAAAAGAAGATTAAACTAGAATATCATAAAGATGTTAGAGATATTTTAAAAGATATATATAAGCATATATAGGAGGTAATATGAGATTTTTAATAAAGTTTTCCTATGATGGAACTAATTATAGTGGATTTCAAGCACAGCATGGTTTAGACACTATTGAGAAGAGAATGAATGAAGCTTTAACAAAAATTAATAATGGAAAGAAAACATGTATTACCGCTACAGGTAGAACTGATAAGAAAGTACATGCCCTATCTCAATATGGACATTGTGATATAGACGTTAATATTACTGAAAAGAAATTAAAAAAAGCAATGAATTCTAATTTACCTGATGATATTCATGTGATAGAAACTAGTATTGTAGATGATGATTTCCATGCAAGATATAACGTTAAAGAAAAAACATATAAATATATTTTAAATACTGGTGAATATAATCCATTAGAAAGAAACTATGTATTCCAATATAACTATAATTTAGATATAAAAAGTATGAAAGAAGCTATTAAATATTTCATTGGTACACATGATTTTAGAGCTTTTGTTACTGATAATAAGGAAAAAGAAAACTGTGTAAGAACAGTAACTAAAGCAAATATAGAAGAATCTGACAAAAAAATAATATTCACATTTACTGGTGATGGTTTTCTAAGATATCAAGTAAGAAACATGGTGGGAATATTAATAAGAGTAGGAGAAAATAAATTATCCCCAGAAGATGTGGATAAAATATTAAAAAGTAAAGATAGAACAAAATCAGGAAAAACTGCACCAGCAGAAGGATTATATTTAGTGGAAGTAAAGTATTAAAAAGAGGCTAAACTTGATTTTTAGCCTTTTTTGTGGTATAATATTGGCACTTTATGTGTAAGGGGTTTTGGTTATGAAAATGATAGAAAGGGAACAATACAAAAAGAAAATAAAATTACATAAAGCATTGGGTGCAGAAGAGTTTCAAAAAGTTGTATTCAAAGTTGAACAAATAAAATTTAAAGTACTGAAAAAAGTATGTCCTAATTTTATAAAATACTTTGATAAATATTGTGATAGATATAGAAATAAACTTCTTAGAAAAGCAACTAGCGACAAAGACGTTAAAGAAGTAAATAGATATATTAACTTTCTTAAGATGGATATGCGTAGAGAGTTTAATAGTGAACAAAATAGAAACTATCATATGAAAAAAGAAGCATCAACAGACATATATAAATACCTAGTATGGAATAAAGATGTCCATAAAAGTAGTTTAGTAAAAGATTTAGTTCTAATACCAATAACTACTGCAGGATCAATATTTATAACACCATGGCTAACACCTTTATTAGCATATGAAATGCTTAGTGCATTTATAAATTTTGAATGTATAAATATTCAAAACTACAATATATGTCGATATAAATTAATAGAAGATAAATTAAAAGAAAGAGAAGAAAGAAAAATACAAGCTTCTATTGAAGAATATGGTGATGTAGCTGAAATATTAGATAAAAAAATAGAAACAAGTGATAAACTACCATCTATGAATGAAATAATAGATAGCTTAGAAACAAAAGAACAAGCAGAAAAGCTTAGAAAGATAATAATCCAACAATTACAAGAAAAAAATATAGATAAAAGTAAACTTTTAATAAGGGGGAATAAATAATGGGAACTTTAAAATCACTAATTTCAACAACAATAATAGGTGCGCCAACATCTACAACATTATATACTGTTGAACCACCACAAAAATTATTAGATGCTAAACAAAGCATCAAAGATGGATTTAAAGGAGCAAAAAATAGTATTAAAGAAGCTAAAGATGACGTAGTAAAAAGCGTTAAATCTAAAGCTAAGAAAACAACTGATATTTCTGAAAATATTAAATTAAATAATAGAAAAATAAACAACGTAATTAAAACTACTTTAGCTACTGGTACTACTACAAGTACTACCACAATAGGTAATGCTATTAATAATCATTATCTTGATAAAATTGAGCATAATAAAAGCTTAACTACATATGTAAATGCTATGAGCGAAGAAGAATTAACAGAAGCACTAGAAAGATTAAATTTATTAGATAGTGAAGATAATAGTGATACATATGATAAAACTAGATAAAATAACAAAAAAGTATTGATTTTTAATACTTTTTTTAGTATAATTTTAACTGGTACATTCAAATATCCCACCTTAACTAGATCCTGGGAAAATCTAGTTGAAGTAGAAGGAGAAAAAATATGACAAGTTATATGCAAAAAAAAGAAACTGTTGAAAGAAAATGGTATGTTATTGACGCTGAAGGAAAATCTTTAGGTAGAGTTGCTACATTAGCTGCAACTTACTTACGTGGAAAAAACAAACCAACTTACACACCACATATTGATTGTGGAGATTACATTATTATCATTAATGCTAGTAAAGTAAATTTAACTGGTAATAAATTAGATGATAAAATGTACTATAACCACTCACAATACGTAGGTGGATTAAGAGAAAGAACTGCAAGAACAATGAGAGAAGAATATCCAGAAGAAATGGTTGAAAGAGCTGTTAAAGGTATGTTACCTCATAATAGACTTGGAAGACAAATGTACAAAAAATTATTTGTATATGCTGGAGCAGAACACAAACAACAAGCACAAAAACCAGAAGTGCTTGAAGTTAAATAGGAGGGTTTAAGAAATGGCAAAAGAAGCAAAGAACGTTTATACTGGAACTGGTCACAGAAAGACTAGTGTAGCAAGAGTTACATTAACTCCAGGTAAAGGAAAAATCACAGTAAACGGAAGAGATGTTCATGAATATTTCCCTTCTGAAATTTGCGTTATGGATTTAACTCAACCTTTAGTATTAACTAATACACAAGAAATGTTTGATGTTGATGCACAAGTTAAAGGTGGAGGATTCCAAGGACAAACAGGAGCTATTCGTTTAGGAATCACTAGAGCTTTATTAGATTATGATAAAACAACTCCAGCTGATTCAGAAAATAGTTTCAGAAAAACTCTTAAAGTTGCAGGATTCATCACAAGAGATTCTCGTAAGAAAGAACGTAAGAAACCAGGATTAAAGAAAGCACGTCGTGCTCCACAATTCTCAAAACGTTAATATTTATTCAAAAGTTTCAAGCACACAGATGTGTGCTTTTTTGTTTATAAATATGATATAATAAAATTAGGAAGTGATAATATGAGTATAATTCCAGAAAAATTAAAAAAAGGTGATGAAATTAGAGTAATTGCCCCATCTAGAAGTATGAATCTATTAAGTGAAAAAACAATTAAAATAGCCACTTCTAGATTAGAAAAAATGGGCTTTAAAGTAACATTTGGAAAAAATGTTTCAAAGGTATTTGATAAAGAATATTCCTGTGCAACTATAGAAGATAGAGTAGAAGATTTACATGATGCTTTTAAAGATAAAAATGTAAAAGCAATTCTTACAGTAATAGGTGGATTTAATGTTAATCAAATATTAGATTATATAGATTATGATTTGATTAAAGAAAATCCTAAGATAATATGTGGATTTTCAGATATTACTGCCCTTACTAATGCTATATATGCAAAAACAGGATTAGTTACTTATAGTGGACCACATTATTCTAGTTTAGGTATGTTAAAAGGTTGCGAATACACAATAGAGTATTTTAAAAAGATGTTTATTGAAGATAATGAAATAGAAATTACTTCATCAAAAGAGTGGAGTGATGATCATTGGTTCATTGATCAAGAAAATAGAAAAATGTTTAAAAATGAAGGAATGATAGAAATCAATAAAGGTAACTTTGAAGGTACCATTATTGGTGGCAATTTATGTACTTTAAATTTACTTCAAGGAACTAGCTATATGCCTAATGATGACAACATAGTTTTATTTATAGAAGATGATGAAATGGCTGGTAAAGACTTTATAAGAGAATTTGATAGAAACCTTCAATCTTTACTACATTCACTAAAAGATAAAAAAATTAATGGAATTGTAGTAGGAAGAGCTCAAGTATCTAACGAAATGAATATAGATAAGTGGAAAACTATTTTTAAAACTAAAAAAGAATTAGAAAATATTCCTATAATAATAAATGCTGATTTTGGACACACAACTCCTATTTTTACATTTCCTATAGGAGGATATATAAAAAAAGAAGACCAATTAATAATTGAAAACTAGGTGATATTATGAAAAAAAATAATATAAAAACAGATGTTATTATGATTATAATAATATCATTTATAGGTTATTGGTTTGAAGATATATGGATGGTTATAAGACATGGAGTATTAGATAATCGTAATATGTATCTACCATTTTTACTAGGATATGGACTATTTATATTGGCCCTATATTATATTGTAGGATCTCCAAAAAAAATATTTAATAAACTAGAATTAAAAACACCAGTTTCTTTATTGGTATATTTCTTAATATGTTTTATCCTTGTATCAGTAGGAGAACTATTATTAGGACTATTTGTAGAAAAAACAGGTGGTTATAGTTATTGGGACTATTCAAGTATCCCATTACATATAACTAAATATACATCAGTTCCTACATCATGTGGTTTTGCATTAGTAATAACACTATTTATGAATTATATATTTGTGCCATTAAGAAATAAAATAAGTAATATAGTAAATAAAATTCCAACAAGCATAGTAATAATACTATTACTAGCCTTGGTAATAGACTTTTTTGTAAGTTTCAGAAACATGTATACAAATAATGGTAAGAATACATTATGGCAAATATTTTTTAGATAGGAGATAATTATGAAAGAAGCACAAGAAATAATGAAAAAAATGAATGAAATAGAGTATGGCTGGGTAGATAAAGAAGGTAAACCACATATAAAACTACAAGGAATGGCAGAAAATTATCTACTTCAAACACCTGAAGAGTTAATAAAATCAAAATTAGGAGTATGCTGGGATCAAGTAGAACTTGAAAGATATTATTTTAAAGAAAAAGGAATAGATATAAAATCATATTTTATAGTTTATTATGATAATAAAAGATTTCCATGTCATACATTTATGTCATTTGAAAAAAATGGTAAATACTATTGGTTTGAACATGCTTGGGAATCTCATAGGGGAATAAAAGAATTTAATAGTGAAGAAGACTTATTAAAAGAAGTAAAAACTCACTTTATAGAATTAGAATTAAAAGATGAATATGATGAAGATTACTTAGTTATCTATAATTATGCTAAACCTGATAAAAAACTAGGTACTATAGAATTTTATAATTACTGTGAAAAAGGTATTAAAGTAAAAATTTAATACTTTTTTTGTGTCAAAAATTAATAATAAACATAAACTATTACGAGGAGGTTTATATGTTTCATATTGAATATTTACAAGAACTTTTAATTATTAGTATAGCATTGAGTGCTGTTACATGTGCAATAGTTCAAAAAACAAAATTCATATTTCAAAGTAGTAAATATATAGTAATCTATTCATTTTTTATTAATATGATAATAGGAATTGTTTTCTCTTTAACATTCACAGATATTAGTTTACCTAATAGTTTATGGATAGGACTTTTTTCTTTTTTAGGAGCTGATTCTATTTATAAGTCTTTAGAAGGAAAAATATCCTCTTATAATGATATTTTAAATAGAAAAAATATAATTATTTCTAAAGATAATATTATAAATGAGGAGGATAAATAATGGAAAGGCCAATATTTCCTAGTAAATATATGCGAATAACTCAAGGATATAATGAAGGAACACACAAAGATAGTTTCGCAATAGATAATGCAGATATTGATACAGGAAAAAGTCCTTTGTATGCACCGTTTACTGGAATTATAAAAAAAATATACTCTAATGATGCTAATGAAGTATGGTTAGAAAGTATAGAAAAACAAGAATATCCTGATGGTACTATTGATTATATGACTATTATGTTTGCTCATGATGATGATATAAGTGATTTGTTTGTAGGAAAAAGAATAAATAAAAATGAAATATTTTACAAAGAAGGAACAAAGGGAAATGCAAAAGGTGCACATTGCCATATAGAATGTGGAAAAGGCAAATTTCAAGGAACTGGTTGGCATAAAAATAATGCAGGATATTGGAGTATTAATAATGGTAAAAGCCCGGAAAAGTGCTTATGGATAGATGATAGTATAAAAATAATTGATAATCATGGTTATAATTTTAAAAAAATATCCACAAATACTGTGGATAATAATATAATAAATAAAACTCCTGTGAATAAAATCGTAAAAGAATTTATTGCTCCTAAGACAGATTTATACGGAGTATATTTAAAAGAAAATCAAAAACTCATTATAGAACAAGTTCCAAAATCATCATAATAGAAAATCCTAACATTAATGCTAAGGCCATTAGGCCTTTTCTTTTATTTGCTTGTGATTCTGGAATTAACTCCATTACAATAACAAATATCATAGCACCAGCAGTTAAAGATAAAACAAAAGGTAAAAAAGCCCTTATTTTTAAAACTAAAATAGCTCCCAATACCGCAAATATAGGCTCAACTATTGCACTAATAGAACCAAAAACAAATGATTTAAATCTAGATATACCATCACGTCTCATAGGTAAAGAAATAGCACTACCTTCAGGAAAATTTTGAATAGCAATACCAATAGTTAAAGCAATAGAAGAAGCAAGACTAGCACTATTAAAATTATAAATAATAGAACCATAACTAACACCTAAAACCAATCCTTCTGGTATATTATGTAGCGTAATAGAAGAAAACAACATAATAGAACGTTTTAAATTACTAATAGATGTTTTACCTTTATTTTCAATTTTATTAAGTATTTTATCTCCAACATATAATAATAATCCACCGCAACTAAACCCACTAAATATAACTAACCATGTATTTAATATTAATTCATTAGAAATATTAATTGCTGGATTTAATAAAGAAAAAAATGAAGCAGCTAACATAATCCCAGCAGAAATAGCTAACATCATATCCATTATATTCTTATTAACTGACTTAAAAAAGAATACTAAACTAGACCCTAAAACAGTAATTAGAAATGTAAATACTCCAGCTATAAGGGCTTGATAAATAGGACTTAAATTAACAAAAAAATCAAACAATTTATATCACCATTATAAATTATGCAAAAATATATTATTTGGTTAAAATTATATTGTAAAATACTTGAAAAAAAGATATAATTAAATATAGAATGAAGAATAATATACGGGGTGATATCTAGTGATAGTTAGATTGATTAAAAAGAAAAAAATTTATAACTTTTCTTTGCCATCAGAAGTATCTGGTAATTACTGGATTACCGATAATGATTATTTTGGAAATGTACGAAACCTTATAAATGTAGAAGAATATAATGGACAGTGGAAAATAAAAAGTGACTTTGAAACAAAAATAATGTCTGGAGATCAAGAAGTAGAATCAGCTATATTAAAAGATTATAGCTTATACTTTTTAAAAATAAATACAGACAATGAATATGTTATTTTATATTGTTCACCATCTATAGATGAAGATGTATTAAGATTAAGATTAAATTCAACACAAGAAATAACAATAGGAAATGATAAAAAGAATACAATTTACTATAATTATCCATTAGTATCAAAACAACAAACAAGATTAATTTATAATAATGATAAATGGGTAATTCAAGATTTAAATAGTAAATATGGAACTTATGTCAATAATGTAGCTATTACATCACAAGAATTAGAGTATGGTGATATTATTTTCATTATGGGATTAGAAATAATACCAATGAAAGATTCAATAGTAATTAATAATATTCCAAATCATATTCGAGTAGATGATGGATTATTAATAAGAGAAGATGCAATTATTCAAAGACAAACAGAAGAAGATAATCCAGATGAAGAAAATATCGAATTTTACAGTGAAGATGACTATTTTTATAGAGCTCCAAGATTTAAAACTGGTATAGAAGAAACAGTAGTAGCAATAGATCCACCTCCAGCAGATCAAGAAGAGGATAAAACACCAGCTATATATACAATAGGACCTATGCTTACAATGGCAATGATGTCAATGACAACAGGATATAATGCACTTGCTAGTGTACTTAATGGTACAGCAGATTTTGGTGCTGTTTTTCCTACACTTTTAATTTCAGGTGCAATGATAGCAACAATGTTATTATGGCCAAATCTTCAAAAAAGATATCAAAATAAAGTAAGAAGAAAAGCAAGTAAAGAAAGAAAAGAAAAATATTTAAAGTATTTGGAAGAAAAGAAAGAAAAACTACAAAATGAAATGAAAATACAAAGACAAATTATGATAGATAATTATCTTCCATTACAACAAGTAAAAGAAATAATATATGAAAAGAAAAGAAATCTATGGGAAAGAGAATTAGAACAAGATGATTTTCTAAATTTAAGACTGGGATTAGGAAGTACTGAGTTTAAAGGAACATTAAGTATTCCAGAAGAACATTTTTCAGTAAAAGATGATGAATTACTAGAAGAAGTATTTAAAATAGGTGCTGAATCACGTACACTAGAAAATGTACCAGTAACACTTAACTTTATTGAAAAAAATATAACAGCTATAATAGGTAATTCACAAAACAAACAACAATTTATAGAAGGATTATTACTACAAATAATTACTTATCATAGTTATGAAGATTTAAAAATAGTAGTATTAACAAATGAACAAAATGCATCAAAATGGGAATATCTAAAAGTAGCTCCACATAATTGGAGTGATGATAAACAAATGCGTTATTTCGCAACTAATTTAGATGAAGCAAAAGAAATATCTCTAGAATTAGAAAAAGAAATGCAAGCAAGAAAATTCCATGATAATAATGGAAAAATGGAATTAAGCAAAGATGATTACCATAAATATAAACCATACTATTTAATAATAACTGATGATTATAAAATGGTAAGAGATATAGAACTTGTTAAAGATGTATGTGAAATGCCAATAAATTTTGGATTTAGTTTAATAGTAATAAGCCCAAGATTAGTTAACATTCCAAATGAATGTAAAACATTTATAAGTATTGGAGATAAAAAATCAGGAATATTTGAAAATGAATTAGTTTCAAACAAACAAAAAGAGTTTGATGCTGACTTTGATCCAACACTTAATATGTATGAATGTTGTAAGATAATAGCTAATATCCCAATAGATATATCAAAAGAAAATAGAGTTTTACCAAATAGTGTATCATTCCTAGAAATGTATAATATTGGTATGGTAGAACAATTCAATATTTTAAGTAGATGGAAAAATAATGATCCTACTAAATCATTATCAGTTCCAGTAGGCATAGATAAATCAAAAGAATTATTTAAATTAGATTTACATGAAAAAGCTCATGGACCACATGGATTGATTGCTGGTATGACCGGAAGTGGTAAATCAGAATTTATTATTACATATATTCTTTCAATGGCATTGAATTATCACCCATATGAAGTATCATTTATTTTAATTGACTATAAAGGTGGAGGATTAACAGGAGCTTTTGAAAATAGAGAAACAGGAGTAAAATTACCACATTTAGCAGGAACAATTACAAACTTAGATACTGTTGAAATGAATAGATCATTAGCATCTATCCAATCAGAATTACGTAAAAGACAAAGACTATTTAATGAAGCAAGAGATAAATTAAATGAAAGTACAATAGATATATATAAATATCAAAACTTATATAGAAGAGGATTAGTTGATACACCAATATCTCATCTATTTATAATTTCAGATGAGTTTGCTGAATTAAAAGATCAACGTCCAGAATTTATGGATCAATTAATATCTACTGCAAGAATTGGACGTAGTTTAGGAGTTCACTTAATCCTAGCTACACAAAAACCTAGTGGAGTAGTAAATGATCAAATATGGTCAAACTCTAAATTTAGAATATGTTTAAAAGTACAAGATAAATCAGACTCTATGGATATGATTAAGTGTCCAGATGCTGCAGAATTAAAACAAACTGGTAGATTCTATCTACAAGTAGGTTATAATGAATTATTTGCATTAGGTCAAGCAGCATGGGCAGGAGCTCAATATTATCCAACAGAAAAGAGAAAGAAAAAAACAGACCAATCAATTAATATAGTTGATAATGTAGGTAATACAATTAAACAATTAGATACAAGAATTGATGAATTTCAAACACCATCTCAAGGAGAAGAAATTACAAACATTATTAAATACATAGTTGATGAAGCAAATAAAGAAAATATAAGAATAAACAAATTATGGCTAGATAGAATACCTGATGTAATTTATATTGATAAGTTAAAAGAAAAATATAATTATGAAGCAGTTAAAAATATAATCAATCCAGTTATTGGAGAATATGACGATCCAGAAAATCAAGTTCAAAATATTCTTACACTACCACTTTCAGATGAAGGTAATACTGTTATTTATGGTAGTGCTGGTAGTGGTAAAGAATTAATGTTATCAAGTATTATATATTCTACAATTACTACACATGATACTACAGAAGTTAATTTCTATATTATAGATTTTGGAGCAGAAACACTTACTATGTTTAGACAAGCTCCACATGTAGGTGAAGTAATTCTTTCAAATGATACAGAAAAGATTGATAACTTATTTAAAATGATTAATTCTATTATTGAAGAGAGAAAGAAAATCTTTATAGACTACAACGGTTCATATGAATTCTATATTAAACATGGTGGTAAACAAATACCATTTATCACAATAGTAATTAATAATATAGAAGCATTTATAGAATCATATCCTGACTATGAAGATATGTTAGGTCAAATGACAAGAGATTGTTTAAAATATGGTGTATGCTTTGTAGTTACTACTAATGGAGCAAATACTATTAGATATCGTTTAAAACAAAACTTTAAACAAGGATTAGCTCTTCAATTTAATGATCCTAATGATTATGCAAATGTTATTCCAGGTGCTAGAAAGAAAGAACCTTCTAAAGCATATGGAAGAGGTTTAATAGGATTAGATAATGTATATGAATTCCAAACTGCATATTCATATAAAGAAGAAAAGATGAGTGATTATATTAAAATTATTTCTAAAAAATTAAATGAAATATGTAAATATAAAGCACCTAGAATACCAATACTACCAGAAGTAGTTAATTCTGAATTTGTAAGTAGTTATTTAGGCTCTCTTGAAACTATTCCAATAGGAGTAGAAAAAGAAACACTAAATATATCTACTCTAGATTTAAAAAATACATTTATGTATAATATCACTGGTGATGATATATCAAATAATACTAGATTCATAAAAGGTTTAATTAATAACACATTAATGATGAATAATGCAGAATGTATAGTCTTTGATACAAATAGTATATTAGGAGAAATTAATAGAGATCGTATAACTTATAGTAACGATATATGTCTTAAATCAATAGAAAGATTAAAAGAAATATATAATAGTAACGATCCAGAAAAGATTAATATATGTTTCATATATAATATTAATACTTTGTTAAATAAACTAAGTGCTACAGAAAAAGCTGGTTTTGTTGAATTAATTAATAGTTGTAAGAATAAAGGAAATATAAGAATATTTATAATTGATACAATAGATGCAATTAAAACAATGGCGTTTGAGCCATGGTATAAACCAAATGTTGACTTCTCAGAAGGTATTTGGTTAGGTGATGGTATCGCAAATCAATTTACATTAAAAGTAACCACAAATGCTAGATTACTAAGAGCTGAAGTAGAACCAGGATTTGGATATATAATAAAAAAAGGAAAAGCTACTCTAATAAAATTAATGTCTGATGAATAGGAGATAATTATGAATAAGAATAAAATATTAATAGAATTAGAAATACCTTTAATAGAAAAAAAATATGATTTATTTATTCCTATAAATAAAAAAGTAGGCACAATAAAAAAATTAATAGAAAATGCCTTAGTAGAACTAATAGATAATGATTATAAAATTAGAGAAGATACAAACCTTTATAGTAAAGATACTGGTGAAATATATGATGTCAATAAAACAGTAAGAGACACAGACTTACAAAATGGTTCTAGAGTAATATTAATATAGGAGGGATATTATGTCAGATTATAATGCATATGTAACTTCAGTAAATAAAATATTTGATTATTTATCTAAAATGAAAGTTGGATGGAGTAGTTTAGATAATAAGAATTATATTGAAAGTATTGAAGAATACAAACAAGTAGTAATAGAAAATGCAGAAAAGTTTAAAACTGATGTAAATGAAGTTGAAACATTGGAGGCATTAGGAAATGATAGATAAATTAAGCTATGATGATGTTTTATTAATATCACAAGAATTAAAAAAAGAATCTGATATAGTAAGAGAATTAGCCTCTAAAAGAAATATAAAAGAAATAATAGACTTTTCTTCTACTGTAGAAGGATACTCTAAATTTCTAGAAAATACCGTAGGTATAAATAAAGATGCTGATGAAGCACTGAAAGAATTAAGAGACAAAATTAATAAGTAAAAAAAAGAATTAAAATTCAAAATATTTTAATTCTTTTTCTTCGTCTAAATTTATTCCACTAATATAACTTTTATTTAATAATAATTTATCTAAATCAACATCTTCCCCATTTAAAAAATCAAATACTTTCATTAATATACTACGAGCTTCTTTTAAAGATTTTAAATATAAATCAACAAATGATTCATTACTAACCATATCATAATCACAAGGATTTCTCCATTCTTTATGATTACTATTTAAAAAATTATGTTTATCTTCTAATGGATAATAATAACTTAAAGCTTCAAATCTAAATACTCTTCTAGGAGTAAAAGTATCTATTAATTTATAGAAAAATCTTTTAATACCTAAAGTATCTCTTCTAAATAAATTAATAAATGTATTCATTTGTTTTAATGATTTATAGTATTTAGATGACATACCTTTAATATTAAATGTAGTATAAAATGAATAATCTATAGTATTTTCTAAATCCATAGAAAACTTATTTTTATTATACCAAAACTTAGACATTTTAAATTTATATGGATTAGTATTTTCTCTTCTTTTAATCATATCATTATCTAAAAATACTTCCATAAAATGATGAATATTATTATATTTATAAGTACTACGATCTTTTTTATTAAACATGCCTGTCTTATATACTATATATGGATGAACAGTAGAATCTAATACATAATGTGAAATAAATCCTACTATAAATGAATATGTATCTTTATCATCAATATTATGCGTTTTAACAAAGTTTAATAAATTAATAAAAAATTCATTAGTCTTATGAGTATGAAAATAATATTGAAATCTTCTTAAATTCTTTCCAGAAGATAAAGATAAAATATTATAAAACATAATACTATCAGTACTTTGTGCAAACATCTTAGTTCTATTTAAATCTATCTTAGAACTAATATTATCTGGTAATACTTCATATAAATCTTTTGCAAAATATGCATGTGTAATTGTAGCTGGCATATTATACCTCCATTACTAAAAGTCTAAAATTATTATAACACTATTTATATTATTTTTATATATATTGTGTTATAATTTATAATAGGTGAGATATATGGTAGAAAAACAATTTAAAACATTAGATGAACAAATAGATATCTTAAAACATAAAAGATTAGTAATTAAGGATGAAAGATATGCTAAAGAAGTATTATTAAGAGAAAACTATTTCTTTTTAATGGGATATCGTCACCTTTTTATAAAAAAAGATAAAGAATTTAAAGATGGTACTACATTTGAAGAATTATATAGTCTATTCTTATTTGATAGACATCTAAGAAATATAATATTTAAATACTTATTAGTAATAGAAAATAATTTAAAATCAATTTTTTCATACCAATTATCTAAAAAATATGGTTATAAAGAAAAAGATTATTTAAAGAATAATAACTTTACTACAGCACCAGAAAAACAAGCACAATTAAATGATTTATTAAGAAAGATGAAAAGACAAATAAGAGTAAATGGTAGTCAACACACAGCTACTCAACATTATGCATCTAATTATGGATATATACCACTATGGATATTAGTAAAAGTATTATCTTTTGGAATTATAAGTGAACTATTCCAAGTATTAAAAATAGAAGATCAAAAAGAAATAGCTAGTATATATGGAATAGATTATGAAACATTTATAGTATATTTACCAATATTAGCCAACTACAGAAATTTATGTGCTCATGAAGATATTTTATATGAAAATAGAACACAAAAATGTATTGATGACACTATATACCATCAATTATTAAAAATAGAAAAAATAGAT
The DNA here is from genome assembly GCA_946628045.1 of uncultured Caryophanales bacterium. The sequence continues at coordinate 18,460 of CAMOVZ010000009.1, forward strand.
GATGAATATACTAAAGGTAAATATGATTTATTTGCACTATTAATAATAATAAAACAATTATTAAAAGAGGATGAATTTAAAAACATGACTCTAGAAATAGAAAATGTAGTAGAAACTCTAAATTATAATTTAAATACTATAAAAATAGATGATGTATTAAATAGAATGGGATTCCCCATCAATTGGAAAGACCTTTCAAGAATTGAAAGGAGTACTGATTTAAATGAATAAAAATATAATACAAACAATTATATCTTTTATAATAGGAGCTTTAGTAATGTTTCTAATAATCACAAATTTATATAATCCTAATAGAACACAAATAATAGAAAAAACATCACTAAATAAAGCAATCAATAAGATATATGATGCAACTGTATCTATAGAAACATATAATGCATCTATTAAAAAGAATACAGGAACAGGATTCTTTTATAAAAAAGATAATAAATATGCATACATCCTAACAAATGAACATGTAGTATCAAAAGGTGATGATGTAGAAATAATAACTTCTAATGATGAACAAGTAAAAGCAGAAGTACTAGGTAAAGACCAATATCTAGATCTTTCAGTATTAAGAGTAGATAAAAAATATGCTAAACAAATAGCTATAATAGGTAATAGTGAAGACTCTAAATTAGGAGATACTATATTCACAGTAGGTTCACCCCTAGGACATAAATATAAAGGTTCTATTGCTACAGGAACACTTTCAGGAAAAGATAGACAAGTTGCAGTAGAAACTACTGATAAAGAAGATTGGATTATGAAAACTATTCAAGTAGATGCATCAATTAATCCAGGTAATAGTGGAGGACCACTTCTAAATATAAATGGAGAAGTAATAGGTATTGTTTCATTAAAATTAGTAGATGATGATGTAGAAGGTATGGGCTTTGCTATTCCAATAGAATATGCAATGAATTATATTGATCAATTAGAAAAAAATGAAAAAATAAAATATCCAGAATTAGGAATAAAAATAACTGAATCAAATGATACATCTACATTATTAAAAAATGATATTGATATAAATCAAGAAGATGGAATAATAGTATTAGAAGATAAATTAGGTCTTAAAAAAGGAGATTTAATTATAAAAATTAATGGTCATGAAGTAAAAGATATGAATACTTTAAAATATGAATTATACCAATATAAAATAAAAGATAGAGTAGGAGTAACTTATATTAGAAATAATATAAAGAAAAATATAAAAATAACTCTATCATAGGAGTAATATGGAAGAAAGATTAAATGAATTAGAAGAAAGAATAGAATTCTTAGAAAAAAAAGAAAAAAGAAGAACTATTTTTTCAATAATAAAATTAATTATATATATATTAATAAGTATAGGATTAATATATTTTGGATATAGAATATATACAAATATAAAAGAAACTATAAAACCATATAAAGAGATAATAGATAAGACAAATAGTGTAGATAAAAGTATTAAAAGTATAGAAGATTTATTTAAATAAAACTAGATTTAATCTAGTTTTTTTGTGTCATTTTACCTACAAAACCATATCTTATTATAGAGGTGAATTTATGATAGAAGGTATAATTGTAGATGCAGGTCATGGAGGAATAGATAGTGGTGCTGTAGGTAATGGACTATTAGAAAAAGATTTAAATCTACAAGCAGCTAATTATATGTTTAATAGATTAAAAGAATTAGGAATACCTGCTAAAATGACAAGAGATAATGATGAGTATCTTCCAAAAGATGAAAGAATAAGACGAGTAAAAAATCTATATAATGATAGTCCAAATACAATACTAGTATCAAATCATATAAATGCAGGAAATGGAGAAGGTGCAGAAGTAGTTTATTCACTAAAGAATAACTCTACACTAGCAGATTTAGTACTTAATAATATAGGAGAAGCTGGTCAAATAAAAAGAAAAACATATCAAAGAAGATTACCTGAAAATCCTAATAAAGATTATTACTATATTTTAAGAGAAACAGGTAATACTACACCAATACTTGTAGAATATGGTTTTATTGATAATGTAAATGATTCAAAAAAACTAAAAAATAATTTAAATGATTATGTAGAAGGAGTAGTAAAAGCAATAGCTGAATATATAGATTATCCATATACACCACCAGGTAGTGGAGAAGTAAAAGATTATTATACAGTAGAAAAAAATGATACATTATATTCTATATCTAGGAGGTTTAATATTCCAATAGATGAAATAATAAGAATAAACAATTTAACTAGCGATATCTTATCTATTGGACAAAAAATATACTTAACAGAAAATACTCAAGATGAAACAATATACATTGTACAAAAAGGAGATACCTTATATTCAATATCTAGAAAATTTAATATACCAGTAAATAAATTAATAGAATTAAATAATTTAACTAATAATGATATATACCCAAACCAAGAATTAATTATAGTAGAACAAGATCCAATTATTAATAATAATTATGATATATATGAAGTAGTAAAAAATGATAGTTTATGGGCAATAGCCAATAAATATAATATTAAAGTAAATGACTTAATAGAATTAAATAATTTAAATGATTTAAATATAAAAGTAGGACAAAAATTATTAGTACCTAAACAAAAAGATAATATATACATAGTAGAAAAAGGAGATACTCTATGGAGTGTAGCTAGAAAAAATAATATAACAGTAAATGAATTGAAAGAATTAAATAATTTAACTAGTAATATAATAAGTATAGGTCAAATGTTAAAAGTAAAATAAAAAAAGCACTAAGTGCTTTTATTTTGTTTTACTTCTAGCTTTATATACACCAAAGCAGATACCACCAACAACTACTAAAATAATAAGTAGTGCTAGAACATCAGAACCAGTTGAATCTTTTTCAGTTTTCTTTTCAAGATCAGGTAAAAGATTAATAATATCATATCTATCTTTTACATCTTTTTCAAACTCAGATTTAATTTGTTCGATCATTTCAGGTGTATAACTTTCAGTAAATCCATTCCATGATTTATTACCAATAATGATATAAGGAACACCTTGAGCTTCTTCTCCTCTAGCTTCAGCTACTCTTTGCATTAATTCAGCATTTTCTTGATTATACCAAGTTTCATAATCAACTATTTGAAAATAATCTCCATATTCTTCTTCAATACTTTCAAACCAAGCTTCAGCCTCTGCACAGTGAGAACATCCTTCTCCTCTAAAGAAATATATTTTTACTTCTTTTGATTCAGTAGAAGTAGTTTCTTCTCCTTCTGCAAATACTGCGATTGGTAGTAATAATGCAACGAATAATACTAATAAGTATTTTAATTTTTTCATTATATCCCTCCTAAAATAATAATATCATAAATACCCAAATTAAACAATTTTTTTATTAAATTGAGGAATAAAACTCTCACTAGCAGCATCACCTTCTTGAACAAAAGCATTACTAACACCAATACTTAAAGCATAATCAATAACACTATCATATTCTTTATCAGTAACTTTCCTATTTAAATTACTATACTTACATTTATTAATAGGTGTATATTGATTCATAATACTAATAAATATATCATCACCATAAGTTCTATATAAATATTCAATAATTTTTTTACTATCATCAATATGTCCAGGTAATATTAATACTCTAACGACTAATCCTTTTTTTAATAAACCATTTTCATCAAATTCACATTTTCCAACTTGTCTATACATTTCATCTATAGCCATTGTAGCTGTTTCAAAATAATTAGAACACAATGAATACTTTTCTCCTAAACTATCATCAAAATATCTAAGATCTGCTAAATATATATCAACTAAATTCCTACAAGCTATAATAGTACCAACATTTTCATAACTACTAGTATTGTATACAACAGGTATTTTTAGTTCTTTATCTTTTATTTTATGCAAAACAGAAACAATATTAGGAACGTAATGAGTAGGTGTAACTAAATTAATATTATGAGCACCATTACTTTGCAACTCTAACATAATTTCAGATAGTCTCTTATTACTAATTAATTTACCATATCCATCAATACTAATCTTTTTATTTTGGCAATACAAACATCTAAGATTACAATTAGAAAAAAATATAGTACCACTACCATTATCACCTGAAATAATAGGCTCCTCCCACATATGTAGAGAATAATATGCCACTTTTACTTTATTAGTAGCTCCACAAAAACCCTTTTCATGATATCTATTAACTCCACATTTCCTAGGACATAACATACATCTTTTTAATAACTCCATAATAATCCCTCTAAAATATTTTATCACAAAATAAAAAAATAGCCGAAGCTATTTTAATACTACATTTAAAATCATAGCTATTAATATTAATCCAGTCATTATTAATAAAGCTAAACTAATATTAAATATACTAATAACCCCAGATTCTTTATTACTAGTATTAGGAGTATCTTTTTTAACTAATTGTTTATGAATATCATTTTCTTGAACTTTATTAGATTCCTTAACTGGTTCAGGGGTATTAAACATTTCGTTTAATTCATTATTAACAACAGGTTTTTCTACACTAACAGGTTCAGTAGTAACTGTTTGATTCTCTTGAACTTGTTGTTCATTTTTCTTTTTTTCTTGTAACTCTATAAGTTTATCTTTTGGAATAGTTGCCATGAATATTCTAGTATCACCAAACATTCTAACAAATTTCTCTTCATTAGTTTCTCCTACTTCAAAACCTCTTTCTTTAAATAAGTTTTGAGCTAATCTTAAAGTAGGTGATATAGCAGCTACTGTAGAAACATCTTTTAAACTTTCATCTGTATCTAATATTTCAACAACTTTATCTAAAGCATCATCTAACTTAGGAGCTACTACATCATTAAGATATTTAGTAGGACCTCCAGCGTTAGCCATTTCTTCTCGTACAGATTTAGGAACGACATGAATATGAAGAGTATTATTAGAAACTCTACAATCAAACAAATCATTTAAATCATAATGTTTTTGTTCTTCTTTAGGTATTTCTTTTTCTTGAAGTTTCTTTTCTTTTTCTTGTTTCTTTCTCTCAATAATACTAATCATTTCCTTAGTAATATCATCATAAGTTAAATTAGTATATAAGTATCTATCAACAGCTTTTCTTTTTAAATCTTCAACGCTTTCGGAAAACAGATGACTAAATCTTCCATATAACATTTCTACAAATGTTTCTATATATTTCTTTCTTACTAATATTTCTCTATTCATATCTTGATTCATATCATCACATCCTAAAATAATTATAACAAATAATAATAAAAATTGACAATAAAATAAACTTAAATTACAATTAAAATAGAAAGGAGAATTGAGATGAAAAAGTATATTGCTGAATTCTTAGGAACACTTGTATTAGTATTATTTGGAACAGGAATAGCAGTTGTGTCAGGGGGAGACCTAGTAGCTACATCATTAGCTTTTGGTTTAGCTATTGTTGCTGAAGCTTATGTAATAGGTTCTATCTCAGGATGTCACGTTAACCCAGCTGTATCTTTAGCTATGTTAATTAATAAAAAACTATCAGTTAAAGATTTTGTTTGTTACGTAATATCTCAAGTATTAGGAGCTATCGCAGGTAGTGCAATTCTATTCTTTATCTTAAGTAATACAAACTTAGGAACTACTGCATTAGGAGCTAATTTCTATGGAGAATTATCTGCTAATAACATATCTTTAGTAGCTGCAATAGTAACAGAAATAGTATTAACATGTGTATTTATTTATACTATTTTAGGAGTTACTAGTGAAGAAAAAAATTCTAGTGTTGCAGGAATAGTTATTGGTTTAACATTAACTTTTGTTCATTTAATAGGAATACCTCTAACAGGAACATCAGTTAACCCAGCAAGAAGTCTAGCTCCAGCTATATTCTTAGGTGGAGAAGCTATAAGACAAATATGGGTATTTATTTTAGCACCACTAGTAGGTGGAACTCTTGCTGCATTCTTATTTAAATATTTAAACGCAACTAAAAAGAAATCTAAATAATACAAAAAACACCTAAAAAGGTGTTTTTTTATTTTTACTTTGTTATAATAAAGCAAAAGTGGTGATATTATGAATCCAATTGAATTAGAAAATAAAATAAAAGAAATGTCTACATCACTAAAAGATAAAGATATAGTAGAATATTTTCCAACTATATTAAATAACCTAGAATTTATCATTGAAACATATAATACTGAAATAACTGGGTTATCTGAAGAGGATAGAATTAATAATATATATAATATAGAATATCAAAAAATAGATTATCTAGCTGAATTAATAAAGAAATATATGGAACTAACTTGGCAAAAAGAATTTAGATATGAAATAATTCCAGGATACTTATTTAATTCAACTGCAGGATATAATCAAAGAGATGATATAGTCACAATCTCAATATTTGGAATGATACTGAATTCAACTAATACAATAGACTCAATACGCTCAATTGCCCATGAATTTCGCCATCAACTTCAATATAGATTTCTCCATGAAAAAGACTTTGAAAGTATTTTAACATATCCACCATACTTTATAACCATAATGAAAAATGCCCTACCAAAAGAAATAAAAACAATAATAGATGAAGAAGGATATGTAATAGGGAAACCATATTACCAAGATAATTATAAAAGAATATATACAGAAGTAGATGCTAATCTATATGGAGTAGAACTTGCTACTACATTTTTAAAAGATCTATATAATAAATATCCAAATAAAACAAAGAAATTAGAAAAACAATTAAATAAAATACAAAAAGAAATAGAAAAAGAAAAAATAGAAACAGTAGAAGGATTAAAAAATGAAAAAAGAATAGATGATATCTATGTAGAAGAAATACGCACAAATAAACCAATAACTTCAACTGTAATAGTAGATGGTGAAGAAAAAGATGCATTATTATATACAGATAAATGTATAAAAGAAGAACCATTAATTGATGAAAGATTTGAAGTATTAAAATTACTCACAAGAAATAATGTATTTAAAAACTACTACCAATTAATAATAGATAAATATAGGAATAGAGAAGAATATGGGAATGTTGATAAAGTAAATGAATTATATGAAAATATTGTAAGAAGTGACCCAATATTAACTATTTCTAAATATATATTAAATAAAGATAAAGAAAGTATAAAAAACTTTTTAAAAGTACATCCTACATTCATAGATGAATACAAAGATGAATTAGATGAATTATTATCCACATTAACTGTGGATAATCAAATAGTCAATTTATTTGAAAAAGAAGAAAACATACAAAAGAAGAAATAGAAAACAAAAGTATCTTTTAAAGATGCTTTTTATTATGCTATAATAAATATAATAATAGGTAGTGATAGTATGTTAGAGAAGTTAGATAAAAAAGAATTAATTAGTTTTACATGTTTAACAGTAATAATATGTGGATTTATTGGATGGAATATAGAAGTAATATTCTATTATATAGATAGTGGATTTAAAACTATTTATTGGAGAGGTGGTAACTTCTTACCTTGGATTAATATATATGCTTGGGGAGCACTTCTAATGATTACTCTAGCATACAAAAATAGAGAACACCCACTACATGTATTTTTAATAAGTATGGCAAGTGCTGGACTACTTGAATTACTCTCAGGTTATTTCCTATATGGCGTATTAGGTTGGACTAAATCATGGGATTACACTCAAGAAGCATTCTCAGGATTTACTATAGGTGGTTATGTTTCAATTAGAAGTTTATTAGGATTTGGAATTGGCGGATTATTCTTAATATATATATTAGTACCATTATTAGTAAAATTAGTAACTAGTAAACATAAAAATAAAGTATTTATAATAAGTGTGGTATTATGTTCTATTGTAATGATAGATGAATTATATAATTTAATAATAGCTCACTTAATTCATACTCCAAGAGCTAGAGATATATATCGCCCATTAGGATTTAAATATTTATATTTTAAGTAGGTGAATTATGAAAGATCTAACAAAGAAACAAAAAATCACAGTAATATGCTTATTAATAGTAATTAGTGGAATAATAGGATGGCTTTATGAATTTATATTCTACTATGCAAATAGTGGATTTAAAACATTCTACTTTAGAGGAGGAAACTTCCTACCTTGGATTAATATTTATATGTTTGGTTCATTTATTATATTAGGAACTACATATAAAGTAAGAAAACATCCAATATTAGTATTCCTAATTAGTTTAATAGGTACAGGTATATTTGAATTTCTTTCAGGTTATATCCTATATGGAGTATTAGGTTGGACTAAGTGTTGGGACTATAATAATGAAATACTTTCATGGGGTAATATTGGAGGATATGTTTGTCTAAGAAGTGTATTAATTTTCGCTATAGCAGGAGTAGCATTAGTATATTTCATAGAACCAACTCTAATAAAACTAGTAAAGAAATATCCTAAACTATATTACATTAGTATAGTATTAGCTAGTATATTCCTATTAGATGAAATATATAATTTAATACTACATAGAATATTTAATTTACCAGATTCAATAGAACTATATAAGAAAATAGGATTTAAATATTTATTTTATAAATAGAACCACTAGGTTCTTTTTTTATACATTGTATCTAAAACAAATGTTTGATATAATAAATGTGTAAGTTATTTACTAAAGGAGGTTTGGATGAACGAAATAATAAATAGTAAAAATATTGAAAATATGATTTATGAAATTGATGGAAAGGAGGTAATGTTAGATAGTGATTTAGCAAAACTATATCACGTTGAAACAAAAAGAATTAATGAAGCAGTTAAGAATAATCCTAATAAATTTCCAGAGAGATTCAGTTGGTTATTATCTATTGAAGAAACAGCAAAAATTTCAAGGTCGAAAATTTCGACCTTGAATATCAAACAAGGTTCTAATATTAAATATGGTGCTAGGGTATTTACTGAGCAAGGAATCTATATGCTCGCAACAATATTAAAAACACCTATCGCAACAGAAGTATCAATAAGAATAATGGATACATTTGTAAAAATGAGACATTATATCAACTACAATAATGATATATTGCCACGAAGATTTTTATTACTTGAAGACAAAGTAGATGAAAATACAAAAAGAATAGATGAATTATTTGATAAATTCAGTCCAAAAGAAATTGCTAAAGATACTATCTTTTATAATGGAGACATCTATGATGCCTTTTCAGTATTATTAGATATATTCAATTTATCAAAAAAAGAAATAATAATTATAGATAACTATGTAGATAAAGAACTCCTTGATATATTAAAAGAAATAAATAAAAATATTATAATAGTTTCAAAAAATATAAATGAAACACTAAAAGACAAATATCTAAAACAATATAATAATATTACTTTTATAAATAATAACTCATACCATGATAGATTTATTATTATTGATAGAATAAAATTATTCCATTGTGGTGCTTCATTCAAAGATCTAGGTAAAAAATGTTTTGGTATAAGTGAAATGGAAAATAAAAAAGCATTAGAAATAATCATACAAGATATTACAAAATAAAAATATCCACAATTATTGTGGATATTTTATGTTTTTAATTTATAACTAAGTATACCACTAACTAATAAACAAGGTATATCTATTATTAGTGCATATAAACTAATACTCTTTAAAATAGAATCATCCCAAGGACCTCTATATAACCAGTTAAAATACATATTAAGAATAAATATAACTACAAATATAATACTACATATCCATGTAACTACATTTACTAACTTTAAAGTAGTATCAACTTTCTTCTTTAACATAATAAAATTATCTTCAGCTTTATTCATATAATCACTCTCCTTAATTTTCTCTCCACTTAATAATTCATTAACATTAATATCTAATTCACTACATAAATCCTTTAATAAAGAATAATCAGGCATAGTATTACCATTTTCCCATCTACTAATAGACTTACTAGTAACACCTAATTTCTCTGCTAAATCTTCTTGTGTATAACCTTTTTCTTTCCTACAATCATAAATAAACTTACCAATTCTTTTTTGATCCATATTATCTCCTTTCATAGACAATTATATTATTAATGTTTAATAAACTACAGGACAGAACCTGAGAGTTATATATTTATTTTAACATAATTGTTAAATGTAATAATCGGAAAGTAATAAAATTAAGATTAAAAGAAGAAGGAAATGAAACGGTCACAAATTGTGACCAGTTGAAACTATTGTCAAATGATGGAAAAATAGTAGCAGGTAAAAACAATAAGAATTTAAAACAAATTCAGTAATTAAAACAAGAAGACTATAAATACTAGTCTTTTTTGTTCGAAAAATTGTAATCTTACGATATAATTAAATAATAAAAATATATGGTATAATATCTATATATAGATAGATTGGAGGAGTTTATATGAATGATTTAAAAAAATACACAGAAGAAGAAATACAAAAATTAATAATTGATGGTGTTGTTTCAGTTGGGGATATTGTTGATTCTGGAATATGTCCTACATGTTTTGATAAGAATAATAATCATGTTTTATATGGTAATAATACTGATAAAATGATTTACGAAAATGATAAATTTGAATGTTTTTTAGTAGGTAATCCTAGAGCTGAAGGTCATGTGGCAATAAGTACAAAAAAACATTTTAAAGATATGATGGAAATTGATGATGAAACTTGTAAAGAAATATTTTTGATTTCTAAAAAGTTAATGAATATTATTAAAAAAGTATATAATTCTGAAAGTGTATATTTATGTACTATGTGTGATGGACCAATGAATCATTTTCATGTACAATTGATACCAAGATATAGTTTTGAAAAAAGAGGATCTAAAAATTTTGTTAAACCTAGATTTGAATATAAAGAAGATAAAGAAAAATTGCAAAAATTGAGAGAGTTAATGAAGGACTAAAATTTCCTTTTATTTATGGTATAATGGATATGAGGTGTGAACTATGAATGAATATATTAATTTAGAT
>CAMOVZ010000010.1 GCA_946628045.1 uncultured Caryophanales bacterium
TTTTTAACTGCAGTACGAATCATAACTAATGATTTCTTTGGACCAGGAACATTACCTTTAACTAAAATTACATTATTTTCTGTATCGATTGATACAATTTCAAGATTTTGAACTGTTCTTTGAACATTACCCATTTGACCAGGCATTTTCTTTCCTTTAAGTACGTGCATTGGTAATAATGTACCTAAAGAACCAACACCTCTATGGTATTGTGAACCGTGTCCTTTTGGACCGATTTTTTGATTGTGGCGTTTAATAACGCCTTGGAACCCTTTACCTTTTGAAGTTCCTGTAACATCAACTATTTCACCAGCTTCGAAAATGTCTACACCAATAGTTTGTCCTAATGTGTAATCATTAACATTAACTCCTCTGATTTCTCTTAAGAAGCGCTTAGGTGTTGTGTTAGCTTTCTTTGTATGACCTATTTTAGCTTTGTTACTTAATGATTCTCTAATTGAATCAGTAGCAAGTTGAATAGCATCATAACCATCTTTTTCAACTGTTTTGATTTGAGTAACTACGTTTGGTTCTACTTCAATAACAGTTACCGGAATTAATTTACCTTCTTTAGTAAATACTTGAGTCATTCCGATTTTCTTACCTAAGATTCCTTTCATTTTAATTTTCCTCCATTATTTTTACTTAGTTTTTATTTCGATATCTACTCCGCTTGGTAAATCTAAGTGAGCTAATGCATCAATAGTTTCCTTGCTTGGATTTTTGATATCAATAAGTCTTTTGTGTGTACGCATTTCGAATTGTTCACGTGAATCTTTATATTTGTGTACAGCTCTTAGAATTGTGAACTTTTCAATTTCAGTTGGTAGTGGTACTGGACCAGAAACTTTTCCACCTGAACGATTAACAGTTTCAACAATTTTCTTTGCTGCATTATCTAAAATTCTGTGATCATATGCTTTAATTCTGATACGAATCTTTTCTGTTGACATTTAAAATCCTCCTCTCGCCTATATCTAGTATAGACTTGCTCCGAACGAATAACCCGATAACCAATTAGCAACTCTTCCTGGTGTATCGACAACCTCGCACATCTAAGCAGTCACACGTATTTAATTATATCACAATAATAAATAAATGCAACACTTTTTTTAATTTTTTTCTTATATATCAACAAAAAAGTAGATTCTTACATCTACTTTCTTTTATCTATTTTAGGTTTACTTATTAATTTTAATGATGCTGGTTTTATTAAAGATTTTCCAAATTTATTATTAATATTGTCTATTGTTTTTTGAATATTATCTTCTTTTTCTTCATATTCTTGTTCATCAAATATTGATATTTGTTCATCTTTTGTAGTTGTTAGATTAGCAAGTCTTGCTCCTATTAGTCTTATTTCATCTTCTTTATAGTTATTATCAAATACTTCATAAATCTTTTTTAATATTTCTTTTGTATTATTAGTTGGTTTATCTAAAGTAGCTTGGGCACTATAACTCATAAAGTTACTATTTTTAAATATTACGGCTACCGTTTTAGTAAATAATTTTTTACTTCTTAATTCTCTTGTTATTTCTTCTGTTTGTCTAAATAATATTTCTTTTAGTTTATCAGGAGATGTTGTATTAAATGGTAGTGTTTCAGATACACTTATACTTTGATTCTTACTAGTTTTAACTTCCACTTTATCATCATCTAATCCTCTACTAGCATTATATAAATATTTTCCTTGAGATTTAAAATGTCTTTCTAAAAATTTTAAGTCTTTTTTAGCTAAATCTCCTATTGTATAAATACTAAGTTTATTTAATTCACTTTTAGTGCTTTTTCCACACATGAATAAATCTCCTACATCAAGAGGCCATAATTTAGATACTATTTCATCTTTATATAGAGTATGTACTTTATCTGGTTTTTCAAAGTCACTGGCCATTTTAGCACATAGTTTATTATTTCCTATACCAACGTTTACAGTGTATCCAAATTTTTCTTTTACTTCATCCTTTATCTTATAAGCTAGTTTTTCTAGATCCTTATATATATAAGTCATTCCACTCATATCTAGGAAACATTCATCTACTGAATACTGTTCTAGATGAGGAGAATACTGTGATAAATAATTCATTAATTCACGAGATCTTTCATAATAATATTTATATTGTGGCGGATACACTTCTAAATCAGGACATTTCTTTTTAGCCATATATATAGGTTCAGCTGATTTTACTCCTAGTTTTTTAGCCACTGGAGATTTAGCTAGAACTATGCCATGTCTTGAGTGTTCATCTCCGCCTATTACTGAAGGTATTTTCCTTATATCTTTATTAAATCCGTTATTAAGTAAGTAAACTGCAGTCCATGAAAGAAATGCATTATTAACATCTATATGAAATACTACTCTATCTTTCATCAAACCACCTCAAACTAATTATAGAACATATGCACGAATTATTCAAATTATTTCTATGTACACTTTCAGTTTACATATATTTTTATTGTTTTATTTCATAATATTATTAACAGTTTTGGAGGTATTTATGAATAAATATGAATTAAATATATATGAACAAATTTCTAAAAATATTAAGAAGTATAGAAACTTAGCTGGTATTACTCAAGCAGAGTTAGCAGAACGAGTTGGTGTTAGTCATGAATTTATTCGAAGAAACGAATCTAGAAAAGGTAAAAAATCTTTTTCAGTAGATACAGTATGGAAAATATCTGTTGCATTAGATATTGATCCTGGTAAATTATTTGAAATAGACATGGATGAATTAATTAATCAATAAAAAAAGGACTAAGTCCTTTTTATTTTGTATCATTTAGACAGAATATAGAATATATTGGGATATATCTTATATCTTTTTTTGTTGAAAAATTATTTTCAGTTATTCTATATGCACTAGTTACAGTGAATTTTTTCATAAATACTGCAAGTGATTTTGCTTTAGAGTTTGTTTTTGTAGTTAATTCTATTGGTATTATTTGACCATTTCTATTTTGAATTACAAAGTTAACTTCAGCTTTTCCTTCTGATTGATAATAATATAGAGAATATCCTGCATCCGATAATGTTTTAGCTATATGATTCTCATATAATATTTCTTTTAAGTTTTCATCTGTTAATAATTTCTTTTTAGTTAGATGCATTGCAGTAAATAATAATCCTTCATCTACATAGAATAATTTGAAACTATCTATTTCTTTACAACTACTTAAAGGTGATTTTACATCTTTTATTTTAAAACTTCTATATATTAATTGATTATTAACTAAATAATTAATAGTGCTTTCATATTCTTTTGCTCTTTTACCAGCACCCATTAATCCATATTGGAATTTTTTGTTTTCTTTTTGTAATTGAGAAGGGATTGAATCTATTACTTCTATTCCTCTAGGTATATCTATTAAATTATGGTTTAGTGATATTTCATTTTTATAAACATTTATTATTTTTTGTTTTATTGAATCTAAGATATATTCATCTTTTTCATTTAAAGATTTTTCTATTACTTCAGGTAATCCTCCTGTAGTTAGATATTCTTCAAATAGTTCTAATGCAACTTTATGAAATGGATTTGTTTTTCTTTTAGTAAATGATTCTCTTATTAAGTCTGCTAAGCTTTTTTCATCTTTAGCCCATAAGTATTCTTCAAAGTCCATTCCAAACATTGCCTTAAATTGAAGTTCTTCTCCTTTATATTCATTTAATTTATCTTTAGTAGTAATAATGGCTATAATATGATATTTACTATGTTCACTACCAAAAATTTTAAGTCCTTTAATAATATCTATATCATTAATATTATCTAATATTATTAAAGTATCTTCTTTAAGAATAGTTTCTCCTGTTATTAATGATAATTTTAATATTATTTTTTCACTTGATCTTTCTTTTTCAAATAATTCTTTTATTTCTTTATTATTTTGAGTGTTTATATATACAGTATTTTTATATTCTTTTTTACCAAACGATAAACTTGAATATGTCTTACCTATTTGTTTAGCCCCATATACTATTAATGGTTTTCTAATTATATCTTTTTTCCATTTTTGAAAGTATAAATCTATTTTTCGTTCCATTTACTGTATCCTCCTCACATATTTTCTAAAATAAGTATACTTTTTATTTAAAAAAAAGTCAAATAAAAACCTTTAGTTTGTAATTAAAGGTTTATTATAATCTAATCTCATTTTATCTGCGATAGTAACAATGAACTCTGAATTTGTAGGTTTAGCTTTATCTATATCTACACTATGTCCAAATATATCTTCCATTAAATCCCAATTACCTCTATTCCAACTTACTTCTATTGCATGACGTATAGCTCGTTCTACACGAGATACTGTTGAATTAAATTTTTTGGCAATTTCTGGATATAATTCTTTAGTAATACCTCCTGCGATATCAGGTCTTTTATAAACTAATGTTATTCCTTCTCTTATATATTGATATCCTTTTATATGAGATGGAACACCCAATTCATGAAGTGTCTTTGTAATTGTGATTTGTAGATTATTATGAATTAAATCAATAGATTCAGATATTGTGTTTTTTCTAGATAATGATTTTACTTTATTTTCTAAATCTATTAGATTAAAAGGCTTAAGCATAAAGTAACTTGCTCCTAAAGATGCTACTTTACTAATCATTTCTTGCGCGTTGTATGCTGTTAATACAATTACTTTTTTATCTATTTCATGTTTATTTAGATATTCTAGTACTGCAATACCATCTTTATTAGGCATTATTATGTCTAATAATATTACATCAAATTCATTTTTCTTTTCTTTAATCAGAGAAATACCTTCTTCTCCATCATGTGCTTCTAATACTACTTCAACTTCTTTTGTATTATTAAAATATTTTTTAATGATACTAACTAAGTTTTCGTCATCATCGATGACTAATAGTCGTGTGTTGTTCATTTTTTCTCCTCTCTATTTACCACGCATTATAATTATATAATATGTCGATAATTTAGGAAAGATAAAAAAAGGACAAGTTTTGTCGAACGTGTCCAATATTGTATATTAATTTAATTTATCTAAGAATATTTGTAGTTTATCAGGTTTTAGACTTAATCCTCCTAATAAATATCCATCTATTAAATTTATTTGTTTTAAAGTATCTATATTATCATTATTAGCGCTTCCTCCATATAATACTTTATTATTAGGAAACATACTCTTAATGTATTTAAATACTTCTTCTATTTCTTCATTTGTTGGGATAATACCAGTTCCTATAGACCATATAGGTTCATAAGCTATTATTACATTAGAATTATTATCTAATATACTTAATTCTTCTTTTAATACTTCTTTATATGTATTATTTTCTCTTTGTTCTTTTGACTCTCCTATACATAGTATTGGAGTTATATTATTTTCTTCTAATTTCTTTATTTTTTCTTTTATTTCTTCATTTGTTTCTTTTTGATAATTTCTTCTTTCAGAATGACCTACTATAGCATACTTAACATTAAAACTTTTTAACTCTTTTGCAGATATTTCCCCAGTATAAGCTCCATTATCATTTATACTTACATTTTGTGATCCTATAGGAATTTCTATATTTACTAGTGGAATATTTAAAAATGTAGGACATAAAATTAAATCACTTTGTGTTTTAATATTTTTTAAATTTTCTAAATAATTAATAAATTCTTCTTTGTCTAAATTACTTTTATTGTTTAGTGCTACTATCATTGAACTTCTCCTTTATACTTTTAGCTATTTTAGATACTATACCAAATCTATTTTCTTTTTTCTTTTCATTTATAGCTCTTTTATATACTCCAAGTACTCTTTCTGCATAAAATTTAGTACTATATGTTTCTGATTGTATTCTTGCTTGTCTATTTAATCTTTCTAATTCTTTCTTATTATTATATAACCTTTCTATTTGTTTTATATATTCTTCTTGAGTTTCAAAGAATACACCATTTAAATCATCAGTAACCATACTTTGGAAAGCTTCATCCTTCATACATACAGGGCATACATTAGAAGCCATAGCTTCTATTACTGTTAGGCCTTGTGTTTCTGTTTTTGAGGCTGTGACAAAAAGATTGGCTATATGATAATAGTATGGGATATCAGTCCATTTTGCTTTACCTGTAAATATGATATTTTTACTTAAACCTAGTTTTTTAGCATATTCAATATACTTATCTTTATCAGGTCCATCTCCTACTATTATTAATTTCATATTCTTATGTTTTTTTATTAACTCTTTATGTGCTTCTAGTAAAAATTCAACATTTTTTTCTTCAGCTAATCTTCCTACAAATAATAAATTAAAGTCTTTTTTATCTATATTTAAATTTTTCTTTAAATCATTGACGTTTTTTATATCTATATTTTCTTTAAAGAATCTTTCTACATCTATTCCTGTAGGAATTATATTAATATTTTTTTCAAATTTATATTTTTCTTTAAATAGTTTATATATCTTGGTAGTTGGTACTATAAGTTCAGTAGCTGTGGTATCACAATAGAATTTAGTTAAATACTCTACTAATTTTTTACTTGATTTATCAAAATATCCTTTAGTTATATAGTATATATAATCTTCATACATAGTATGGTATGTATGGACAAGTGGAATATTATATTGTTTTGATAGAATACGGGCAAATGTACCTATAGCGAATTCTGTTTGAGAATGTATTACATCTAATTTCCAACTTTTAATTTTATTAACTGCTCTTACTGGATATACACTAGTAAATCTAGAATCATATATTCCTGTAGGAATACCTGGTATTCTTAATATTCTTTCTTTTTCATCATATTCATATTTAAAACTTTCTAGATTTGCTGTTACTACATATACTTCATGGCCTAGTGCTTCTAATCCTTTTTTTAGCATAACTTCACTAGTTACTAATCCACTTATATATGGCGTATATGTTTCTGAAAATATACCTATTCTCATTTAGTCACCTTCTTTTCAAAATTGAATACAATAGCTCCTATAATTACTCCGACATAATAAGTTATAAATCTCCATAATAGAAGTACAGCAGATAATTTAGATGCTACTATAAAGTTTCCAAAGAATCTTCCAAATCCATATTCAATACCACCACTAGCACCTGGGATTGGAACAAATCCACCTATTATATATACATATGCTGAAGCTGTTATTGTATTGTTAATAGTTAAACTAGTAAAATCTCCCATACTATATAGTATAAACATCGGTACTATATATAAACATAATAAGCTAACTATATTTAATAATACTCCACCTATAAATAATTTTTTTCTTTTTCTTAATTCTTTGAATCCTTCATGATAGTCAGAAAATTTTTGTTTAATATCTTCTTCATCAACTTTTATTTTTAATTTTTTCATTATTTTTATACTAATACTACTTAATTTATTAGTTACTCTTTTGCTTCGAGATATTAATACTAATACTACTACTACAAATACATTAATAATAAATCCTAATAGTACTAATATTTGAAGTATTCTTACTTTTGGAAATATAGGAAATAAAAAATTATTTACTACTGCGATAGTTCCACATATTACCAAAGCTATTTGATAGAAAATAAAACTTTGTATTGTTTGGTTTGTTGCTTTTGCTATAGGTATATCGTGTTCCATTAACATATATACTTCCATTGGTTGTCCACCTGTAGAAAATGGTGTTACTCCGTTAAAAAATTGGGTAATTATATTATGTTTTATTGCTTCTTTTAAAGTTAGACGTTTTTTATCATTAGTTATTTTATAATTAACAAAACCTTTTATTACTATGAATAGTGCATAAAAAAGAAATGCCAATAAAAGATATTTGATATCTATTTTAATTAATATATCAATTATATCTTTAAAGTCATCTTTTAGTAGTATATAAAGTACTATGATAGTTATAATTAATAAAAAAATTGTATTTTTCTTTATGTTTTTAATTATACTCATTATATCATCCTCTGACTATTTTCTTTTTCTTCCTTTTCTTTTAGTAATAATATATTACCTTCTATTTCTCCTAAGTTTTCAAATCCTTTTAATTCAAGGTATGTGATCATGTTATTATCAGTTTCTTCTACATTAACAAATACTTCTTCCATACCTAAAGTATCTAATGAGTAAGTAGCTGCTAATTCTGGTAAGTGTCTTCTTTTATTTTTATTATTTATATTTAATGGAGTAATCTTACATTTTTTTGTATCTTTTTCTCCTTGTATATAACAACAATCTGTTATTTTATCCATTTTTTCAGTAAATATAATTTCTTCTATTTCATTTTTATTAGGATCATAAAATTCTTCTTTAGAGAAATTTTCTCTAACTTTTTTTATATATTCTGATGGTTTGTCTTCCATATTATTTTCGTTTTCAAATGAAATAATTTTTTCTAAATGTTTATCATTATATGGATCTAATAAAAATAATCTTTCTATATTCAACTTACTCACCTACTATTTATTTAATTATTTCTATACCAGGTAATTTTTTACCTTCTAAATATTCTAGTGTTGCGCCTCCACCAGTTGATGCATGATATACTTTGTCTTTTAATTTAGCTTCAGTAGCTGCTGCTACTATATCGCCTCCACCTAATATTGTTTTAATATTATTATCGACAATATATTTTAGTAATTCATCTGTACCTTTTTTATATTTAGAAAATTCGTATACACCTAGTGGTCCATTCCATATAACTACTGATGCATCTTTTAATATACTTTTGAATAATTCTACTGTTTTAGGTCCGATATCTAATCCCATTTCATTTTTATCAAAGTTATTAATCATTTTTGTTCTATATTTTTCATTATTAGTATATTCATTTGTTACAGCAAAATCCATTGGTAAAACTATTTTTTCTCCATAGTCAGCCATTATTTTCTTACAAAAATCAAGGTTTTCTTCATCTAATAGAGATTTACCTATTTCATAGTTAAGAGTTTTTAAAAATGTAAATGCCATAGCTCCACCTATTAATATAAAGTCAGCCTTTTTTACTAGATTTTCTATTACTCCTATTTTATCAGATACTTTTGCTCCTCCTAATACTACTACAAATGGATGAGCTGGTTTATCTAATTCTTTTAAAGCATTAAGTTCTTTTTCTATTAAAAATCCTACTCCACTAGGTAAATTGGAAGCAATTCCTACATTAGACGCATGTGCTCTATGAGCAGTACCGAATGCATCATTTATAAATATATCTCCTAGAGATGCCCAATATTTACCAAGTTCAGGATCATTTCCGCTTTCTTTTTTACCATTTAAATCTTCATAACGAGTATTTTGGATTAATAGTACTTCTCCTTCTTCCATACTATTAATTGTATCTTCTAATTCTTCTCCTCTTGTTTCTTCACTGAATAATACATCTTGTTTTAATAAAGAGGCTAGTCTTTCTGCTACTATTGATAAATCATTTTTCTTTAAATCAGATTCTTCTTTTATTCTTCCTAAATGGGATAAAAGAATTACTTTGCAATCTCTTTCTATACAATATTTAATTGTTTCTAGTGCTCCTTTAATTCTAGTATCATCTACTATTTTACCATCTTTAATTGGCACATTAAAATCACATCTAATAATTACTTTTTTACCATCTATATTTAAGTCTTTTATTGTTTTCATGGAAAATTCTCCTATCTATTTAAATTATAGCATTTTTTTACAAATAAAAAAAGGATTTCTCCTTTTTATTTAGTCATTAAGTATTTAGCTGTTCTTACCATTTGGGCAGTATAGCTCATTTCATTATCATACCAAGAAACTACTTTTACTAATTGGCGTCCTTCTACTTCTAATACATTTGTAGAAAGTCCATCTACAAGTGAACCACAACGTCTTCCTATAACATCGCTTGATACTATTGGATCCATTGTAAATTCCATTGTTTCATTAGTATGAGATTTTAATACTTCATTAATTTCTTCTTTTGTTGTGTTTCTTCCTAGTTCTAGTGTTAAGTCTATAACTGAACCAGTTGGTACTGGAACTCTCATTGCAGTTCCATCAAGTTTTCCAGCTAAGTTAGGACATACTAGACCTATTGCTGAAGCTGCTCCAGTTGAAGCTGGAACAATATTTGCTGCACATGCTCTACCACGACGTGCTAAATGTCCTTTTTTATGGGCAATATCAAGGGATGCTTGATCATTTGTATATGCATGAACTGTAGTCATATAACCTTTAACTATTCCAAATTCTTTATCAAGTACATCAACAACTGGTGCTAAACAGTTTGTAGTACAACTAGCTGCTGAAATAATTTGTTCATCTCCAGTTAAAATTTCATGGTTAACATTATAAACTATTGTTTTTAAATCACCTTTAGCTGGTGCAGAAATAATAACGTGTTTTGCTCCTGCATCAATATGCTTAGTTGCATCTTCCTTTTTAGTAAATAGACCAGTACATTCAAATACTACATCGATATCTAAATCTTTCCAAGGTAATAGTGCTGGATCTTTTTCAGCATATACTCTTACCTTTCTATCTCCTACTACAATGTAATCTCCATCTGCCTTAATTTCATCAATTCTGTAATTTCTATGATTTGTATCATATTTTAATAAGTATGCAAGTTGTTCTGCATCTGTTAAATCATTGATAGCTACTACTTCAAATTCAGGATTTTCTTCCATTAATCTAAAACATAATCTACCAATTCTTCCAAAACCATTAATGGCTACTTTTATCATTTAATCATCTCCTATATTATTATTATACCTTATAATTAGTTTTTTGCATAAAAAAATTAGATGTTTATCTAATTTTTTATTCATGGAAATAACTTCCTCCAATAAATTCTCTTATTATTGCATCTTCTGGAATAGCATCTGCTGAGATTGGTAAGAATAATCTTAAGAAGTTTAATAATCTCTTAGCATCTTCATAATATGGAGAATCAGATTCTACTGAATATAATAATGGTTCAACATATGTTTTTAGTACTCCAATTTCATATATTGCAGCTGTATTTATAATAGCATCATTATCATCTTGATATGGGAATATCCATTTTTCTTCACCATTTCTTACATTAGGCCATTGAGATAATGTTTTTTCTACTGAATAACTTCTTGTTCTATTATCTCTTACTATTCTTCTTAATAATCTACTATCACTAGTTGATATACGATTATGATTATCAATATTTAATTCTGTTAATGGAGAAATGTATATCTTATATATTTTATCTCTAGGTGCATTTTTTGTAATTCTATCATCCAAGGCATGAATACCTTCAATTATTAAAATATCATTTTCTCCTAATTGCATTTCTTCCCTAAATTCTTTTTCACCTAATGTAAAATTATATGTTGGTACGGTAATCTTTTCACCATTTAATAATTGTCCTATTTGTTTATCAAGTAGTTTTAAATCAACCGCTTCTAAGCATTCAAAATCATATTTACCGTTTTTATCTTTAGGCGTTTGATCTCTTTCTAAGAAATAATCATCCATACTTAATGGTTTCGGATGTAATCCGAAAGCTTCTAAGAACATAGATAATTTTCTTGAAGTAGTAGTTTTACCTGATGATGATGGTCCTGCAAGTAAAACTACTTTTAATTTATCTCTTTTATCATTAATATCTTTTGCTACTCTTAATAATCTACCACTTTGTAGCGTTTCATCTATTTTAATTAAATCATTAATTCTTCCACTAGATACAACTCTATTTAAATCAGTAGAGTTTTCTATAGTCATTAATTTTGCCCAATCTCTGTATTCAGTATACACATCGAACATACCTTGATGGTGTTTATATCTTGGTATTTTATCATTCTCATATACTGTTGGGAATCTCAATACAAATCCATTTTGATTTATAAAAGTTAAATCAAAATCTTTTACACTTCCTGTAGATGTAGGCATTAAATTATAAAAGAAATTATACATATTACCTAATCTATATAATGTTACATAATTATTAGTATTATATTTCATAGTATTAGCTTTTACTTCATCACCAATTTGTTTGAAATAATTAATTGCTTCTATTCTATCTACAGTTAATTTAGTAATAGGCATATCTTTCTTTATTATTTCTTTCATTTCTGCTTTGATAGCAGCTAGTTTTTCTTCAGTTAATTTAAAATCAGTTACAAAATATATACCTTTATCAATAGAGTGTTGAATTGTTACATTTGCACTTTTACTATATAATTTTTTTACTGCATATAAAAGAATAAATGTTAAAGCATTAACATGTACTCTATTTCCTTCACTTGTAGTTAAATCTAAAAATTCTACATTACAATTTTCTTTTAATTGATATGTAAGGTTTCTTAAACGATTATCTACTCTAGCTAGTAATATAGGATATTTATGTTCTCCTTGATACTCAGCATAGATTTCTTGAAGAGTAATATCTTTTGTATATTTATATGTTTTACCGTTAATTGTTACTTCTATAGTATCTATCACAATACCACTCCCTATTCTTATATTTTAGTATAACATATTTTGTCTAATTATAATATGAATAATTTTATTATTTGACACTATACTATATTATAGGTGATAATTATGAATTTAATTCCAATTGTTTTAGATAAAGAAGATGATGGAGAAAGAAGTTATGATTTATATTCTATATTATTAAAAAATAGAATTATATTTATATCAGGTGAAATAGATGATGCATTAAGTAATTTAGTAGTAGCACAATTATTATATTTAGATTCATTAAATCATGATGATATATCTATATATATTAATTCTCCAGGTGGTAGTGTTACTTCAGGACTTGCAATATATGATACGATGAATTTTATTAAGAGTAAGGTCTGTACTATAGGGTATGGTATTTGTGCTAGTATGGCAGCAGTACTATTATCTAGTGGTAGTAAAGGAAAAAGATATATTTTACCTAATGCTGATGTTATGATTCATCAAGTATTAGGTAGAAGTGAAGGACAAGCTAGTGACGTTAAAATTGCTACTGATAGAATACTTGATTTAAAGAATAGACTTAATACTATTCTTTCTAAAAATACTAATAAACATATTAAAACTATAGAAAAAGATACTGATAGAGATAATTATTTAAATGCCAAAGAGGCTTTAGAATATGGTTTAGTTGATAAAATAATAAAAAAGATGTAATTTTTACATCTTTTTAGTTGGGATAATTATTTTTTTTCTAATAATATATTGAGGGGTGAGTTTGAAGGTGTTTTCTTTTAACTAGGTCCGGGGTTCGGTTCTGTTGAGGGGAGGTGATATTATGACATATAGAGAGAAGTCTTTATACATAATAATCATCTTACTATTTATATTAATAGGAATACTATTACTTAAATAGAAAAAAACACCCGAAAATGATTTTTCGGATGTACTCCAAAAGAGAGCATCTGTAGAATCAGACTTGCTTCTCTATATTTATTGTATTATATTTGTTTACTTTTGTAAATCTATTTATTCATTTTTCTAAAATTATCAGCTAAATCTTTTAATTTTTTTAATCGATGATTTAATCCTGATTTAGTTATAGATTTATTTGTTTCTAAAGATATAATTTCAGCTAACTCTTTTAAAGATGTTTCTGGGTATTTTTTTCTATATTCTAAGGCTTCTTTTACTTTATCATCTAAAAGTACTACACCATCATTTTGTTCTATTATTTCTATATCTTCTAATTGTGATGTAGCATTTTCTATTATTTTATCCATATTAGCTTGCTCACAATTATTTAATCTATTAGTTTTATTTTTTTGATCTCTATATACTCTTACATCTTCATAATACATTACTGCTTTAGAAGCACCTAGTATTTTTAAAAAATCACTTATTTTTTCTGCTTCTTTTATATAAATCATATATCCTTTATCTCTATTTAATATTTTGGCATTTAAGTCAAAGATATTTAATAATTTTTGAACAAATACACTTTCTTCTGGTTTATTTATTAATAATTCCATATGATATCTTGATTTTTTTGGATCATTGATACTACCACTACTTAAGAATACTCCTCTTAAGTAAGCTCTTATTTCTTCATTAGCTCCTACTATATAATTAGGAACTGTGTCTAAGTATTTACCGTCTTCATCTTTTATACCTAATGTTTTTAATATATTAGGTAGATTGTCTTTTATAGTGATTTGATATAAAGCATTTTTACTGAAATTTAGATTTTCTATTGTATCTACTTTTGCATTAATATCAAATATATCTTTAATTCCATTTATTATTCTTTCTACAATAAAGTAGTTTTCTGTAGTCATAGTTATCTTATCTTTAGAAATAATAGAGTTATTTCTAATATATCCTGAAAGTTCTGCGATTAGAGCTGACTCAGTTGTTTCTTCTTTTACTATTTCTTCTTTTATAGTTACTGTATATGACATATTATTTTTTTCTTCTCATTAAATATGAAAATATTACAGAACTTAATTTTAGACTATCATGTTTTAATGTATTGTCAGAATCAATAATCATTAAATCATCTTCTATTAATTCAACACCAATTTTATTAATTTCATCATAATCAATTAATACTGGATCTTTTTGTTCTTCTGTTTCATATTTCTTTGCCATTTTTTCTGATATTTTTGTATTACTTGCGATAACTACATCTACTTTTCTCTTATCTAAATATTTATTTAATAATTTAACATGATCTCCTACTGTGAATCCATCAGTTTCTCCAGGTTGAGTTACTATATTTGATAGATACATTATAGGAGCTTTTGCTTCATTAAGCGCTTTCTTTACTTCTTTACAAATTATATTAGGAAGTACACTTGTATATAAGCTACCCATACTGAATACTATTAAGTCTGCTTTTTTTATTTCTGTTAGTACTTCAGGTAATACTTTTGGTTCATGTTTATAATATATTTTTTCTATTTTTTTAGGCCACATAGTTATTTCTTCTTCACCTTCAACAACATGACCATCAGTGTCTTTTCCCATTAAAGTTAGATCAGAATCTTCAGAAATAGGTAATACTTTATGACGAACATCTAGTAATTTGCTTAAGTGTTTTATTGAATCTTTTAGGCTTCCTGTTATATCTAACATAGCTGTTAAAATTAAGTTACCTACGGCATGGCCATCTAAATCACTTGATGTTTTAAATCTATAAGACATCATATATTTTATTGCTTCATCTGTTTGACTTAAATTGGTAACTACTTTTCTAATATCACCTACTGCTGGTGTATGAAATTCTTCTCTTAATCTACCAGTTGATCTACCATTATCACTTACTGTGATTACTGCAGTTATATCTACTGGGAAATCCTTTAATCCTCTAAGAAGAAAACTCATTCCTGTTCCTCCACCTAATACTACTACTTTCTTATACATACTTCCTCCTACTTTTCTATAAATATTTTCTCCTCCTTGTATAGTTTATTACTTTTTATATTCTTAAAAAGTAAATATATTCCAACTATACAAGAAATAATAGAAATTATTTGAGCTTGTTTTAAATTTCCAATTAATAGTGAATCACTTCTAAATGTTTCTATTATGAAGCGCTCTATTCCATACCATATGAAGTATATTCCTGTTAACATACCTACTCTTAAATTTTTTATTTTTCTTATTAGAAGTAATACTATAAATCCTAATAACGAGAATATTGATTCATATAGAAATGTTGGTTCTCGATAAAAACCATCTATATACATTCCATCTATTATGAATTTAGGTAAATGCATTCCTTTTAAAAAACTTAAAGATACTATTCTTCCATAAGCTTCTCCATTAAAAAAATTACCCCATCTACCAATACTTTGAGCTATAATTACTCCTACTACTAGTATATCTAATATCAATAAAAAATTCATCTTTTTTTTCTTACAATAAATAAATAAGAATATTAAACTAGCTATTATTCCTCCATGGATAGCAAGTCCTCCATTCCATACTTCTAATATTTCTAATGGATTAGATAAGTAATAATTTAAATTAAATAATACATAATAAATTCTAGCTCCTAATATACCAATAATTATTCCATAAAATAATAAATCAATTAATTTATCTTTATTAGGATCTTTCTTTTTATATTCTTTTAATATTACAAATACTGCAGTAACAATTCCCATAAAAATAAAGAAAGAATACCACTTTATTTTGAAAAAACCTAAATCTAATAAAGTACTATTCATGAGATCTTACTCCTTTAAGTATATTATTAATAATTTTATCCATTATAAAATTAGTTATTGATAAAAGTACTGCTACTAAAAGAGCAATCCATATATTATATAATTGGAAATGTTTTCCTAATATCCAATCAACTAATTTTAATATAAATAAATTTATAAATGGATAAAACAATCCTAAAGTTAAACCAGTTATTGGGATTGTTAGTGTTACAAGTATTGGTTTAATTGTTTTATTTAGAAAATATATTATTAATACTATGATAGATGACCATATAATTAAATGATCACTATCTATATAAATAGATTTAAAAAAACTAGTAACTCCGATAAAAACTAGAATATATCCTATCATATGGATTACCCAATCAAATAATCTATTTATCCTTGTCTTGTTTTTATCTTTGATTACTAGCTTCATACATTCACCTCTATAGTATTTTCTTTAAGAATTCTCCTGTATATGATTCTTTAATCTTTGATACTTCTTCTGGAGTACCAGTAGCTACTATATTACCTCCACCATCTCCACCATCTGGACCAAGATCAATAATATAGTCTGCACATTTTATAACATCTAAATTATGTTCTATAACTAATACTGTGTTTTTATTATCTACTATTTTTTGTAAAATTGCAAGTAAACGCTTAATGTCATCAGTATGAAGTCCTGTTGTAGGTTCATCTAAGACATATAATGTTTTACCTGTAGGTATTTTTTGTAATTCTTTAGCAAGTTTTACACGTTCTGCTTCTCCACCTGATAATGTTGGAGCACTTTGTCCTAATTTAATATAACCAAGTCCTACATCTTCAATAACTTGTAGTTTTCTTTTTATTTTAGGAACATTTTCAAAAAATTCTAAAGCTTCTGTAACTCTCATATCAAGTATATCTGCAATATTCTTACCTTTATATCTTATGTTTAATGTATCTGTGTTATACCTTGTTCCATGGCATACTTCACAAGGAACATATACGTCTGGCAAGAAATGCATTTCTATTTTTTTAACACCATCTCCACGACATGCTTCACATCTTCCACCTTTTACATTGAATGAGAATCTATTTTTCTCAAATCCATGCATCTTAGCTTCTTTAGTATTTGTATATAATTCTCTAATATCATCAAATACGCCAGTGTAAGTTGCTGGATTACTTCTTGGAGTTCTACCTATTGGGTTTTGTGAAATAGCTACTATCTTATCTATATTATCCATACCAAGTATTTTTTCATGCTTACCTGGTTTATCTTTACTATCATATATTTTCTTTGATAATGCTTTTACAAGTATTTCATTTACTAAAGTAGATTTACCTGAACCTGATACACCAGTTACACATGTGAATGTTCCTAATGGTATATCTACATCTATATTTTTAAGATTATGTTCTTTAGCTCCTTTAATTTTTAGATATTTTTTTAAACCTTTTCTTCTTGTTTTTGGAACTTCAATACATAATTTGCCACTTAAATATTGTCCTGTGATACTATCTTTATTATTCATTACTTCTTCTGGAGTACCGGCTGCTACTACATAACCACCTTTATCTCCGGCACCAGGACCAATATCTACTAAATAGTCACTAGCTAGCATTGTATCAGTATCATGTTCTACTACTATTAAAGTATTTCCTAAGTCTCTCATTTCAAGTAATGATTTAATTAGTTTTTCATTATCTCTTTGGTGAAGTCCAATACTAGGTTCATCTAGTACATATAAAACTCCACTTAAACGTGATCCTATTTGAGTAGCTAGTCTAATACGTTGAGCTTCTCCACCAGAAAGACTTCCTGCATTTCTACTTAATGTAAGATAACCTAATCCTACATTTTCTAAGAAATGTAATCTATCTAGAATTTCTTTGATTACTAATTTTGCTATTTCTTCCTTTTCTTTTGATAATTTTAAGTTTTCAAAGAATGGTATTAAATCTTTTATAGACATTTCTGTTACTTCAAAGATATTCTTTTTACCTAATTTAACTTGTAGTACATCGTCATTAAGTCTAGCACCATGACATGTATCACAAGTGTGATCTACCATATAGTTATCTAACCATTCTCTTATCCAAGTTGATGTTGTATCCATATGACGGCGTTCTAATCTATTAACTATTCCTTCATAGAAATCCATTTTATCTCTTTTAATACCACCACGTGTTGAATAATTAATTCTTATTGGTTCATCACTGCCATATAAAATTAAATCTTTTGCTTTCTTAGATAATTTTTTCCAAGGTGAAGTCATATCAATCTTATAATGTTTGCATAAGCATTCTAACTCCATGAATTCAATTGCTTCAGGATCATCTGTAAGTGTTTTAATACATCCATCTTTTAATGATTTATTCTCATCTGGGATAAGTAAATCTACATCTATTTGTTGTTTAATGCCTAATCCTTTACAATCAGGGCATGCTCCATATGGGGCATTGAAACTAAATAGTCTTGGTTCTAATTCAGGAAGTGAAAATTCACAATGGGGACAAGCAAATTGTTCTGAAAAGACTAGTTCTTTAGCATTATCTCCCAATATTTGTATTACTACTTTTCCATTAGATAATTTAGTTGCTTGTTCAATAGATTCAAATAATCTAGATCTTGATTCTTCTTTTAATACAATTCTATCTATAACTACATCTATTTTATCTTTAGTATTTTTATCTAGAGTAATTTCTTCTGACAAATCATACATTTCACCATTAACACGAACTCTTACATATCCATCTTTTCTTAATTTTTCAAATAAATCTTTATGTGTACCTTTTTCTCCATGTACTACAGGTGACATTATAACCATTTTAGTACCCATAGGATATTCCATAATTTTATTAGTCATTTCTTCAACACTTTGACTAGTTATTGGAATATTATGATTAGGACAGTATGGAACTCCACAACGTGCAAAAACAAGTCTTAAATAATCATATATTTCAGTTACTGTACCTACAGTACTTCTTGGATTATTATTAGTAGTTTTTTGGTCTATGGATATAGCAGGAGAAAGTCCTTCTATAGAATCAACATCACTTTTTTCAGTATTTCCTAAAAATTGTCTAGCATAAGCAGATAAACTTTCAACATATCTACGTTGTCCTTCTGCATAAATAGTATCGAACGCTAAAGAAGATTTACCACTTCCTGATAAACCTGTCATTACTATTAACTTATTTTTAGGTAATTCGATATCTATATTTTTTAAATTATTTTCTCGTGCACCTTTTACTATAATTTTATCCATAGTACCACCTCTTGCATATTATACCACAAAAAAAGAAAAATATAATTATTTTCCTATTTCTTTGGAAGAAAATCTTTTTCTTGCGAATAATATAGTAGAGGGTAATAGGATGTTTCTCTTTTTTTGACCGTCAGGGGTTCGGTTAGGAAAGGAGGGATTATTATGAAAGAACGTGAAAAACTATTATTTCTAATAATTCTTTTATTACTTACTGTAGTTATACTATTAGTTAAATAATAAAAAACATCCGAAACTAGGTTTCGGATAACAAAACAACAAGAGGAGCATTATGAAAGCTATTTGCCCTCTCTTTTTTATTTTATGAAGAATCTCTTCATATATTCATTGTATTATATTTATTTACTTTTGTAAATTAAAATCTTTCTTTAAATACGCATGATTTACATAACTCTTCACAAGGCTTTCTATCTCTAAATGATTTTAATAAATTTTGATATCTATCACTATTAATAATATCTTCTAAATTATCTTTATAAATATTTCCTAAATCTATTACTCCATTAGAATCTAAGCAACATGGTACTACTGTACCATCTACTAGAATAGCTATATGAGTATTTAGTCCATAGCAATATCCATTACTTTTATAGTTATTAACAGTTGGCCATATAAATTCATTATCTTTATCCACATAAATTGTGGAAGAAATTTTTGTATTATTCTCATTTTTAATTTTATCAACAGTTTCTGTGGATAAATTATAATAAGATTTTATTTTATCCACTATTTTCTGTGAATTATTATCTAATTCATTATTCTTTAAAGTCCATAATCTATAAATTACTGTAGTATTTTTTGATAAGTATTTTATATTATCAAATATATCTTCTAAGTAGTTTTCTTTATTGTGTTCACAATGTAGTGAAAAATTTATTTTATTTAGATTATTACATTTTCCTAATTCTTTAGCATATTTAGAAAAAAATACTCCATTAGTGGTTAGATTTACTTTTAGATTGTATTCATTTGCTTTATTAATAAACTTAATTATATCTTTATGTATTAAAGGTTCTCCTTTTACATGAAGATATATATAATCAGTAAATCCTTTTATCTTATTTAGAATTAAATCAAATTCATCTAAAGTCATATTCCTACGAGGCTTTTTGACTTCACTACAGAAACTACAATTTAAATTACAATTATTAGTTATTTCTATATATATTTTTTTATATTTTTTCATATTATCTATTTTCAATTATAGTAAATTGACCTTTACCTTCTGTGATATTAATTGATGTATAAAAGTAATTAAAGTCATTAGTAACATTTAATCTTTCCTTTGATGTGTAATCTCCATTAGTTCTTATTTGTTTATTTAATAGTATAAGAGAATTATATCTACTACCAACTTTATAGATTGGAATATATACACGGAAGAATCCTCTATTTTCTTCTTGAGTTATTGTGTATGTATTTATTACTTGATTTTCATCTAGTTTTTCATATGAAGTTGATATTTGTATATCTGGTTCTTCTCCATTAACATTACATACTTTTATTCCATCATATGTTACACATGAAGTAAGTTGATCTTCACGTCCATTTAGAGTATCCATTCTATTATATGCTTCTTCATCAGTACCTTTGCAATCTGTTTTTATTGCTTTATTAACACCATTATAGTTAATTTCAACATCAACATCTCCTGATAGTCTTTGATCTAGATATACTTCATACCAAATTTGTCTATCACCAGTTATTTTGGCATTTGCACTTACAATATTAGCATTTATTCCTTTATTTCTTAGCCATGTTGTTGCTCTTTGCATTCCAATACTTTCACATCTTGTTTTTTCACTTTGTGATACTCTAGTACATCCTGTACTAGCAATTAATAATATTATTAATAAAACTATTACTTTTATACTTCTTTTCATAAGTCCTCCACTTAATTACTTTTCATTTCAAATAATATATCACGTAATTCCATAGCACGTTCGAAGTCTAAGTTTCTTGCTGCTTCTCTCATTTCTTGTTCGATAACTTCCATATTATGAGCTATTTCTTTCTTAGTTAATTTCTTAGTCTTAGTTTCTTTATTTAGATCGGTATTACTAATTACTTCTCTTATATCCTTAATAATTGTTTTTGGAGTAATATTATGTTCTTTATTATATTTTTCTTGGATAGTTCTACGACGAGCTGTTTCTTCCATTGCTTCTTTCATAGAATCTGTTATTTTATCTCCATACATTATTACATGACCATTAGCATTTCTTGCACAACGTCCTGCTGTTTGGATTAAACTTCTTGTACTTCTTAAGAATCCTTCTTTATCAGCATCTAATATGGCTATTAAACTTACTTCAGGAATATCTATACCTTCTCTTAATAAGTTAATACCTACTACACAATCATATTTACCAGTTCTTAAATCGTGAATTATTTGCATTCTTTCTAATGTTTTAACTTCTGTGTGAAGATATGCTACTTTGATATCTAATTCTTTTAGATAATTAGTTAATTCTTCAGCCATACGGATAGTTAATGTAGTAATAAGAACTCTTTCATTCTTAGATATTCTATCATTAATTTCACCTACTAAGTCATCTATTTGACCTTCAGTTTTTCTAACTTCAATAGTTGGATCAAGTAGGCCTGTTGGACGAATAATTTGTTCTACATATTTACCATGAGTATGTTCTAATTCAAGGTCACCTGGTGTAGCTGATACATAAATAACTTGATTTATTTTCTTTTCAAATTCATCATATTTTAATGGTCTATTATCTAGGGCACTAGGTAATCTAAATCCATAATCTACTAGATTTTGTTTTCTAGATCTGTCTCCATTATACATACCTCTTACTTGTGGTAGGGTAACATGTGATTCATCTACTACTAATAAATAATCATCAGGGAAGAAATCCATTAATGTAGTTGGAGTTTCTCCAGGAGCACGTCCTGCCATAGGTGCTGAATAGTTTTCTACTCCACTACAGAATCCTGTTTCTTCCAACATTTCTATATCATAATTAGTTCTTTGTTCTAATCGTTCTGCAGCTAATAATTTATTATTTTCTTTTAAGTATTTTAATCTATCAGCTAGTTCTATTTTTATACGTTCAATACCAGCTTTTAATTTTTCATCACTTGTTACGAAGTGACTTGCTGGAAATATAGAAACATTTTTAACATTCTTACTAACTACTCCAGTTAAAGCATCAATCTCACTTATTCTATCTATTTCATCACCAAAAAATTCTATACGGTAACCACTAGCTCTTTGATAAGCTGGAATTATTTCTAATACATCTCCTCTAACTCTAAATGTACCTCTTTTAAAATCTAAATCATTTCTTTCATATAACATATCTACTAGTCTTTGTAAGACGTCATTTCTTGAGATTGTTTCACCTACTGTTAGAGTAATCATTTTATTTTTATATTCATCAACTTCACCAATACCATAAATACATGAAACAGAAGCCACTACTATAACATCTCTACGTGATATTAATGCAGAAGTTGCAGCATGACGAAGTTCATCTATTTCATCATTAATTGATGAATCTTTTTCTATGTAAGTATCAGTAGATGGTACATATGCTTCAGGTTGATAGTAATCGTAATAACTTACAAAATATTCAACTCTATTATTAGGAAATAATTCTTTTAATTCACTATATAATTGTCCAGCTAAAGTCTTATTATGTGCAAGTACTAAAGTAGGTTTATTTACTTCTTTAATTACATTAGCAATAGTAAATGTTTTACCAGTTCCAGTAGCACCTAATAGTACTTGTTCTTTAGTACCAGAATTTATTCCTTCTACTAATTCTTTTATAGCTTTAGGTTGATCTCCACTAGGAGTGTATTTACTTACTAATTCAAAAGACATATTACCACCTCTTTTCTTTTTGTATTTTATCATTTATTACAATATAAAACAAGGATATAAATAGTATACCCTTGTTTATTATTTTAATAAGTTTTATCTGTTTTTAATGCTTCCTCTTTGGATTTTACTTCTTCAAGCATTTTTATTCTTTCAAATACTTCATGTTTAATTGATGTTGTTATTATTTCATCACTATTACTAATTAAAGAATCATAATCTCTATTTACAAGTGATTTTATTTTTTCTTCTGTTGCATTTTTCTCTTCTAGAACTTCTTCTATTGCTTTTGTTCTATCAGATTCATCCATATCTAAGAATATTATTCCACTTCCGTCTTTATATTTTCTAGCTGTTGCACGTCGTGCAGTAATTTTTCCTATATACTTAGGATCGTTTCCAAAAGCCATAGTTGTACGTCCAATTAAGTAATCTTCATCTGCTAGTCTTATTATTCCTAAAAATTCCCCATCTACTGGTCCTTCTGGTTTATTTTTAATACCCATTCCTTCCCAAGAACCAATAGGGTCATTTGAATTACTAAATCCATATTCTACTTTTTTCATATTTTCACCTACTTTAATATAAGTATAAACTAATTAAAAAAAATGCAATAATAAATTATTGCATTTTCTATTAATTTGACTAATATTTACATATTTTATACGTCAATATCAACACCATTCATGGCATCATATATACCCATTGCATTACCATAGTAATCAAATACATTTCCATAACCACCTAAGTCAAGGTTATAGTTTTGACTATTAGCCAATGTAGTATTTTGCATTGCATGTTGGTAGCTACCATATACTGTTCCACCTCTACTAACTTTGAAAGACATACTAATTATAATATCTTCGCCTGTATCTGGAAGTTTTACAGAATTTCCAACACCATTTGTTGTATTTAGATTGGAATAAAATACATCACCGGCAGTTGAAGAAACATATGTGTGGTTATGTGCGAGTAAACTTACTCCATCAAGATATGCCCCAATATTATCCCAACTTCTAACGCTTGGGCTAGCATGCCATGTATTTTTTAAACTCATTATACAATAGCTTGGTAGGCAGGCTCTAGCTATTTGAACAGTTTTGTATGATGTTGAATGTGATTGAGAATTTGGGCTTATTCCTGGATTTAATAAGGCTAATGGTGATTCATTATATGTTTTTATTTCTACTTCACTATTTATTAAATTATCTTCTACAAATTCATCATACATAGCACGTGTCATTATTCTTAAATATTCTTCACCATAGAATGCAGTTAAGAAATTATATTCTTCACGTGTTAAATCAATTCCGTTTGGAGTAGTATAATACACCTCTTCTGCATATACATTTTTAACAAATCCAAAAATAGCTAATACTGCAAGTAATGTCATAAAAAATTTCTTCATAGTTATCCTCCTTTCTAATAATTATTTTATCTATATAGATAAAATAAAAATAGAACTTCTTGAGTTCTATCTTATGAAAATAGTGCTACTTTAAAAATATTATTAAACTTATCTTTGCAATTTTCTTTTACACACACATATCTATTTTCTTTTATATTATATTCACCTATTGATTCATCATTTTCTAATATTTCTATTATATTTGTTTCTTGATAGTAAATGATTAATCCATTACTATATTCACACATATATGTTCCCATATCTTCTAAACACTTTTCTTTAATCTTTGATAGCACTTGATCAGTAGTTATTTCAGGTTCTTTTGGAGGTTCTGTTTTAAGTTCCACTTTGGGCTCTTCTTTTACTTCTTGCTTTGGTTTTTGTGGTTCTTGTTTTTTAACTTCTTGAGTCTCTTGAACCACTGGTTTTACTTCTTCCTTTGTCTCTTCCTTATTTTCTTCATTCTTTTCTTCTTTTTTCAATATATCTTGTACATTTTTATTTTTTACACTATTTTGTTGATTTTGAAAAAATAAATTATCATTTATATAATCTTTTCTTGGTTTTAATTTTATTATTTCTTTATTATTATCATTATAAGTTATTTCTAAATATAAATTATTAATTTTTTTATCTTTTATTTTTTCTTTATATCCATAGCTATCTTTTATTACTATATTATCTATATCGGTATCTTCTACTATTAGTTTATTTTTATTATTTTTCTTATAGAATAATTTTATATTTTTGATTTCTATTTCTGAATTATATTTTAATTTACCTAATTTCATATACACTTTTTCTTTAGTTATAATCATTAATCCACCATAAGTTCTAAAACTGTCTGATTTTCCACTTATTGTGTATACTTCAGTAGAATTATATGAATTAATAAAATAGTATGATAAGAAAGATAGTAATAATACTATTATAATTGAGATAGATATTAATGATATTCTTTTTAATTTTTTTGATTTTTTATTACTTTCATCTAATATTGATAGAGTTGTTTCTTCTATTGTTGTTTTTGGGAATCTTTCACCATTTAATAATTCATTTATACTTACGTTAAACATATCACTTAATTTTAATAATGTTTGCGGATCTGGCGTCGTTACTCCTCTTTCCCATTTTGATACTCCTTGTCTTGAAATTGGAATTAAGTCTGCTAATTGATATTGACTTAGTCCTTTTTCTTTTCTTAATTCACAAATAAATTTACCTATTTTTTCTGAATCCATACTTCATTACTCCTAACTATATAATTGTATAAAAGTAATATATAAATTGTAATGTAGTAGTAGTTTACATTTTAGTAATAAAAAAAAGATAAAAGATATTCTCTTTTATCTATTTGACCAACTACCTGGGAAATTAATTAAGTTACCTGGATTAATCAAACTATTAGTATATGTACCATAACTACAGCCACCATTTTTCCAGTGGCAATTTGCGATTTCTAAGTGTAAGTGTTCACCTGTTGAACATCCTGTAGTACCCATGTATCCAATTACTGAATCTTTAGATACATATTGTCCTACCCAAATATTTCCATAGCTACTCAAGTGAACGTATGATGAATAGATAAAGCTTCCATTATAGTTGTGTTTTACAACTACTATTTTAGCATTACCATTACACCAATATCCCATTGAGCTACACCAATAACTTGTGGTACAAGCATCTGTGTATATTGCATGAATACTTCCAGCAGCTATTGGGTGAATTGCGATATTTTTATTACCACTACTTAAATCATACCCCATGTGTCCACCCCACATACCTCTTACTACATATCCATAATCAATTGGACGTGAGAAGAATCCTACACTTGGAAGTGATCCACCTGATTCTTGAGCTTTTCTATATTCACATTTTTGAATATCTTCTGTAGCTCCACAACCTAAGCTCTTATAATACTTAACACTATCTCTAGCAGAGTTTATTTGTTCTTGAATAGATGGCATACTTTCTCTTATATGAGCTGAATCTGCTTCTATTCTAGCTTGTTCTGCTTTTAATTGTTGTTGTAATTCTTTTAATTCTTTTTGTTTTTCTTCTAATTCTTTTTTTCTTGCTTCATTTTTCTTTATCAATTCTTCTAATTCTTTCATGATTTTATTATTATATTCTGTTAATTGTTCTACAATTGATAAACGATAAACCATATCAGTAATACTTTCAGCACCGAAGGCATATTGAAGATAAGCGTTTTCTCCATTAGATATTTGATAATAAGAAATAATGTTTTTACTTTCTTCACTTTTTCTTTCTATTT
The DNA here is from genome assembly GCA_946628045.1 of uncultured Caryophanales bacterium. The sequence goes on from CAMOVZ010000010.1 coordinate 26,876, forward strand.
CCTTTTGACTTTCTTCTATTTCTTTTTCTAATCTTTCTACTTCTTTTGTTGCTTCTTCTATTTGACTTTCAATATTACTTATTTTCTTTTTTATTTCTGCTACTTCTTGTTCATTTTTAGCAAGATTAGCTTTTTTTGTTTCTAATTCTTGTGTATATTTTGAAACTTCATTTTCGAATTCTTGTATAGTCTTTGCACTAGTATCTATTGGTAGTGCTATGTAAGATACTAATAACAAAATTATAGAAGTTCCTACTAATAGTTTTTTCATTAGATCTTTAAGTATTTTCTAACGGCACTAGCACTACCTATCATACCTACTAATATACCAATTCCAACTACTATTAATGATGCTTGATAGATAAATGGTTCTGGTACTATTAATTCAATTAATCTTGAATATAGATATCCATCAAAATGTTTATAGAATGCTAAATATCCATATGTAGTTAATAATACTGGTACTATTGAACCAAATAATCCTAAAATCATACCTTCAATAATAAATGGTAATTTAATAGTAATATTACTTGCTCCTACAAGTCTCATTATTCCTATTTCTCTACGTCTTGCTGATATTGTTAACTTGATTGTATTAATAATTAAGAATACTGTTACTAATACTAAAGCTAATACTACACCATATGTTAATTTTTCTACTGAAGAGAAAGCTTTTACCATTTTATCTACCATATCTTCTCCATATCTTACTACTGATACTTTGTCGATATTTTCTATTTTTAAAGCTGTTTGTTTTATTTTTCTTACATCTTTTACTTTTACTTGGTATGTATCTTTTAGAGGTGATTCTTCATCACTCCATGTATCTAATACTGTTTTAAATACTTCACTTTCTTCTTGCATTTTTTGTTTTACTTCTTGTTTTGTTTGAAATGTATAAGTTTCTACATTTTTTATTTTATTTATTTTCTTTTCTACATCTTTTACATCATCTTCTGTTGCATCATTATCTAAGAATACTACTATTGTCATATCTTTTTCTATTGTTTGTGTAAAATTTTGAACGTTGAATGATGTTATTACTGCAACTGCAACAATTATTAATGTGATAGTAATACAAGAAATTGATGCTAATGATAAAGAAAAGTTTCTTATTACACTTTTAACAGCATCTCTAATGCTTCTTCCTAACATTCTTATTGGTTTCATTCTGCATACGTTCCTTTCTGTTTAAATTTTACTAGATGTCCATCTTTTAAAGTAATAACTTGTTTTTTCATCTTGTTTACTATTTCTTTATCATGTGTTGCCATAATAATAGTTGTTCCTCTTGATTTATTAATACCTTCTAAGACTTTCATAATTTCCATACTTTTTTCAGGATCTAGGTTTCCAGTAGGTTCGTCACATAAAAGTAATTTTGGATCATTAACAATAGCACGAGCTATTGCAACACGCTGTTGTTCTCCACCAGATAAATTATCAGGATATTCATGAACTTTATTCTTTAATCCTACATCTTCTAATGCCTTTAATACTTTTACTCTTATAGTATCTTTTTTCTCACCAATACATTCTAAGGCAAATGCTACATTTTCATATACTGTTAATTTTGGTAATAATCTATAATCTTGGAATACAATTCCTAATTTTCTTCTTAATTTATATACCTTTTTATTCTTTAGTTTAGCAACATCAAGTCCACCAACTATAACTTGTCCTTTTGTTGGTTTTTCTTCTCTATATAATAATTTAATGAATGTAGATTTTCCACTACCTGATCCACCAATTACAAATACAAATGAACCTTTTTCTATTGCTAAGTTTAAATCAT
>CAMOVZ010000011.1 GCA_946628045.1 uncultured Caryophanales bacterium
AATACGGCCTTGCCAAGGCTGTGATGGGGGTTCGATTCCCCTCATTCGCTCCATTTGAAATAAATTAGTCTTAGGACTAATTTTTTTATTTGATATATTGCTTTATTTTTTTGTTTAATATATAATATTTCGAAATGGAGAGTTTAAATGAAAGAAGAAACATTAAAAAAATTTAGAGAAGAATATACTACATACTTAGAAGCAGCTGACAGTGAATTCAAAGAAATAGATAAATTAGAAAAAGAACTAGAAAAAGATTCTAAAGTTATACAATTAAAAAAATTACAAGAAGAGATTAATAATGATCCTAGAACAAAGAGATTGGAAGAATTAAAAAAGATTAAAAAGGATTATGAACAACAAAAACAAGAATATGGTTATTGGAATTATACAAATAGTTATTATGCTTATATCAAAACAAGACCAATTATCAATGGTGAAGATTCTTGTGGAATATTAGTTCGTTTCGCATCTCGATTGGATGAAGAAATTTATTTCTATTTAGATGTAGAAAATTTAGACGTGTTTACAATAGAAAAGCACAAAGCTGAAGAATTTGAAAAAGGACACATCGTTATACCTGTTCCAAGTGATGCCAATGAAGAAGTAATAAGAAGAGAATTCTTAATCGGATGTATCACAATGACTCCAGAAGAATCAGCTAAACAATTAATTAAAAAATATAGTACAAAGGAAGAAGAGTAATCTTCTTTTTTTATGTTATAATTTATATAGAGGTATTTAATATGTTAAAGAAAGATATAAAACATATAGAAAGAATTATTACTAATATCAATGAATTAACAATTCTAACAAAGAATAGAGATTCAGAGTATTTCTATAATAGTTCTGAAATGGTTATTTTATGTACATTAGTAAATGAAATAGATGATTCATTAATAGATATTAATGAAAAACTTAAAAACAAATATAAAAATATTAACTGGAATATTATAAGTAGTCAAAAAAATAATGAACAATCATTAACAGTTGGTAAAGTATGGGAATTATCTTCTCACCTTTTAAAAGATGATATATATAATGAATTAAAGTCTTTATTATCAAAAGAATTACCAATCTATTATAAAAACTATTGTGATAAAAAAACTAGACAAGAAAAATAAAGAACTAAACTATATTGTTTGAGTTTTTATTTAGGTGTGTTATAATGCTTATAGATATGGGTGATTTATATATCATCCTCGTGTGAGAAAAAAGTTGTGTAATCACTCAACTATCGCTCCATAAAAAAACAAGCAAGTTAATACTTGCTTTTTTTATTTTTTCTTTTTTATAACATTATCAGGAATTTCAAAATCTTTAGAAGCGGGCTCTAACATTAATTCTGGATGCGAAAATAAATATTCTATTGCTTTTAATGCTCTACAAAAATAGAAACCATCTTCAATTCTTTCATCTAAAGTAATTCCTAAATTCATTATATATTTATTATTTTCTTCTCTTATTTCTCCAAAAGTAGCAAGTCCACTAGAAGTACCTAAATTAGCTAAATTATGATGAATTCCAGGCGTTCTAAATGTACCTAGGTTAGATACAATTATTGAACTATAATAAATATTTTCATCAGCTATACTACCAGGTAATCCAAACTTTTTATCAACCCATTTTAATATTCCAACAATAGATGATCTTAATGGTCTCCAAATATGACCAATTTTATCAACTACATTATTAGCACCATCTGTATTAACACTTGATTTTTTATCTCTTATTTTATCAACTTTAGCCTTTATATTTTTAGATATATCTATAATAGTATCATTTTCACCAATAGGTAAGCATGTCATAAACTCTTCACTTGTATCATTAAACTCTGCTTTAGCAACAAAAGCTATAGATATATCATCATGTTCATATAAAGTTCTATTTTGAACAAATCTATTTAGTTTAGGATATTTATAAAAAGTCTTACCTAATATATATACAAACCCATGAAAGAATGTTATATCTTTATCATCTTTCTTTAATTTCTTAACAAATTTAACAAATTCAGTAACATCAACATCTACATTCATATACACTTCAGAATCACATCTATTAGGTTTTAAGTCAAACATAATATTTTGCATTCCAGTTACATCTTTAACTTTATGTCCTTTTCTTGCCATAATAATTTACCTCAATTCTTCAACCTTATATAAACATTATAACATCGTAATATAACTTAATGCAAAGTTATTTATAAATAAAAAAAGAATAAATTAATTATTCTTTTTATCCAAATATTCCTTAACAAGCTTTTTATATTTATATTCTAGTTCTGTAATACGTGAATTGTTTTTAATTTTATTATTTAATGCATAATTAGATACAGCTATAAAATTTTCATCATACGAATAAGTTCTTTGACCAAATATTAACCACATTTCTTCCCAAGTATAGCCTTCATTAAGTAAACTTTGTACTTTTTCATTATAGAATGTAGCATTGTTCTTTTGTTCTGTTAAATCAACTAAATTATCTTCACCATATAATTTTGATTGTAAATCACATTCTAATTTGTCACATAAATGTGCAAATTGCGCTTCTTTAGTTTTTCTTTCATCAAACTCTAAATATATTTTTTCAATTTGTTCACCATCTAATAAATCACTCAATATATCATGAACAGCCATATGTTCAATGATTTTTTTATTTTCTTTAGAAATTTGAAATTGTGTTAAATCATCAATAAGGCATTCACCTAATTCATGAATAGCTAACATATATGCTACTTTCATAATATCTATGTTATATTGGTATTCTGACTTCATAGCAATTGCAAGCATTATGGTACTATAGATATGTTCAGCAACACTTTCACGCCTTACAGCATGAACACTCCAATCAATCCATCCCTTTCTAATTAATGTTTTTAATTTATTACACATTACATAAAAATTAACTACATTACTTTCTTTACTCATACTATCACCTGAAAATTTATTCTAATAATTAAGTATAATAAAGTCAAATATTTTTTATTATACTTGAAAATATTAAAAAAAATTAATATAATTAAGAAGAATAGGAGAGGGTTGTATGGAAACAAAAAAATCACCTACATTATTAATAATTATATTAATATTAATAGTATTAGGATTAGCAGGTTATATTGTATATGATAAATTTATATTAAGTATGCAAGAAGAAAAAAAATATACTACAGTAATAGACGATGTAAGTATAGATGTCAATAAACTATATAAAGTAGGAGAAATGTTAAATACTTTTGATAAAGCTTTTAAAACAAATGATACTAAATACTTAGGATATATTTATAATAGCAAAAGTATTAATGTAAAAGATTTTGATAAAACAGCGGCAATATATGTATCATTATATGATGAGTTAATAAGATCTAATACAGAACAAAATATATCTAATGAAAGAATAAAAAATAATTATGAAAATATATTTGGTAAAGTACTAGAATATAAGCCAAAAGATATTGATTTAGGAGAAAACATAAAAGTAATATATGATGCGGAAAATAAAATATATAAATATACAGCATCAATTACTAATAATGATCATAAAAGTGAATATTTAGCTAGAAATATGAAAACTACTCTAACAGCTGACTTAGTAATAATCACAAGAAAAGTATTCTTTGTAGAATATTCTGGTAATACTGCTAGTATTTATAAAGATTCTACTAAAGAGACAAAACTAGGTGATATTAAATTAAATAATGGTGAAGTAAATTTACAAGAAGTAACAGGAAAATATGGGTCTAAATTAAATACATATGATTTTACATTTAAATTAGGCAGTGATGATAGTTATAATTTTTATAAAATAGAAAGAACTAAATAATAGTTCTTTTTTTGTAAAGTAGTTGTATTTATTATAATTATTTAAAAATATTATGATATAATAAAAATGGAGTGATTTTTATGCAAATAAAAGTTCAAGGAATAAATATCAACTACATACAATATGGTAAGGGTAAAGATATTTTACTATTACATGGTTGGGGACAAAATATAGAAATGATGAAACCAATAGGTGATGGTTTCTGCGATAGATTTAGAATTACTATAATAGATTTTCCAGGTTTTGGTAATAGTGAAGAACCAAAAGAGGCATGGACAATTGACAAGTATTCACTGATGTTAGAAGAATTTGTTAAACAAGTTGGTATTAAAAAACCAATCGTTATGGGACATTCCTTCGGAGGTAGAGTAGCAATAAGATATTCTGCTAGAAATAATATTGAAAAATTAGTATTATTTGGAAGCCCATGTATTAGAATACAAGAAGAATTACCATTAAAAGTAAAAATATTAAAGAAGTTAAAAACTCTTCCAGGTATGAATCAATTAGGCGAATATATGAAACAATTTATTGGATCTAGAGACTATAAAGCAGCTAGTCCAATAATGAGAGAAACTCTAGTAAATGTAGTAAATGAAGATTTATCTAAATACGCTAGAGAAATAGAAGAGCCAACACTATTAATATGGGGAGAAAATGATGAAGAAGCCCCAGTAAATGAAGCAAAAGAATTAGAAAAACTAATGATAGATGCAGCACTTATAATATTACCTGGTACACATTATGCTTATCTAGAAAATTTAGCAAGAGTAATAACTATATTAAATAGTTTTATATAGGAGGTATTTATGTTATTAGTAAATATATTATTTCTAATTTCATTATTATTTATAAATATCTATAAATCAAAAAGACATTTACACATGATGCAACAAAATTTATATAATGAGAATAATAGATATGTTAGATGGATCTTAAAAAATAGTAAATTTATAAATATAGAATTACTAACAATACTAATAGTAGTAATAGCTATATTTATAAAAGTAGATCAAAATATATTATTAATTTCAACAATATTAGTGATTTCGATAATATTCTTATTAAGTGGATTATCATGGAGAAAACTAATATTGACAGATCAAAATAAAAAGAAATTAGTAATAACTGCAAGAATAAAGAGATTGATATTCACAATATTTATACTGTATTTAATACCAATTATATTCTTAGTAATTTATAATTTACTTTCTATGGTATTAGTATTATGTATAATGACTTATTTAAACTGTATGGTAGTACTAATTGCTATGTGGATTAATACACCAATTGAAAAATTAGTTTATTTATACTATAAAACTAAAGCTCAAAGAAAATTAAAATCTATGAGTAATCTAAAGATAATAGGTATAACAGGAAGTTATGGTAAAACTAGTAGTAAAAATATATTAAGTGATATTTTAAATATTAAATATAATGCACTACCTACACCTAAGAACTTAAATACATTTAATGGACTTATAATGACAGTAAATAATCACCTAGATAAATTTACTGATATATTTATAGCTGAAATGGGAGCTTATGTAAAAGGTGAAATAAAAAGACTTTGTAAATTGATAAAACCTAAATATGGTATTTTAACTAGAATTGGTACAGCACACTTAGAAACTTTTGGATCACAAGAAAATATTCAAAAAGGTAAATTTGAACTTATTGAAAGTCTTCCAAGTGAAGGATTTGGAATACTTAATGGAGATGATCCACTACAAGTATCATACAAATTAAAAAATAAAGTTAAAATTATATGGATAGGTATAGATAATGAAGATGTAGATGTACGTGCTACGAATATCAAATGTTCTAATAAAGGTACTAGTTTTGATGTAGTTTTAAAGAATGATAAGAATAAATATAAATTTGAAACTAAGCTTTTAGGAGATCATAATGTGTATAACATATTAGCAGGAATTGCTTGTGGATTAGAATTTGGTATTGATATAGAGTCACTTCAAAAAGCAGTTGCAGGAGTAAGACCTATAGAGCATAGATTAGAGTTGAAAAAAATAGCTAACTTCAACATGATAGATGATGCTTATAATTCAAATCCGACAGGAGCAAAAAATGCTTGTAAAGTATTAGGAATGATGCCGGGCGTGAAAATAGTAGTAACACCAGGTATGATTGAATTAGGAGATAGGGAAGATGAGTACAACAAAGAGTTTGGAACACAAATAGCAGAAGTTGCAGATTATGTTGTATTAATTGGAGAAAAGAAAACAAGACCAATAAAAGAAGGATTATTAGAAAAGAAATTTGACGAAGATAAAATAATTGTATTTAATGATGTAAGAGAAGCATATCCTTTTATAGGTAATATTGCTACAAACAATAAAAAAGAAGTATATGCATTATTTGAAAATGATTTACCAGATACATATAATGAGAAATAGGAGAGTGAATTTATGAGAATTAGAGTAGGAGTAATTTTTGGTGGAGAAAGTGTAGAACACGAGGTAAGTATTATTACTGCAATCCAAGCAATGAATAAGATAGATGAGGAAAAATATGAAATAATTCCTATCTATATTACAAAGGATAGAGAATGGTATACAGGTGATATGTTAAAAGATATAGAAGTATATCAAGATCTAAATTTAATTAAAAAATATAGTACTAATGTAGTTTTATATTACAAAGATGGAAGTTATGTATTACAAAAGAAAAAAGGACTATTCAAAAGTGTAGTAAAAGAAATAGATATTGCATTTCCAATAGTACATGGTACAAATGTAGAAGATGGTGTTCTACAAGGTTATCTTCAAACTATAGGTATACCATTTGTTGGTGCTAATGTTTATGGCTCAGTTGCAGGACAAGATAAAGTTATAATGAAAGACATTTGGAAAGAAGCAGATCTTCCGATGACTAAATATGTTTGGTTCTATGATTCTGAATATAGACAAGATAAAGATGAAGTATTAGATAAATTAAAAAAATTAAAATATCCATTAATAGTAAAACCAGCAACAACAGGATCAAGCGTAGGTATTAGTTTCTGTGATGATGTTAATAGTCTAAAAGAAGGTATAGAAGAAGCAGCACAATATGATACTAAGATTATAGTAGAGGAAGTTGTTCAAAATTTAAAAGAAGTAAATATCGCTGTTATGGGTAATTATGAAAATCAAAAGGTTAGTGCTATTGAAGAAGTTCTTTCAGGAAATAAATTCTTAACTTTCCAAGATAAATATATCGGTGGAGGAAAAGGTAAATTAAAAGGATTTAAAAAAGGTGCTATTAAAACATCTAGTAAAGGAATGGCTTCGGCAAATCGTAAATTACCAGCAGATCTAGATCCTAAGATGCAAAAAGAAATAGAAGAAATTGCTATGAAAGCATTTAAAGTATTGGGATCAAGTGGTAACTCTAGAATTGATTTCTTAGTAGATGAAAAAACTAAAAAAGTTTATATTAATGAAATTAATTCAATTCCAGGAAGTTTAGCTTTCTACTTATGGGATGCCAAAGACATTAATTTTACTCAAGTATTAGATGATATGATTCAAATAGGAATTAAAGATTATAAGAAACGTATTAGTAAAACACATTCGTTTGAATCAAATATCTTAGCAGGATTTGCTGCTAATCATGGAGTAAAAGGAATGAAGGGTAAATTAAAATAGTTTATTTATAAACAAAAAAAGAACTTATTTAAGTTCTTTTTGCTTTTAAAAATGGTGGGCTGTTAGGGATTCGAACCCTAGACCCACTGATTAAGAGTCAGTTGCTCTACCAACTGAGCTAACAGCCCATTTCCAAGTTGCAATAATATTTTAACGTAAATTTTAGATATTTACAAGTATTTTTACCAAAAAAATCTTGACTTAACTCATTTTTTTATAGTATTCTATTATTGCAGTCGAAAAAAATGCATTAAAATTACATTTTCTTCTTGCAAAAAACATAATATTATAGTAAACTAATGAAGTACGAATGAAATGGACCTGTAGCTCAGTTGGTTAGAGCACACGCTTGATAAGCGTGGGGTCACAGGTTCAAGTCCTGTCAGGTCCACCATTAAAATGCCTCAATAGCTCAGTTGGTTAGAGCACTTGACTGTTAATCAAGGGGTCCTAGGTTCAAGTCCTAGTTGGGGCGCCATTTTAATTTGGCGAGTTGGTGAAGCGGCTTAACACACTGCCCTTTCACGGCAGCATTCACGGATTCGAATTCCGTACTCGTCACCAATTGAATATCGACACCAACTTTGGTGTTTTTTTTGTTAGCGCCCAATATAATTTACCCTTGATTAACAATATTGGTAAATATTAAAAAATACTGAAGATTTTTTTGTTTTATAATACTCATTTTCTTGACAATAAAACAGTCTTTATGTAATAATATATATGCGGACGCATTTGGAGTGATACTCAAGAGGCTGAAGAGGCGCCCCTGCTAAGGGTGTAGACCGGGAATACTGGTGCGAGGGTTCAAATCCCTCTCACTCCGCCATTATAAAAATAACTCAGAATTTCTGAGTTTTTTTGTGGCTTAATTATAGTTATTAAGCATAAAATATGGTATACTTTGTATAAGGAGTGTAGCCTATGAAAAAGATAATTAAGAAGTTTTTTTATGAGTTTGAAAATATCACAGATTATTATAATTTTTTAGTTAATAAAACTAAAAATCATGAGTATGTAGAAATCGCAAATGAATGGTTAATAGATAATTATTATTTATTAGTGGAACACAAAAACAATATCTTAAATTCAAAAAAAGAATTATCAAAAAATTATAAATTAATTGTTAATAACTATCTTTTCTTTAAAAATATGGTTACAAATAAAAACTATAATATTAGTTTTAAATACTTAGTAGATGAATTAAAAAAATATCAAAAAGAAACAAATAAAATATTTACTTATAAAGAATTATCATTAGTCTTTACCACATTAGTACTTATTTATATTGAAAGATTAAATAACTTAGTAAATGAAGAAAAACAAATACTATTAAATAAAGATAAAATAAAAACAATAATTAATAGTAATAAATTAGTAAAATTAACTGATTTTCTAACAGATGATTTTAATGTGGAAAAAAACTCTAACTATATATTTGAAATAAACAGTAAAATAAATAAAGTTAGTGAAGGAAGTAGTGAATTATTTAAAGATTTATATGAATATCTTGAAAGAAAAAATATAAGTCTAAAAGAATTGATAAATGAAGAATATCAAAGAAAAATAGATAATGATATTTTGATATCTAATATATTTAGTGATTTAAAAGAAATTTTTGAATATTCATTAGATGATTTATATGACAAAGTATCTTTATGCGAAAAACTATTATTAACAGATTCTGTGTATAAAAATATGACAGCAGAATCAAAAAGTGTATATCGTGATAGAATTGTATTTTTAGCTAAGAAAAATCATATGAATGAATATAAATATTTAGAAAAAAAATTTAATAAAGATGAGCATATAGGATTTAAAATATTTAAAGAAAAAGATAATACTTTTGAACTAATACTTTATCTGATTGTTATATTAGGAGTTACATGTACAATCTCATATTTTTTAGTTGGATATTTTACTAAATATTTTATATTAAGTTTTATTATGATTTTAATTCCAATTGGGCAATTAGTTATTCAGATTATTAATGAACTTTTAAATAATAATGTTCCAATTAAATATATTCCAAAATTAGATTACTCTAAAGGTATACCTGAAGAATCTAGGACTATGGTAGTAATACCTACCATAATATCTGATACTAAAAAGGTAAAAGAAATGTTTGATATATTAGAAACATTTTATATTATTAATAAATCAGATAATTTATATTTCACATTATTAGGTGATGCTAAAACTAGTAATAATGAAGTAGAAGACTATGACAAAGAAATAACAGAATATGGAATTGAATATGCTAAAAAGTTAAATAAAAAATATAATAAAGAGTTATTTTATTTTATGTATCGTAAAAGAGTATGGCATGAAGGTGAAAATGCATTTTTAGGATATGAAAGAAAACGTGGAGCACTTTTACATTTTAATAAAATATTATTAGGAAAGAAAATAAGTGAAAAGAAGTATTTTAATGCCAATACTCTTCATAATAATAAATTAAATATTAAATATGTTATTACATTAGATACAGATACTAAATTAGTATTAAATTCTGCCTTAAACTTAGTAGGGGCAATGGCACATCCAGTAAATAGACCAATTCTTAATAAAGATAATACTAAAGTAATTAAAGGATATGGCATTATGCAACCTCGTGTTAGTGTCGATATAGAAGCAACTAATAGAAGCTTATATAGTCAAATATTTGCAGGTATTGGAGGTTTTGATACATATTCATATTTAACCCCAAATACATACCAAGATAATTTTGGAGAAGGTAGTTTTGTAGGTAAAGGTATATATGATTTAGAAATATTTGATAAATTATTAAGTGATACATTTAAAGATAATCTAATCCTATCACACGACTTACTAGAAGGTAATTATTTAAGATGTGCTTATGTTTCAGATATAGAATTAATAGATGATTTTCCATCTAAATTTTTAGTAGATGTAACAAGACAATCGAGATGGGCTAGAGGAGATACTCAAATAATTGGATGGTTAGCACCTACCGTTAGAAATAAAGATAATAAAAAAGTTAAAAATCCAATCAATTTATTAGGTAAATATAAAATACTAGATAATATTATTAGAATGTTTTTAAACCCTATGTTACTAATTATATTATTAGTAGCATTTACAGGTGGTTTTAAAAAATCAATATTTTGGGTTTCATTTGTAATATTGGAAATAGCTATATCAATGATATTTTTTCTACGAAGTAAAATGAGTAGAAAAGCTAAAAATCAAAAAGAAATATATTACCGAAATATATATTTTGGTTTTAAGTCACTACTACTTAGATCATATATAGTATTTGCAACTATTCCATATTATGCAAAATTGTACATGACTGCATTTTTTAAATCTTTATATAGATTATTAATATCACATAAAAATTTACTTAATTGGATAACTGCAGAAGAAGTAGCTAAAAATTCTAATAATAGTTTATTTAATTATATTAAAAACTTTTGGTTTAATACATTAACTGCATTAGTATTCATAGGAATATTTTGTATCACCAAAAATCCAATATCTTTAATTATTTCTATTATATTTATAAGTGCACCATTTGTATTATATTTAGTAAGTAAAGATATCGATCATACTGAAGTAGAATTAAAAGATAAAAAGATAGAAGAAATAGAAGATATTGCATACAAAACTTGGAAATATTTTGAAGATAATTTAAAAGAAGAATATAATTTTTTAATTCCTGATAACTATCAAGAAAATAGAGAAGAAAAATTAGATATGAGAACTTCTCCAACAGCTATAGGTTTTTCACTAACTAGTATAGTAAGTGCTTATGAATTAGAATTTATTACAGAAAAAAAGGCTATTTATTTATTACAAAATATATTAGAAAGTATAGATGGATTAAAGAAGTGGCATGGGCATTTATATAACTGGTATAATATTAAAACTAAAGAAGTATTAAGACCTAATTTTATTTCTACAGTAGATTCAGGTAACTTAGTATCATCACTTATAGTAGTAAGAGAATTTTTAAATAAATTAGAAGAAGAAAAATTAACAAAGTTATGTGACAAACTAATAAGAAATACTAACTTCAAAAAATTATATACTAAGAAAAACGTATTCAGTATTGGATATGATGAAGATGAAGGAAGATTATCAGTATATAATTATAATAAGTTTGCATCAGAATCACGTCTAACTAGTTATTTAGCTATAGCGTTAGGCGATATTTCTAGTAAGCATTGGTTCAGTTTAGATAAGTCACTTACTACATATAAAAATCATAAAGGATTGATCTCATGGAGTGGAACTTCTTTTGAATACTTCATGCCATTCCTATTTATGAAAAATTATCCTAATACATTATTAGACGAATCATATAACTTTGCTTTATTATGTCAAAAAGATTATATAAATAAAATAGACCATCACTTACCATGGGGTATATCAGAATCAGCATATAATGAATTGGATAATTCATTAAATTATAAATATAAAGCTTTCCATACTCCATATTTAAAGGCAAAAGAAGATAAGGAAAATAGAATAGTAATTTCTCCATATTCATCTATTATGGCAATGGAACTAGCTCCAACTGATGTATATGATAATATAAAGAAATTTAAAGAATTAGAAATGGATTCTATTTATGGTTTATATGAATCATATGATTATGATAATAAAGGTGTAGTTAAATCTTATTATGCGCATCATGAAGGAATGATTTTACTAGGAATAACTAATTATTTAAAGAAGGATATTATTAAAGATTATTTTCATTCAAATGTAAATATAAAGACATTCGAAATATTATTAAAAGAAAAAGTTCAAATTAAATCAAGTATAGACATGAAAATGGCTAAATATAAGAAATATGATTATAATAAAGAAACTATTGAAAATGATATAAGAGCGTTTAATTATATTTCATATTTACCAGAAGTATCTGTCCTATCTAATAGAAAGTATTGTTTATTAATGAATGATAGAGGTAATTCGTTCTCAAGATATAGAACACTACAATTAAATAGATATCGTAAAGTAACAGAACAAGAATATGGTATATTCCTATTCATAAAAGATATAAAAGATAATTATATATTTAGTAATACCTATGCACCTATGAATATCAAACCTGATAAATATGAAGTAGTATTTGCATCAGACAAAATAAAGTATTTAAGAAGAGATAATATGATATCTACTAAAACAGAAATAGTAGTATGTAGAAATCATCATGCAGAAATAAGAAAAATTACTTTTAAAAATGAATCAGATATTGATAAAGAATTAGAATTAACTAGTTATACAGAACCAATTTTATCTGAGAATATGGATGATGTAAGTCACAAAGTATTTAATAATATGTTTATAAAAACTGAATATGATAAAAATACAAATAGTTTAATAGCAAAAAGAAGAAGTCGAGGAGATTCTCCTATTAATAGTTATATGTTAACTAGATTAATAATTGATGAACCATTAGATAAATATACGTATGAAACAGAAAGAAGTAATTTTATTGGTAGAGGTAATACAATTAATACAGCTAATGCCCTTAATAATAAATTAAGTAATTATAATGGAGAAAATCTAGATCCTGTATTATCACTAAGAAATAAAATATTACTTAAGGCTAATTCATCTACATCAGTATATTTATTAGTAGGATTTGGAAGAAGTAGAGAACAAATTAATGAAATAATTAAGTATTATGATAATAAATATAATTTAGAAAAAGCATATGAAATAGCTACATTAATGAATGTGTCTGATACAAAAAATATGAATATTACAGGTGAAAATATGAGAACTTATAATATCATGTTAAATTACTTGTATCAGACAACAAAACTTTCAGTTTCAGAAGAGAGAATGGATTTCTTAAGACGTAATGCACTTTCTCAAACAGGATTATGGAAATTTGGTGTAAGTGGAGATAGACCAATTATCACAGTAGAAATAAGTGATATTAGTGATATAAGTTTTATAAAAGAAATATTAAAGGCATTTGAGTATTATAAAAATAAATCTATCTTCGTAGATATAGTTATTATTAATAATGAAAATGCTGGATTCAAGGAATTAATAAAAAAACAAATAGATGATGAATTATATAGAATATATACACTTAATAGTTTCTATCATACACCAGGCAGTGTTACAGTGATAGATGGATCTATCTTAACAAGAGAAGATAAAAGTCTATTAAACGTAGTACCTAGACTTAGATTTGTAATAGAAAATCATATGACATTAAAAGAAGCAGTGGAAGATCTACAAACTAAGAATAAAGTTAGTGATTATCAAAAATCTGAATTAGAAGAAAATATAAAAGTAAAAGAAAAAGATAAATTAGTATTCGATAATAACTATGGTGGATTTAAAAATAATGGAAAAGAATATGTTATTTATAACAAATTAACTCCTATGCCATGGTCTAATGTCATATCTAATAAAACTTTTGGTACTATAATTACTAATAATGGTTGTGGATATACTTACGCATATAATTCTAGTGAATTTAAAATATCTAGTTGGACTAATGAAACAGTAATTAATGATAGAAGTGAAGGATTCAAATTTAATAATAAAATATTTGATCCAGAAAAATGTACACATGGATTTGGATATAGTATTTTAGAAAGTGAAACAAAATCTTTAAATCATAGTATTACAGAATTTGTAGCAAAAGAAGATAATGTAAAAATATATTTATTAAAATTATCAAATAAAGAAAAGAAAAATAATAAAATAAATATAGAATATTACATAAATCCAACTTTTGGTAATTTTGAAGAAAAAACAACTAGACATATATTATCTGAATTTATGGGTGAAGATAATTATTTAAAACTACGTAATGTATATAGTATTAATTATAGTGATGTTAATGTATTTATGACTTCGAGTGAAAAAATTACTAAAGCTGAATGCAATAAGATGTTAGTAAAGAGTATTAGCTTTGATATAGATTTAAAACCTAATGAAGAAAAAGAAATAGTTTTTGCATTAGGATGTAGTCTATCAGATGAAGAAAATTTAGAATTAATAAATAAATACACTAATATTAATAATTGTAAAAAAGAATTAAAATTGGTTAAAGATTCATGGGATGATATCTTAAAAACTATTAAGGTTGATACACCAGATGATAGTTTTAATTATATGATTAATGGTTGGTATCTATATCAAACAATATCATCTAGAATATGGGCAAAAGCAGGTTTTTATCAAGTAAGTGGTGCTTTTGGATTTAGAGATCAACTACAAGATGCTATGAATATTTGTTTAGTAAAAGAAACAGATACAAGACGACAAATCCTAATAAACGCTGCACATCAATTTATAGAAGGAGATGTCCTACATTGGTGGCATGAAAAAAATCATTTTGGATTAAGAAGTAGATATAAAGATGATTATTTATGGTTAGTATATGCTACTATTCATTACTTAGAACTTACCGAAGATTATGATATTTTAGAAGAAAAAATACCATACATAGAAGGAGAAAAAATAAGCGATTATGAGAATGAAAAAGGAATCATATTTAGTTATTCTAATAAATATGATACATTATTAAATCATTGTATAAAGTCTCTTGAATTATCTATGAAATCTTTAGGAACTCATAAAATACCTTTAATGGGTGGAGGAGACTGGAACGATGGAATGAATAGAGTAGGTATTAAAGGAAAAGGAGAAAGTGTCTGGTTAGGATTCTTCTTATATGGAATTATTGATAAGTTTACTAAAATAATAAAAAAATATGATAAAGAATTTAATACCACAAAATATATTGAATTCAATGATAAATTAAAAGAAAATTTAAACAAAAAAACTTGGGATGGTGCTTATTATTTAAGAGCTTTCTTCGATAATGGAGATAAACTAGGCTCTCATGAAAACTATGAATGTAAAATAGATTTAATATCACAAAGTTTTTCTATACTAAGTAATGTAGCTCCAAAAGAAAAGATAGAAAAAGTCATTACTTCAGTCGAGGAAGAATTAGTAGATAAAGATAATAAAATCATAAAATTATTAACTCCAGCATTCTCAAAGAGTCTAAATAATCCAGGATATATTATGAATTATCCAAAAGGTATAAGAGAAAATGGAGGACAATATACTCATTCAGTTTCATGGTATATAATGGCCTTAATAAAAGCAGGGTATTATGATAGGGCATATCAATACTATCAAATGATAAATCCAATTAATAGAACTAAAAGTGAAGAAGATATAAATAAATATAAAGTAGAGCCTTATGTAATCGCTGCTGATATATATTCAAATGAGAATTTTGCTGGCCGTGGTGGTTGGACATGGTACACAGGATCTGCTGGATGGTTCTATAGAGTAGGTATAGAAGAAATATTAGGTATTAAACGTCATGGAAATAAATTATCTATTAAGCCTAATATACCAAGTTCATGGGATTCATATAAAATAACATATAATTATAAAGATACTATATATGAAATTCAAATTATTAAAGGAAATAAAGAAGGTATATTACTAGATGATAAAGAAATAGTATCTGATACATTTATCTTGAAAAATGATAAAAAATCACATAAAATAATTGTTAATATTCATAAATAGAGGTGTTAATATGAACTTGCATAAAGATAAATATATTATTGTAGAAGTAATTCCTACACATAGTGATAATGAGAAAGGGTTTATTGCTCAAATAAGTGCTTTAAAACTAGATGGTATAAAATTATTAGATAGATTTGATTATAGAGTAAAAGATGAACTTATAGAAAACCCAGATTTACAAAATTTAATTTCTTATGATAAAGAAATGTTTACATATGTAGATAATATTTACTTTATAATAGAAAAATTTAAAAGATGGGCTGAAGATTTACCTTTATTAATAATTGAAAACGAATATACTCCTAAATATTTAAATGAATTAGAAAATACAAAAGAACTTATTTATCCATATATAGATATGGAGTATAGTGAAGATGTGTTTAATAAAATTTTAGATAAATATAAGATAGAACCAACTAATCATTTAGTAGATATCTTATATGAAGCAATTATATTTTGTGATAAAAAGGAAGATTAAACTTCCTTTTTTTTATGAATATGATATAATATACTGCATCTAATGAAAGAGGGATAATATGGAAAAACCAATTATTATTGATTTATTAAAATCGTCTGAATATAGACAAATAGTTACAAATATGTATTTTAATGCAAAACAATACTTAGATGAGGAATTTCAAATTGAAGATGATAGAACTATGATTTCATATGTCAGAGCTCATTTTACTAATGTCTATGAATCAATAGATAATGAAAAGGCAAAACAATTATTTTTAATGTCATTGAATAATGGTTTTACATTTGTAGAATTAATGGATGATTTTATAGAAAAAATAAATGCTACAAAAGCAACAATGGGTGATTTAATTCATAAAGAAATAGTAAAAGAATTTGAAGAATTAAAAGACTATAAAGATACTAAAATAAATCAAGAATTATCAAAAAGTAATAAAGAAATAGCAAAGATAATAAATGAGTTTCATGGGTATACTACGCCAACAAAAATTAGAAGAAATATAAAAGAAGGTATTATATCTCAAGAATATAATATATCAGAGGAAGAATTACAAATAATAGAAAGAACAAAAAAATACTTTATGCCTAATCAATTAGCACATATGCTTTATGATGAAAAGAAAGATTCTGATTATTGTTGTGACCATGAAATAAATAATGATGATGAAATGTTAAAGAAATTACTAGTAAGTACTAATAAAGATAATCCTAGAATAGAAATTGTATTCCCAGATGGAATAATTGTAGATTATTATAAAGGTGATATAAGAGTAAAACCTTATAAATATAGTCAAGTAGTTGAATATACAAAACTATTTTGTGCAGCTCATTACGAGGAAATGAAAACATGTTTTGAAGCTACATTACGTATAATGGGTAGTAATGATGATTACCCATCATATGAATTAGGTAAACAAATGATTTTAAATTCATTTGTAAATGTATATACAATGTTACATTCTTATGAAGAAATATATACTCAAAAGATGATAGATGATTCTAAGAAAGAATTTGTAAAAATGAAGGAAACTGCAAATAAATATTATTTATAATAAAAGAAGAGTAATCTTCTTTTTTTATGTTATAATAAATTTAAGGATGGTGATAGTATGATTAAATTTGATTTTAAAACATATGTAAAACCTTTTATAGATGAAAATAAGTTTAATGAATTATATAATAAGAAAGATGAATATATAACTAAATTAAATTCTTGTAATATGATTGGTTGGACTAAAGAAATAAATAAAGAAGTTGTTAATGACATAGAAAATACTGCTAACTATATTAAAAATAATTTTGATTGTTTAGTAGTTGTAGGTATAGGAGGATCATTCTTAGGTAGTTTTTCTTTTCATAAAGCATTTCAAAAATATTTTAATGATAAATCCTTTGAAGTGATTTATACAGGTACAACACTTTCTAGCAAATATTTAGATGAGTTATATGATTATCTAAAAGATAAAAATTATTGTATTAATGTTATTAGTAAGAGTGGAACGACTTTAGAAACTAATATCACATATAATTTGTTGAAAGACTTATTAAAAAGAAAATATAATGAAGAAGAAATCAAAAAAAGAATTATTATCACAACAGATAAAGAAAATGGTGCTTTAAGAGAAGAAGTTAATATGAAAGGATATAAATCTTTTGAAATACCAAATGATATTGGTGGAAGATTTTCATTTATGACTCCAGCTCATTTATTACCTTTAGCACTAAATCATAATTTAAATAGTATTGTTGATGGATATTATGATGGTAAAAGATTTATTGATAAAGCATATGAATATGCAGTAATAAGAAAACTTTTATTTGATAATAAAAAGCAAATAGAATGCTTCTCTGTATATGAAGAAAATCTATCTTACTTTACTGAGTGGTTAAAACAATTATTTGGAGAAACTGAAGGTAAGAATAATAAAGGTATATATCCAACTTCAATGGTACATACAAGAGATCTTCACTCATTAGGGCAATTCATTCAAGAAGGTAATAAAATTATATTTGAAACATTTATTAAAATTGATAAATCTAATCACTTTATTAAATATGATAATAATGATTTACATACAATAAATAATATAGTAGAAGATTCTGTAGAAAAAGCACATTTTATAGGCAATACACCATGCTTAGAAATAGAAATGGATGAATTAAATGAATCTAACTTATCTGAACTTATGTATTTCTTTATGTTGGCTGCTGCATTCAGTGGATTATTATTTGAAATAGATCCATTTAATCAACCAGGTGTTGAAGTATATAAAAAAGAAGTTAAAAAATCATTAAATAAGTAGGTGAAATAATGAAGAAAAGATATATTATTTCAGCTATCTTCTTTTTATTATTTATTTTATTAACAATATTAATAACTACAAATAATATTAGATTATTTGATGATAATGTTTATAATTATATTAGTAGTTTTAGAAATAGTTATTTAGATAATATATTTAAAATAATTACTAAATTTGCGAATCCAATATCTATAACTATATTAGTATTAATATTATTGATTATTTTAAAAAAAGAAAATATATATAAATTAATATTAACTGTATCAACAACAGTATTACTTAATCAAGCATTAAAACATCTTATAAGAAGACCAAGACCAGATCATGTAAGATTAGTAAGTGAAAAAGGATTTTCTTTTCCTTCAGGTCATTCTATGATATCGATTGCTGTATATGGCTTTTTAATATATTTAGTTTATAATAATATTAAAAATAAATTTTTAAAGACAATATTAATAATATTATTAGTAATATTAATATTAGGAATAGGTATTAGCAGAATATATTTAGGAGTACATTATCCAACTGATGTATTAGCGGGATACTTCTTAACTATTTCAATAATTATATTAATAATTAGTCAAATAGATAATCATTTTAGGGGGAATATAAATGATAAGGATGGTAGTAAGTAGTTTTTATAATACTTTAATTAATTATGAAGAAGCAATTCCAACTTCTACTATGTTAGAAATAGATAGAATTAGGAATAATAATGTTTTGTTTACTGTCTCAACAAATGGGCTTTATAATGAAATATTAGATTATAATAAAGACTTTCCATTTGTTGATTATATTATTTCTTTAAATGGAAGTTATGTTTATGATGTTAAAAATAATAAATGTATATATAAACAAAAAATAGCTAAATTGGATGTAAAAAAAATATATAATAGTTTTAAAAATTATAAATTAAATTACTATACTGAAAATAAAATATTAAATAATTATAATGAAACATTAAATAAGGATATTTATAAAATAGAAATAGAAGATTATAGTGATACAAATATAGAAAGTATTAATTGTAATTTATCAATCCTTGAAAAAAATAATAAAAAATATTTAGAAATAATTTCTAATAAATGTAATTCTTATATATCTCTAGAAAAGATAAATAATTATACTAATATAAAAGAAAATGAAGTGTTAGTAATAGCTGGTAATGATAGTGATATAAATTTATGTAAAAACATAAAAAATAGTTATATAGTTGAAAATGCAAGTAATCAATTAAAAAATATAATTAAAAGTAAAACAATGTCAAACAATGAATATGGTGTTGAAAATGTAATAAAAGATGTGATAAAATAAACATAGAAAGAATAGAGGAGATTTTATGAAAGAAAAATTTTTGCCAATCGGAACAGTTGTAAAATTAAAAGGATCAAATAGAAAAATAATGATTACTGAATTTTTAGTATTTTCTCAAAGCAATAAAGATTCTAAAATATATGAATATGGAGCATGTCCATATCCTACAGGATTAGAAAAAAATGTAGCTATAGGATTTAATCATGATAGTATTGAAGAAGTTGTACATATGGGATATGTTGATGAAGAATTTAAAAAATTAAATGACTTCTTTAAAGAAAATGAAGATAAAATAAGAAATGAAATAAAAACTAAACTGTCAAACAAGTAATAAAAGTAAACTTAAGGTTAATGTCTTAAGTTTTTTTAATAAGAGGTTTATATGAAAAAGAAAAAATTAATAAAAATATTAATAATAATTATATTAGGATGCATACTAGGATTATTAGGATATTATATATACGATAAAAATAATAATAAAATAATACCTAGTGTAAAACAATTAATAGAAGAAAAGAAAATTAAAAATTATAATGATAAAAATGATGATCAACCTAATATAGAGCAATATGTTAATAGATTAAATGAATATCGTAGTGAATATAACAATTCCAATATAATGGGTAAATTAGAAATTCCTAATTTAAATATAGATTCATTAATTGTTAGGACAACTAATAATGAATATTATTTAAATTATAATTTATATAATCAATATGATGGATTAGGAGCACCATTTTTTGATTATAGAAATACTGATTTAGCAAATAATAGACAGATTAATATATATGGACATAATACAAGAAATGAAAAGTATTTTAAGGATTTACCGTTTATTAATTTAGAAGCATATGTTGATAAAAATATATTTGATAATTATAAAAACATATATTTAAGTATAGATGAAAAACAGATTTCTTATGAAGTTATAGCAGTAAAAATTATTAATAATAGTGATAATGAACATATGAAAGTGATTTTTTATAGTGATGAAGATTATTTAAATCATGTTACTAAATTGTTAAAAAACACTTTATATAAAAATGATAATATTACTATTAATAAAGAAGACAAATTAATAGTATTACAAGTATGTCATTATAATCCTGAAGGAACTTATTTATTAGTAATAGGTAAAGAAAAAAAATAAAGTGTAAATATTTACACTTTATTTTTTATTTGAATTAATAAAATTGTAAATTAATATTAAATTTAGTATAATATAAATTAAGATAGTAGGTATAGGTGATTTTATGGGATATGGCATAACAAGTAGAGATCAAATAATAGATATATCAGAAATCAAAAAGAAAATAGGTATATTACGATTGTATGTAGGCGATTTTGGTGATGCAATAGATCACGTGGAAAATGCGGGTGAAATATGCACGTCAGAAGCCTTATTAATAGATGGAGTTGCATATATTAATCAAACTCTTATTAATTTAGCAGAAGAAATGCACCAACAAAAGCAAGCGTTCATGGCTTATTTAGATTCCTTAGAAGAAGAAACACAAAATGTTTATGATGCTCAAGTTGCTGAGTTAAATAATTATATAGCAGAACAGGAAGCAAATAGAAGACGACAAGAAGCAATAAAGCAACAACAGCAGCAGCAAGAATCACTTAATAAAACACGATAAAAAGTACTACTGATAAATAGAAGGTGAAGATATGGATGGAATATTAAATTATAATCCAGATTTGGTTGAAGACACGTTAGACGAATTATATTCAGCAATGCGACAAATAGGTAAAAAATCAATGTTTTCTAGAATACCAATGCCAGAACAATTTTTACGTGAATTTAATGCAATAAGAGGAGTACATTGCATTCCAACAAAAGGTGTAGAATCAATGTTTGATACTGTTGAACAATATCATGACATTATAGTGGACATTGTGAATTACTTAGAGGGAGTACAAGAAAGAATTGATGAATATAATGAAGATGATTCAGAACCATGGCTTAGAGCTCTAGCAACTGTTGCATTCGGTGGCATAAGAACATTAGAAGGTGTAGCAGAAGCAGGTGAATGGATTGTTGATGGATTTGCATCTGGAATAGCATGGGCTGGAGGAGCAACAGGATTAATGAGTGATGAAACTCAACAACAATGGGCAAACTTCATAGAAACAGATCATGTAGGAGATGCCTATAGTATATATTATACTGATACATGGATTGGTAGAAATAGCTATATAGGCCCAGATGATACTGCAGGAAAAATATTTAAAGGTGCAGGTAATGTGTTAGGATTCATATCATATATAGCTGTAGGTGGAGCAATAGGTGGAGCAATAGGAGAAGGAGTAGGCCTTGCTACAGGAGCCACAACAATAACAGGAGGATCTAGTGCTTTAGCGGCATCACCAGTAGCTGCAATCTGGGGCGGAGCTTTATCTGGTGCCGGAACAGCCACAGGATCACTCGGAATTGCTACAGCAACAGCAGGTATTTCTGGTATGGGTAGAGGAACTCAGGCAGGATTACAGGCAGGACAAACTTTTAATGAAGCAGCTGGCACAGGTTTAAGAACAGGGTTAACTTCTGCTGCCACAACTTTAGCTGTTGCAGGAGTTACAAAATATGTAATAGGGCCAGCACTAAGCAGATTATTATCAAGAGGTGGTAGTAGCGCTCTTTCAACTGAATTTGCAACAACTCAAAGTAGAACAGTATCTGATATATTATCTGATTTTAATAACGGAACAATAAGTGCGGATGTAGCGGCACAACAAATGGCAGACGCGGTATCAAATCCAGCAACAGGAGATTTTTTAGCTATACAAATACAACAAGGAATAAATGCAGGTCAAGCAGCAGGAATGACAGAATCTCAAATTGCAGAGCAACTAGGAATATATTTATCAGGGGAACCAATTTTAGAAACAGCAGCAGGAGCTGCATCAAGCGCAGCAGCTGGTACAGCAGCAAATGCCGCTGCCGAAGCAGCAAGCGGTACTGCAGTATCATCAGTAGTATCAAATACTGCAACTACAACTGGAACAAATGCATTATCAGTTGTAACAAATAGCGCAGTATCAGAAGGATCAACAGTATTATCAACATCGCTATCACCATTAGCTACAGGTGTAGCTAATTCAATAACTCCAGTAGCAACAGGTGGAAGCAATGCATTAGCATCAGTATTAAATAGAACAACTAATTCATTAATGTCGGGTGCAACAAATGTAAATCCATCAGTAGTGAATTCACCTACATATGATATAAATGACGTAAGCGTATCATTAAATCCAACATCACGAACATCAATAGATAGGGTTTTATCACAAGCGGCAGAAACACCAGCACCATCGTCAGTAGCACCATCAGGACAAACTTCAGTAGAAATTGCACGTGATGCTGTCAGAGCAGCAGAGGAAGAACTAAACACTGCACAATCACAATTGGATAGATTAATGAGCATGCGTAATGGAACTATTAATACTTCAAATAGTACTACTACCAATAGTAATATATCTCGCATATTAGATAATATGCCAGGGCAACAAAGGGTTAATCAAGTAGTTCATAATGAAGCAAATAAAATATTAGACGAGATGATTGCTAGTGCAGAGCAAAGAGTTTCAACAGCACAAACTAATTTAAATGTTGCAACAGAAACATTACAACGTGAACAACATGCTGAAATGATGAATTGGGCTGAAGAAATAAATAGTTCGGCAACGGCAACACCAAGTAATAGTGGAGTAAATGAAATAATAGAAAATGCAAACAATTCATTACCAACAGAATTAGCAACAACACCAAGTAATAATGGAGTAAATGAAATAATACAA
>CAMOVZ010000012.1 GCA_946628045.1 uncultured Caryophanales bacterium
TTTTTATTATTCTAAAAACATTTTTCTTGTTATAAAGTTAAATACCATTACTATTGCAGTAGCGATAATTTTAACTATTAAATAATGAATATGCATTATATCAGTACCAAGCCACATAATTATTTCTGTTAAGATTAGACCTATAATACTAAATATTATAAATAATACAAAATTCCTTTTCTTGGATTTATTCTTATCTACATCAAATACCCATTTAATACTTAATATGTAGTTTATTACTACTGAAACAGTAAAGGCTATTGCGGCTGATAATAAGACATTTAGACCAAAGAATTCTTTACAAATAATTAGTGTTAAATAGTCTATTACAAATGCTAAGCCACCTACTACTCCAAACTTAAGTATTTGTTGCATTAACTTATTCTTTAATAAACTATTCTTTTTATTATTATCTTTTGTTTCAATATAAGGCACTAAACCTAGTATTGGTAATGATAAGAATACTGAATAAACGTATCGATATTCTCCATAAACAGGTGATGCTATCATCATTGTAAGCCACATTCCTAATATTGGAGCAAAAAACACTATTTTTTCTTTCTTCTTTTTCATACTATAAGCTAATAAGAATAGGAATATCCAGAATCCAGCTCCTATTGATAAGAAAATATTATATATTGGCTTATCCTTATCATAGTTATCATCTGCTAAGATTATTTTATTAATTTTCTTTATTCCTTTAGAATCTTGATATAAATTTAAATCGTTTTTAAATACATTTCTAGAAGTTGTCCAAACTCTTACTCCTGGATACCAATAACCTAAAGTAGATATGGCATATGACTCAATAGCATCTCTTGGATGTTTTATTACTAGTTTTAACCATGTCATAAAGTATTTATCTTTATGTTTATCAAATACTTCTTTATGATAGTCATCATCAAATTTAATGTAATCTACATTTTGTGGTATATATATTCTTTTTAATTCCTTTATATCAATTAATTTATTTATTATTTTTGTTTCTTCTTTAGTAAATGGAACATTTTTATAAGCCATTCTTCCAACTTGTTGAAGTGGAATAGCAATATACTCAGATGATGCTGATTTTTCTACTCCCATAGCATTATATATTGGAATCATTATTATTAAATATATTACTACTACAGAAGATGTAGTAATTAAAATCTTTTTTAATTCTTTTTTAAAACATAGTGACATTATTACTATTAAGAATACATAAGCATATATAGCATTATTTCTAAACATTACACATAGGAAGGATATTATTGCAAAGAATAATAAATCTTTATTACTTACTTTGTTATTATCATAATAATCTTTATATAAATAATATATTTTTATTGTTAAAATAACTATTAAGTATGAGAATATTATATCTTTCCACATAGTTATGGAATAATAACTATGAACTGGTAATAATGTATAGAATAATACTGTTAATATTAAATAACTCTTTTTAACATCTCTTTTATATAAGAAAGAAACTATATATCCAATAATTAAACTTGTTACAATTATTTGAGTAAATGATACTGTTGCGACTGCGGCATTTGGATTATGAAATAACATATTACCTATGTTATATGGAATATACATAAATAATACATGTATTAGTGGATGACGATTACTTAATACGGCATTAGGTGTCATAATCATTTTAAATTCTTCAATTGAATCTGCAGATAGGCATCCAGGATATAGTGCTAAAAGATAAGGAATCCTTGATATAATAGCAATTATTGCTGTTACTAAGAATACTTTTTTAGTACTATATTTATTTCTCTTTTCAAATATTTTATATTTATTAAAAACTGTAAATAGATTGGTTACTATGATGTATATAAATAACCAAGTTAGTAATAATAAGACAAATTTCTTAACGCTAAAAATATTTGTATCAATATATCCATTGTAATCAAACATATGTGTATAAAATGTTTTTCCAAAAACTTCTAATATGGAATATACAAATGATAATATTACACTTGTTTTAAAATGTTCTTTATTATAAAATTCTATTTTATTTAGTGATAATAATAATACGAATATATATAATAACCAAGAATATGTATCATATACTTTAGCTCCTGTTTCATATAACAATAAAACATAAATTAGGGTAATAATTATTATTCTAATCCATTTATTATTTAGAATCTTCTCTATCATATTTTGTCCTTATTAAGAATAATTCAAATAATTGTCTATGTTTTTTTACTACTACTTCAAGGATTATTCCACATACAAATGATAACATTGCGATCATTAACATAAATCCAGCGAATATTAATGTTGGGAATCTCTTTACTAGATGTGTTTTAAAATACTCAACAAATACTGGAATACCAAAACATAATGATATGATTAAGAATATTAAACCTATTAATCCAAAGAAAATAGTTGGCTTATATTCTTTAAATAATCTTCCTATAGTTTTTAATACTTTAAATCCATCTGAGAAAGTATTAAGCTTTGATTCACTTCCAGCTGGTCTATCTCTATATTCTACAGGTATTTCTTTCAAAGAAAAGTTTTTATCTAGAGAGTGAATTGTCATCTCTGTTTCTATTTCAAATCCTTTAGATAATACTGGGAAAGACTTTACAAAATCATAACTAAATGCTCTATATCCAGTCATAATATCTCTTACATTACTTTTAAATAAAGTATTAATTAAACCTCTAACTAATTTATTCCCAAAGTTATGGAACGGTCTTTTATTCTCATTAAAATAAGTTGAAGATAGTCTATCTCCTATTACCATATCTACTTTATCTTCTAATACATAATTTACCATTTCTCTAGCATTTTCTGATGGATATGTATCATCTCCATCAATCATTAAATAGCAATCTGCATCTATTTCTTTAAACATTGTTCTTATAACATTTCCTTTACCTTGACGGTGTTCATATCTTACGATTGCTCCGGCTTTTTTGGCTATTTTATCAGTATTATCTGATGAATTATTGTCATAAACATATATGTCTGCTTCTGGTAATGCCTTTTTATAATCCTTTACAACCTTCTCTATTGTCTTAGATTCGTTGTAGCAAGGAATCAAAACCGCTATTTTTTTATCATTCTTTTTCATTTTCTCTCTCTCCATATTTTTCTTTGCTTTATATAATATACTTATTTTTCTCACTTATCAATATTATTTTTCACCATAATAGATAATATATGGTGTTATCTTCTTATAATTCTCTTTATTCTTTTTAATAAACTCTTCTAATTTTTTTTCTTTAAACGCCTTATTTCTATTAATAATATATTCTTTTGTTTCTTCTTTTGTTTTTTCTAACATTTCTTTATAAAACTTACTATCAAATATATTATTAATTATTTCATAATCTTTTTCATATATATATTTTATATATTTTGATAATTCTTTGGAATCTATTGTATATAGTTGATTCATAATATATTCTTCTATTCTCCATGAAAATGTATAATACTTCATTTCATTTAAATCTATATTGCATATTTCTTTATGATCATCAAAACGTTTATTTAGAATATTAATAATATCAATCATACTATATCCTTGAGCACTTCTCATTATTGATCCACTACGTAGATAGTATTCATAATATGATTTATTTATATACTTAATAGTTTCTGCTTCTAATAGAATTAATGGATTAATACTTAGATCTTCATATCTATCTTCTACAAATTTTAATTTTAATTTGTCATATAAACTCTTTTTAATTATCTTATTACATGTAGAAGGCATTATAGTTGAGAACAATATTCCTTCATACTTGCTTCTATCATTTAGGGACCATTCAATTGCAGATGTGTCAAAAGAAGCTCCTTCTTCTGGAATACTTTTCCAATTATATAAAACTATATCAATATCTTTTAGCAAGTATTCATATGCTTCACTAAAGAAATTAATATTAATAGTATCATCTGAATCAATAGATGCTATATACTTACCTTTTGCTTCTTTTAATGCGACATTTCTAACATTACCAAGTCCATGATTTTCTTGTTTTATATATCTTATTAATTTTTTATTATCTTCTTGATATCTCTTTATTATTTTTTCACTATTATCTGGTGATCCATCATTAATAATTAATAATTCTACATTACTTTCATCTATTTGTTTTATAGCATCAAGTATAGAATCTAGTGTATTTGCTAAATACTTTTCAACATTATAAACTGGTACAGCAATAGTTAAAAGCTTATCATATTCTTTTTCTTCTGTTGTAGTTGTATCAAGAAATTTATCTTTTAATTTTTTACATTCTTCAATATATTTATCTCTAAAAGAAGAATATAACTTTAGTATTTTATCTTTATTTTTAATAACATCTTTAATCTTCTTAGCTATCTCATTAGTATTATCATCACTTTTTACCATTAGTTCTTCTTTTAATTCTTTAGATAAAAAGTCATTATTTCCTATAATACATGGTATATTATTATCCATACTTTTTAAGAATTCTATTATTGGACTTTCACTAAAATTAATACATAGATTAACTAAGCTTTTTTGATATATCTCCTTTTTAGATGCAATACTATATTTAATATCAAATAACTTTGTAAATTCTCTTACTTCTTTTGTTGTTTCTAAGATACTAGCAGTCATATCATTCATTCTAATAGCACTTAATTCATTGTAGTAACTATGATAATCATTAGATGGATTATTTAGTAAACCTATATTATTATTTGAAGTTCTATTATTAGTACTTCTTGGTATATCTAAAAGAATTTTACATACGTTATAATTATTATTTTTTAATGATTTATATAGGCTATCATCAAGAACAGCTAATTGGTTTATAATATCATCATTTAGTAATCTAATAATACTTGTGTAAAACTCAAAAAACATTTGATTTGATAATGATCCTAATGTCTTAGTAAAAATACATTTAACTATATGTTCTTTTTTTAAGTTATTTAAAATCTGTTCATATTCTAATTGATAATCTACAAAAATAATTTCTTTAAAATTATTTTGATTAATAAAATCAGTATAAAACTCAGCATCATCAATACCATTTTCAAACAATAATGTATTACCAAAAGTATATGAAATGCTTTCATAAAACTCTTTTGAGATAGTTGGAACTAGTATTAAGTATTTTTTATTGTAAATAATGTCTAAACTCTTTTCCATAATACCACCTATCCTTCTATAAAGTCCTTTACTTGTTTATCTGATTCTTTATCATTTTTCTTTTTAAAGTCTGAATATAGTTTTAATAATTTATCTTTTTCATTTATACAGTTTTCTATTTTTTCTTTTATTTCTTCTATATCATCTTCATTATTAATTACAATATATTTTTCTAGTTCTGTATTTTCAAAATAATGATGATTATTTCCAGTAACACAAGGTACACCAACTTCAAAACTTTCAAGAGGTAACATTGGTGAACACTCTGAATATGTAACATATAAAGTGGCATCATTGCTTGCCATTCTTTTTATTAATTCTTCTCTAGGAAGTGGTGTATCTAGACCTTGTATTTTTAAATTAATGGTCTTAGCATATTCAATAGCACTCTCATTTAATGGAACCATATCTATTACTGCATTTGGTATTAATGATATAGCAGCCATTTGAGAAAACATATTTTTTCTCCAATCATCACATTTAGCAGCATATAGACCTATTACTTTTTCTTTACCATTCTTTTTTGCTTTATAGTCTTTAAATGGAAGTACTACTTTATTAGATAAAAAGTAAACATTTAATCCTTGTTCTTTATAGAAATCTACTAAGCTTTGCTTACAAGTTGCTAAAGCATCTATTAGACCACTCTTTTGTCCTTTTACTATTTCTTGAAATCTTTCCCAACCATATTTATCTAATATTTGAGAATGACTTCCATGCCAATAAGCTTTTACTTTTATATTACTTATTCTTTTAATTTCTTTTATTATATTTATTTGACCAATTGATAAAGAACTAAAGATTACTTGTTTAATATTATTATTGACTATTTCATTAGCAATTCTAATAGCATCTTTTTTTCTATATATTTCTCCGCAATCAACAGTGTTTTCGAATAACTCTTTTGTTGCACTTGTAACACCAAAGAATTGTTTGTTATGAATTGCTATATAGTTTTTATTTTTATTCTTTTTTATATTACTAATAGTTTCTTCAAGTCTATCTAAATACGCTTGGCTAATTAGCGCATCTTTTTCTTTTTTCTTTTTATATAATACTACTGGGAATAATACTACTTTAGCTCCTTTACGAGCTATATCTTTAGCTTTTCTATATCCACCTAGTATTTTAAAAGTCCTTTTTCTACCTATTCTTCTTACCATGCCTATTTCTATTTTATCTTTTAAAGGAATCCAACTAGCGTCATAGTAATGAATCATACATGTATTATCTGTAAAAACATTATTTTGCCAGTTATATGAATATGGATAAAAATAATCTCTAGGATATATGTAAATATTATTAGATAATTTTTGAACGCCTTTTTTATTGTATTCAAAACCACATTCAAATAAGATATCAGTTATTAAAATAGGAATACTAAAATTACTCATCTCATTTGGATCAAATGATTTAAATGATTGGTATTTTTCTAATAATTTAGTACTTAGATAACTATTCGCCTTATCTTCATACCATACTCCACAAGCAATTTTACCAGTATCTTCAACTCCTAAGAATGGTCCTTTTTCTAGTAATTTATCAATATTCTTAGTTATTTCCATATCTGTATCAAAATAAATACCACCCATAGATTTCAATGCTTTTGTCCTAGCATAGTCTGCTACAAAAGCCCATTTTTTGTTTTCATAGGCTTCTTTGATAAATGGGCATTCTTCTAAGTCAGTGTTTTCTTCGCTCCATTTTATTATTTCGTAGTCTGGTAGAAATTTCTTCCAACTCTCAATACATTTTTTGGCAAGTTTTGGTAATGGCTTGTCTCCAAACCAACAATAATGAATGTACTTAGGCATTATATCAACTCCTTATTCAATTATATCAATAATATAAGTCTAAAGCAAACTATTATGGTATAATGGTATTATACAGTTTGGGAGGTTTGAAATGTTTCCATATATTAAAAATATTTGGTCTAAGTATAAATTAGATATTATTTTATTATTATTCTTTTTGTTATTTTTATTATTAAATATGTTTGATTTGCATAATAAGATGGTAGAAACTGGAATTTATGGTAAGAGATATTACTTTGCTTTAATAGTAGTTTCTTTATTAGCATATTTGATTATATTATTTATTAATAAAAAGTTTTTATTGAAAAGTAGTATGCAAAAAATATTTGTAATTAATGCTACTATTCTTGGTTTATTTTTTGTGTTTTTATCACCGTTGTTTTCTGGTAGTGATGAGCAAAATCATTATTATAGAATATATGAAATATCTTCTGGTACTTTAGTTACTCCTACTAAGGGAATCGTTGGTAGTAAGTTACCTGAATCTCTAGATAAAGCTTATAATGTTTCTGGTGCATATAATGTAACTAAAAAATATAGAGATATTAAAACTATGAATAATATTAAATTAGATAAAAAAAATGTAGTTCAATATGGTAAAGATAGTAAAAATTATGATAATACTGCTTTGTATTCTCCTATACAATATTTTCCACATGTAATTGGTTTTTTTATAGGAATAGTCCTTAACTTATCACCGCTTATGATTGGATTGTTAGGACGAATATTTAATCTTATTTTCTATATTAGTATTGGTTATTTATGTATAAAGATAATTCCAAAGGCCAAGATTTTCTATTTATTAATACTATTATCACCTAGTATGTTACAATGTGCTACTACATTGTCTGCTGATGCTTTTACTAATATAATTGTTTTACTTTTATTAGCAATTATTTTTAATGTAATACATAAAAATGAAAAAGTTAGTATTAAAGATAAATTATTAATTTTTTCTCTTTCTATAATAATTGCTTTATGTAAGATTGTATATTTACCAATAGTATTTATTTGTTTATTTATTAATAAAGATAAATATAAGAATAAAAATAAAGAAAAGTATTTATTCTGTTTAATAACTATTATTCTTTCTTGTATAGTTAGTTATCTATGGATTAGATATACAAATTCTATTTTTGATATTGCATATAAGAATTCAGAGTTACAAAAACAATATATATTTAGTCATATAATTGAGTATGGATTTGTATTTATTAGAACTATGATGAATGATTTCTTACTAAATATAGAGTCTTTATTTGTAGGTATTAGAATGTATCATTCTCAATTAATAATTCCTTCATTTATATCACTAGTTTATGTATTACTTGTTGTACTTGCTTACTTTAGGTGTAATATTAAAAATAAAACTAATATAATTGTTAGAATTGCTTTAGTAGTAATTGCTGTTATGATAATGGGATTAATGAGTACAGCTATATATATTCAATGTACTGCTCATCAACCAGATGGTATTGGTAGTCCAATTATACTTGGTATTCAAGGAAGATATTTTATACCAGTTGTATTCCTATTACCATTTATATTTGATATAAAGAAAAAACTATTAGTTGATGATAAATTACTAATTAATAGCGCTTTAATAATAAATGTTATTACTTATATGTTTATGATTGTTCAATTTGCAATATAAAAAGTAGATTTACTAATCTACTTTTTTTCTTTATAATCTTTTCCCATTTGGGCTTTATAGTAGTGATTACATACTTTTTCAGTATCACCTATCTCTACAATTTTTCCATGTTCTAACCATACTACTTTAGTACATAGTTCTCTTATTGCTTCAATTGAGTGTGATACGTATAGTACTGTAGTTCCACCTCTAATTAATTCAAGCATTTTGTTTTTACTTTTTTCTTGGAACTTAATATCTCCTACTGATAATATTTCATCAACAATTAGTATTTCTGGATCAACTATTGTTGCTATAGAGAAAGCTAACTTAGCAATCATACCTGATGAGAAATTCTTTACTGGAGCATCTAAGAAGTCTTTTAATTCAGAAAACTCTACTATCTCATCAAATTTTGATTCTAGGAATTTCTTTGAATAACCTAATATAGCTCCATTTAGGAATATGTTTTCTCTAGCAGTTAATTCATCATCAAAGCCTGCTCCCAATTCTATCATTGGTGATATAACACCATTTACTTCAATTTTTCCTTTGGTTGGTTTCATTACTCCACTAACTACCTTTAATAAAGTACTTTTACCAGCTCCATTTGATCCAATTAATCCTACTACTTCTCCTTTATTTATATGTAATGATACATCTGTTAAGGCCCAGAAATTATTTTTCTGTTTTATTTTTTTTCTTTGCTTTCTTATTTTAGGATCGAATAAATTAACGAATCCTTGTTTTATAGAAAAACCTTTTTCTATACCTAAGTTAAAGCGCATTGATACATTTTTTATGTCTATCATGTAATTACCTCCTTAGATATAATAGATAAATTTATCTTGATTTTTCTTAAAGATAAATCCACCTATTAATAGAGTTCCTAAACCTATTGCTCCCATTAATGCCAATTGTGAAAAAGATGGCCTCATTCCATATAGAACAATACTTCTTGCTCCTGTTAGGAATTGATATAAAGGATTAAATTGGAATAGTTTTTGTAAGTTTTCAGGTAAAATATCAATACTATAGAATACTGGAGTAAAATAGTTCCAGATTGTTAGAATAATTCCATATATATAGAACATGTCTCTTAAAAATACAGATATACAAGATAAGGCTAATCCCATTCCAACTGTAAACATAAATAAACATAAAAATATATATGGAAGTATTAAATAATACCAGTTAATACTAGCTGGATATGTACCTAAACCAAATTGTGTTAATAATATGATTGCTGTCCAAGGAATTAAAGTTAAGATAAAGTTAATTCCTACAAACAAACACTTTGATAGTGGAAAAATATATTTTGGTATATATACTTTATTAATTAATGCAGCATTTTCTACGACACTAGTCATAGCAGAATTTGATGCTTCACTAAAGTATTGAAACATTATAATACCAGTTAATAAATATACTAAATAATTAATTCCTTCAACTTTAAATCTAAACATTTGTGAAAATACTATTGCCATTACTGACATCATTAGTATTGGATATAGTAAACTCCAAAGTACACCTAAAACTGAACGCTTATATTTTCTTTTAAAATCTCTTGTTATTAATTGTGTCATTAAGTACCAATAGTGTCTAAAATTAGATACTATATTAGTAATACTTTTCATATAATTGTCTCCCTCTCATACATTGTCGATTATAGCACAGTATAATAATATTATCTAGTCTTATTAGCTTTTTTTTGATATATTTTATCAAGTATTTTAAATGACTTAGATCCTTTTACTTTTTGAAAATAATCATAATCTTTTTTCATTTTTTTATTTTCTGCCTCTAAAGCATTTATTTTTTCCATATAAAGTGTCTTCTTATATTCTTCTCTCTTTAGTTCTTCTTTAAATAATTCTATTTCTGGTAATAATGCTTGTGTTGGCTTTTCTTTTATGAAGTCATTTAAGGTTTTTAGTAATTGCTTTCTATATTTTTCATAGTGATTACTATTTTTTACAGATAGAATATCTTCTTTAGTCATACTATAGAACTCATTTTCTGTACAATTTGTTAAGAATTCTTTAAATGTTTCTATTCTATCAGCGTTATAATCATAAAATATTAATAATACATTAGTCTTTAATCCAAGACAAGGAAGTCCTACATGTATTCTATCTGTTACTACTAAAGATGCATTTTGATATAGTTTTAATTGTTTTTCAACAAGTTTCATTCTTTCTTTTAAACTTAGATTAGAATGCTTTTCTATAAACTTTTTTCTCTCTTCATCTGTTGCTTTATCAAATTTGTTAATTATATCTATCTTATCATCATAAGCAGTTTTTTCATCTATAAATAACCAATGTGTCGTTTCTATTACTTCTTTATCAGTAGTCTTTCTAAGATATTCTACTATTTTAGGATTCATATCAACAGCAACAATATAGTCTTTGTTCTCTTTTTTACCGATTGGATCTATAGTAGTAGTTAAACAACTACTGAAATATGTGTTTTTATAGCCAAGTTTTTTTAATAATTCATTGGTATTTTTATCTCGGCATCCAATCTTATACTTAGACATTTTTTCTTTAGCATAACCAGTAAGAAAAGTATAACCTGGTTGGAGTATTAAATCATTTTTACTAAAGTGCATAGAAACAAATAAAGGATTGATATATGGTGATATCAAAAACTTATCTTTATTGTGATTAAACCAACCATTCATTACTACTTTTACTTGTTCTTTTTTAGTTGGATAAAAAGAAGAAATATCTTCTCTATCAATAATGTAATCTACTCTAGGTAAATGTCTATAAACAGCATATGCTTGGATATCATCGCCTAAATTAGCTGTATCTTTATATAATAATAGTCCATATTTATCTTTCATTATTTCTTCCTTTCTCTAAGTTTTCGTATTTCAATTTTTGATAGTTTAAATGGATAAGTTGCTATATCTAAACATGCTCTACCTAAGCGTCTAGTTAAATAATATTCTTCGCTATGTTTAGTAGCTGGTCCACTATCTACTTTTGGTATTTTATTATTAAAGTATGAATAGTATTTATTGATTAGTGTTTGGTATTCATATTGAGTTCCCATTAAGTAATGATTATAGTTTTCATATATTGTATTTTTAAATATTTTTAGTAATTTAGCATTTTCTAATACTTTTTTATTTGGATTTTTAATAATATCATCAATATTATTCTCCATATTTTCTATCATTTTATTTAGTGAGAAAGATGCTAATACTCTCTTTCTGCAATTTCTTTTTAATCTGTCTAGATTCGAAGTAATATATTTTAATCCAGATACGTAATTATTAACTTCTTCTTCTGTATAATTATAGTTTTCTATTTCTGTTTCTTCTTGTAGTAGTGGAACTATGTAACCTACTTTATCATCTATTAATTCTTTATGCCCTCCTACATCGGCTGATAGGATTGGTACAGACATTGAAAGGGATTCATAGGCTGTTAAAGCTAATCCCTCTTTTATAGAACAATTAATAGTAATATCACACATAGAATAAAATTCTTTTGTATTTGATATACTTCCTAAAAAGATAACATTATTCTCTAATTCATAGGCTTTTATTTTTCTTTTAAATTCATTTAGTAGAATACCATCTCCAGCAATTATGAATTTATAATTAGGATTATCTTTTATACTTTCTTTTATTATTTCGGCTAAAAGTAGTGGCCTTTTTTCTTTACCAATTCTACATATATAACCAATAGTAATATTATTTTCTAAATTATATTTTTCTCTAACTTGTTTTCTTAATTCCTCATTTGGACTAAATATATCAGTATCTACTCCAATATAGACAGTATCTGTTTTTTCTTTTGGAATATTAAAGAGTTCATTACACATCTTTTCGGCTGATTTATTACATATTAAAGTTTTATCAATTAATTCTGTCATGGCCATACTATCTCTAGCATATCCACCATTTCTATTATATAATTCTGCAGAATGGATATAATCAATTATTGGTAACTTTGGATATTGCATTTTAAGAAATGGTATTAAGTTATAACCAAAAGTAGAATTGCTTATCATAACTAGATCAATATCTCTAGTATCTATCATATATTCTATAAATGTTGGCCAATCACTTCTGTTGATAAAACTAGCCATTTCAAATACGTCGCTAGTATACTTTTCAAATTCTTGTCTCCAAACATATTCTTTAGGATGGTCTGTAACAATAGATACATTATATTTATCTTTATTAATTAGTCTGATTAACTCAATATTAAAACGATCTGCTCCACCAATATTCATCCATGGAATTATTAATAAGATATTTGTCTTTTTATTGTTCTTTTTATTAATACTTAGAATATCTTTCTTACTTTTTATTATTTCCCAATAATATTCTTCTTTAGGATAATTATCGATGCTAGCTTTAAATACTTCTTTTTCAATAATTGGATATGTTTTATTATTTAAATCAGATAGTGATTTATTAGTGTAGAAGCCATAATAACTTTGATGAATTATTTTTTCATCTTTAATAATTTGAGAGAAAAATTCCCAAGTTTTAATATCAGATATAGAATAATTAAATATCTTATCTCTTAGGATGTTTCTAAAGACTAGATTAGGAACTGGTAAGTATTTATTATGTAGTATTTTATAATCAAACATATAATTATATACCTTTTCATCTTTGTAATTAATTGTATCTGTATAAGTTATATTACTATTATTAAATGTTAGAGTTAAATAAGATGTTTCTAGGTATTGTTCTGCTATAAATTCTCCAGCTGAAATTATAGTAAAGAAAGGAATTTTTTCTATTTCAGATATGACTTTATTAACAGATCTTTTATTATTAATAATGCTAATTCTTTGGTCTATTTCGCAGAATTTTTTTATATCTTTTGAGCTGGTTAATACTGCTATTTCTATGGCTTTTAAGGTTGATGATGCGACTGATAAAACAGTCTTTTTTATGTCTTCTATTTCTTTGTCAAAGCCATCTATTATGACGCAAACTAAAGCATTACTACTATTATTTTCTTTTTTTAGTTTTTCAGAAAATTGTTTGTTATAAATAAAATCCATATAATCACCTCATAGAATTACTCCTATAATTCTTATTATACTTATATTTTTTATTATTGTAAAATAAAAAAGGCCGAAGCCTTTTAATAGAATAATACACTTACATCTACGTCACCATTAATTCCAGGTACATATTCAGTAGATGAATATTGCCACATATTAAAGTTTCCTTGATATGTTGGATAATGATAATATTGGGCAACCCAAAGTTTATATGATGATAATCTACTCATATCTAGATTTTCATTTAAGAAATTTTTACTTGCATAAATCATAGGAGTATATCCTGCTGATTTTATTCTTTCTAGGAATGCTACAGCAACTTTTGTTCTTTGATCGACAGATAAGTAGTCTGCTCTACCAGCACGACGACCATTTTCCCATGCTCCTGTGTATTCAGTGTCAAAAGCTATTGGCATATTAAAGACAGATTTACCTCCGGCAGCTTCTAGCATTCTTATAGTCATATCTGCTTCTTCAATGGCTTCTTTTTCAGTAGTTGCTTGTGAATAAAAATATGCTCCTACTTTTAAGCCTACTGATTTAGCTCCTTGAACGTTTTGATAGAAGTATTCGTCTTCAACTAATCTTCCAGAATCTCCATAGCCTCTAAATCCTGCTCTTACGATTGCTCCATCAACACTTCCACTGTTTTTTACTGTTGGCCAATCAATTGTTTTTTGATATTTTGAAACGTCTATTATTTTTTGAACACCTTCACCTATTAGTACTCCAAGTGAGTTAAAGAAACATTTTTGACCAGCTATAATATACCAGTCATCAGCAAATTTACCATTAGTAAAATAATATTTTCTATTACCATTACTATCAGTTACAAAGCCAGTTTTAAGTTTTCCATTAGATTCAAAATTATAATTAATACCATCGATAGTTTTATTACCAGTAACCATTGATCCATTATCTAAA
The DNA here is from genome assembly GCA_946628045.1 of uncultured Caryophanales bacterium. Next base: position 14,546 of record CAMOVZ010000012.1, read on the forward strand.
TCAAAATAGTACATTGAACCATCAATACTTACCCAGCCAGTTCTCATTTGACCATTTAGTCTTCCAAAGAATCTTCTAATACCATCTGGTGTAGTTACAAAACCAGTTACCATTTCACCAGTATTTTTAAAGTAATAGTAATAGTCATCAATTTTTAAGAAACCTGTTCGCATTGGATGATCATCTAATCTTCCAAAGAAATATGTATTTCCATTATAGTTTTGGAATCCCCATGATTTTACGCCTGAAGTATTATAAAAATATGATTTATTATTTAATGTTACAATACCTGTTCTTCTAACTCCATTTGTATCATAATAATATTCTTTATCATCTTTTATAAGAACTCCAGTATACATAGTTCCATCTTCATTAAACAAGTAATGATTATTATTTATAATTATTTCTCCAGTTCGCATTTCATTACTACCTACTCTACTAAAGAAATAAGTATTATTATTTATAGTTTGGAATGATGATACTCTTTTTCCATTTTCATCATAATAATATTTCTTATTATTTTCTTCAAACCATCCAGTAGTCATTTTTCCATCATTATTAAAATGATAGTAATCTCCATCGATATATAATAATCCTGTACGCATTGGATGATCATTATATCTTCCAAAGAAGTAAGTATCATTTCCTATTTTTTGGAAACCTCCTACTCTTTTTCCTTCATTATCAAAATAATAAGTAGTATTATTTTCTGTTAATAAGCCTTTATGCATTTTTCCGTCTTCATTAAAATGATAGTAATTTCCATCGATATTTAATGTTCC
>CAMOVZ010000013.1 GCA_946628045.1 uncultured Caryophanales bacterium
TGAAACATTAACTAAAGAACAAATTGATTATTTAGTAGAAAATGGTAAAATGCCAGAAGAAAATGATGATAGATTAGAAAGCTTATCATTGACTAAATTAAGAAAATTAGCTGAAGAAAAAGGTATAAAAGATGTTTCTAAAAAGAGTAAAACTGAATTATTAAAGGAATTAGATCCAACTATCTAATTCTTTTTTTGTTGAAAAATATTTTTTTTATATTATAATATGGTTAAAGGAGCTGAGAATATGGATAAGAAAAAGAAAGAAAAATTAGATAAAATCAAAGGAAAAGGAAAAGGATTCTTCGGAGAATTTAAAGATTTTGTATTACGTGGAAATGTTATGGATATGGCTATCGGTGTTATTATTGGTGGTGCATTCCAAGGAATCGTTACTGCATTAACTAGTGATTTTATTAATCCATTAATTAATGGTATTGGTGGAGCTAAAGTTGGTGGAACTTTTGAAATCTATGGTGGACAAGTAATAAAATATGGTGATTTTATTACTGCTGTTATCAATTTCTTAATTATGGCTTTAGTATTATTTATTCTTTTAAAAGTTGTAAATAGTATTTTAGAAGCTGGTAAGAAAAAGAAAACAGAAGAAACACCAGCAGTAGTTAAGTCAGATGAGACTTTACTACTTGAGGAAATTAGAGATTTATTAAAAAAACAAAAGTAAAAAACAAATGATTCCTTAAGGAATCATTTTTAGTTGTTTTAATTTGTTTTTTGTAATATAATATGTACGTTAAGAAAAGGGATTATTATGGAATGGAATATAGGAAATGTTAAAATTAAGAATCAAATAGTATTAGCTCCTATGGCTGGTGTGTGTAATTCTGCATATAGAAGAATATGTAAAGAAATGGGTTGTGGGTTAATATATGCTGAAATGGTTAGTGATAAAGCAATTACTTTTAATAATAAAAAGACTATTGATATGCTTTATATGGAAGAGTCTGAAAGACCAATAGTACAGCAAATATTTGGATCTGATAAATCTTCTTTTGTAGAAGCTGCTAAATATATCTATCTTAATATGAGACCTGATATTATAGATATTAATATGGGGTGTCCTGTTCCTAAGGTAGCAGTCCGTGCACAAGCTGGTTCTGCTCTTTTAAAGGATGTAGATAAAATATATGATATTGTAAAAGCAGTTGTAGAAGCCGTTCCTATTCCTGTCACTGTTAAAATAAGAAGTGGTTGGGATAATAAACATATTAATGCAGTAGAAGTTGCAAAGGTAATTGAAAAAGCAGGAGCAAGTGCAATATGTGTTCATCCTAGAACAAGAGCTCAAGGATATAGTGGAAAATCTGATTGGAATATAATAAAAGAAGTAAAAGAAAATGTAAAAATTCCAGTTATTGGTAATGGTGATGTTAAAAGTCCAATGGATGCTAAACGTATGCTTGAAGAAACTGGTTGTGATGCAGTTATGATAGGGCGTGGTGTATTAGGTAATCCATGGCTTATTCGAAACTGTATTAATTATTTAGATGGGAAAGAATTAATAGATGTATCTGTTGAAGATAAAATAGATATGTGTTTAAAACATTTAGAATACCTTAAGGAATTAAAGAATGAAAAATTAGCTTGTTTAGAAATAAGAAATCATATAGGCTGGTATTTTAAAGGAATAAAAAGCGCTAATGAATTAAAAAATAAGGTCTATAAAACTACGAATATTCATGATATAATTTGTTTGTTGAAAGAATTTAAGGAGGAAAAATTATGGCTAAAGAATTAAAAAGAGCGTCTTTTGTTAAAAGACTTTGTGCATATGTAATAGACTTTTTAATAATATTAATGGTTGGTAGTATATTATCTTTTCCGTTTACTAATAGTGAAAAGACGTTAGAATTACAAAATGAAACTACTACTGTATTAGAACAATATCAGGCTGGTGAAATTACACCTGATGAATATTTATCAAGATTTTCAGATATTTATTATAGATTAGGTAGAGAAAGTGGAATTGCTACTTTTATTGAAATAATAATAGGAATATTATATTATGTAGTTTTCCAATTATATAATAAAGGACAAACTATAGGTAAAAAAATAATGGGTATTAAGATAATATCTGATACTGGTGATTTAAGTATGAATCAAATGATATTTAGGGCATTTATATCTAATACAATACTTTTGAATATCATTAATTTTGGATTTATTACATTTGCTAGTAAATCAGTATATACTGGTGTATCATCAACATTTACTATGTTTCAATATGCTATTACATTTATTTCAATAATATTAGCAACTACAAATGAAGGTAGAACTATTCATGATAGAATAGTACATACTAGAGTGGTAAGTATTAAATAGGAGGTTTTTATGAGAGAATTTTCAGAACAAGAATTAGTTAGAAGAGAAAAGAAAAATAAATTAGTTGAATTAGGTTTAGATGCTTTTGGTCAAAGATATGACAGAGAAGATTATGCTTTAGATATTAAGGAAAAATATAAAGATGTTGATCATGATGCATTTGAAAATATGAATGATACTGCTAAAGTAGCTGGAAGAATTATGTTTATTAGAAAAATGGGTAAGGCATCATTCTTTAGTATTCAAGATAAAACTGGATCTATTCAAATATATATATCAATTAATGATATTGGTGAAGAGTCTTATGAATTGTTTAAATCAGCTGACATTGGTGATATAGTTGGTGTTTATGGAAAAGTAATGAAGACTAAGACTGGTGAAGTTACTATTAAATGTTTAGAGTATACTCATTTAGTTAAAGCACTTCGACCATTACCTGAAAAATTCCATGGATTAGTAGATAAAGAAGAAAGATATAGAAGAAGATATGTTGACTTAATAATGAATGAAGAAAGTAAGAAAGTGGCATTTATGAGACCAAAAATTATACGTGCTATTCAAAATTTCTTAGATAATAGAGGATTTGTTGAAGTTGAAACTCCTATTTTAACAACATTATTAACAGGAGCAAGTGCACGTCCATTTACTACACATCATAATGCTCAAGATATCGATATGTATTTAAGAATAGCTCTTGAATTAAACTTAAAAAGATTACTTGTAGGTGGAATGGAAAGAGTTTATGAAATAGGTAGAACATTTAGAAATGAAGGAATGGATCCACAACATAATCCAGAATTCACTTTAATGGAATTATATCAAGCATATAGTGATTTAGATGGAATGATGGAATTAACTGAAAGTATGTATAAATATATTGCTAATGAAGTATGTGGTAAGACTACTTTCCATTATTTAGGTCATGACATTGATCTTTCTGGTGATTGGAAGAGAATTTCAATGACTGATGCTATAAAAGAAAAAACAGGAATTGATTTTAAAGCAATTGATTCTTTAGATGAATGTTTAAAATTAGCTAGTGAACATAATATAGAGTTAGAAGAACATGAAAAACAATATGGTCATATTATTAATAAATTCTTTGAAAAATATGTAGAAGAAACATTAATAGAACCAACATTCTTATATGGACATCCAATTGAAATTAGTCCTTTAACTAAGAAGGATCCAGATGATCCTAGATTCACTCAAAGATTTGAATTGTTTATTTCAGGACATGAATGTGCTAATGCTTATACTGAGCTAAATGATCCAGATGATCAATTAGAAAGATTTGAAGCACAATTAAAAGAAAAAGATATGGGTAATGAAGAAGCAAATGATATAGATATGGACTTTATTGAAGCATTAGAATATGGTATGCCTCCAGCTGGTGGTATAGGATATGGTATTGATCGTATGATTATGTTATTTACTGAACAAGAATCAATCAGAGATGTGCTATTATTCCCTACAATGAAGGAGAAAAAGAAAGAAGATTAATTCTTCTTTTTTTTTATGAAAAAAATGTGTAAATACTTGTAAAAAGCACTTGAAAAGAATATAATTATTATGGGAGGTTAATTATGAAGAAACATAATACAATAAAAGTCGTTCTTATTACTATGCTAGTGTTCTTATTATTATCTTGGATATTACCAGCTGCTTATTATTCAGGACAATATGTAGATCAAGGACGCGTTCAAATGGGATTATTTGATTTATTTAATTATCCATTAACTGCATTAAGTTATTTTGGATATATTGGATTATTCTTTATCCTAGTTGGAGGATTCTATGGAATTTTATATAAGATTCCAGCTTATCGTACATTCTTAGATAGAATTGTAAAATTATTTGAAGGAAAAGAAAGTATTGCTTTAGGAATTATGATAGTTGTAATTTCTGTATTAGTATCTATTTGTGGATTACAATTTGGAATTGCTCTATTTATTCCATTCATAGTAGCATTAATCTTATTAATGGGATATGATAAAATCACTGCTGCTTTAGTAACAGTAGGTTCTATAGTAGCTGGTTTAGTTGGTACTACTTATGCAGTTAATAATACTAACATTTTAACTAGTTCATTAGGATTAGATGCTGATTTTCAAATTGGTGTAAGATTTATTATTCTATTAGTAGGAATTGTTTTAGTTATTTTCAATACATTAATGTATGCAAAAGCTAAAGGTAAGGTTAAGATTTCTAAGAAAGAAGAAATTAAAGAAGAAATCAAAGAAAAAGTAGAAAAGATAGAAAAAGCAGTATCTAATGCTAAGAAAGCACCTGCTAAAAAATCTAGTGCTAAAAAGACTACTACTAAGAAAACAACTAAATCTTCTAAAAAAGGTAAAAGTGCAAATAAAGCTGCTTTAATTGATGAAGATGTAATTGTTGTACCTGCTAAGGTTAGTGGAAATCATAAAGTTTGGCCATTTGTTTTAACATTTAGTTTATTATTTGTACTATTTGTTTTAGCATTCTTACCATGGGCTACATTTAAAGTAGATATGTTTGATAAAGCTACTCAAGCTGTTCAAGAATTTACTTTATTTAAATTCCCAATCTTTGCTAAATTATTAGGAACTATTAATTCATTTGGTAATTGGACAATTACAGATATGTTCTTACCAATGGGATTAGTAATTTTAATCTTAGTATTAATCTATAAAGTTAAATTAGATGATGTATTTGATGGATTTATTGAAGGAGCTAAAAAAGCTTTAGCACCATTCGCTGTTGTTATATTACTATATAGTATTTTAGTATTAGTAACATATCATCCATTCCAATTAGTTATCTATAAAGCTATTTTAGGATTAAGTAAAGGATTTAATATTGTTACAACTATAATAGTTGCATTACTTGCTCCAATCTTTAATTCAGATGTTGCATATAGTGCACAATCAGTTGTTCCATATTTCACAAGCATAGTAACAAAATCAGATAATTATCCATTAGCAGCTGTTATATTCCAATCTATGTATGGAGTTGCAATGTTATTTGCTCCTACAAGTTTAGTATTAATGGGTATATTAGCTTATCTTAAAGTTTCTTATAAAGAATGGTTAAAAACTATTTGGAAATTATTATTAGAATTATTCGTAGTTTTATTAATTATCTTTATAGTATTAGCTTTAATATAATATTAAAACGAAGCCTTAGGGCTTCTTTTTTTGTCTAAATTTTGGGGATTGTTTTAATTGAATAGATTATTACTTATATTTAGAATAAATATAGGTGATAATATGAATTTATATTTTGATGAAGATTCTCAAAAAATTATAATAAATGCTAAGAAAGAAATGTATGAATTAAAACATCCTTATGTTGGAAGTGAACATTTGCTTTTGTCTATATTACATAGTAATTTAGATATTGTTAATAGACTTAATGATTTTGGTATTACTTATAATGGCTTTAGAGATAAATTAATAAGTACTGTTGGGATTGGTAGAGTTTCTAATACTTGGTTTTTATTTACTCCTATGTTAAGAAGAATAATTAATAATGCTACTTATTATTCTAAAGATAATAGTAAGATGGTTACTCCCTATAATTTATTTATATCTATATTAGATGAAGGTGATGGTGTAGCTAATAGAATATTAATAAGTATGAATATTGATATAGATAAATTAAGGGATGAATTTATTTCTAATGATTATAGATCTATTAATAATAATCTTGTATTAGATGAATTAGCTATTAATATGAATAATAATATTAATAAATATGATCCGGTTATTGATAGAGATAAGGAGATTGATAGGGTTATTCAGATTCTTTTAAGAAAAAATAAAAATAATCCTTTATTAATAGGAGAAGCTGGTGTTGGTAAAACTGCTATTGTGGAAGAACTTTCTAGAAGAATAGTAAATGGATTAGTTCCATATAAATTAAAGAATATGACTATTTATAGTGTATCTATGTCTATATTAGTAGCTGGGACTAAGTATAGAGGAGAATTTGAAGAGCGAATTAATAAGCTATTAAAAGAAGTAGTTAATAATCCTAATGTAATATTATTTATAGATGAAGTTCATACATTAATGGGCGCAGGTGGTGCAGAAGGCGCTATTGATGCTTCTAATATAGTAAAACCATTTTTAGCTCGTGGTGATATTAAGGTAATAGGTGCTACTACGATAGATGAGTATAATAAATTTATTTCTAATGATAAGGCTTTAGATAGAAGATTTCAAAAAGTATATGTAGATGAAGCTAATAAGGATGCGGTTAAAAATATATTACTTGGTTTAAGAAATGTATATGAAAAATATCATGGTGTTATTTTAAAAAAAGATATTTTAAATAAAATAGTAGATATTTCTTTTAATTCTATATTTAATGGAAAACAACCAGATAAGGCTATTGATTTATTAGATGAAGTTTGTTCTTATGCTACTTTAAATAATTCTTGTAATAGAGAGTTATTTGATTATGAGTTAGCTATTAAAAAGATAGAAGATGATAAAAATAGTGAAATAAAGAAACATAATTTTAAAAAAGCCTTGGTTTATAAAAATAGGGAATTAGACTTACGTAGTAAATATAATGATAAATTATTTAATAATAGTAAAGTTATTGTTTGTAGGGATGATATTTATAACGTTATTTATAATAGATATAAATTATTATCTAGTAATGAAGTTAATAAAAGATTAAATAAGTATGAGATTGATGATAGTATATCTGATATTTTAAAAAAATATGATTATATAAAAAATAATAAGACTATTAATATTCTTTTAGTTAATAAAAATGTGTTTAATAGTACATTATTGGTAGATAAGATAGCTAAAAATATTTATGAGTGTAATTATATAGTTATAGATATGAACGAATATAAAGAATATGCTTTTATTGATAGATTTATTAGTTTATTTGATAGTATTAAAGACAATCCATTTAGTATTGTGTATTTTAAAAATATAGATAAGGGAAATAAACGATTTATTAATATAATAAAAAATTCTATAGATAGTGGATATATAGATAATAAAATTAATATTACAAAGTGTATTTTTTTTAGTTCATTATCATCTATAGGAACTAATATTGGGTTTGATAAAAAGACTATTTCTAATAATAATTTATGTTTTTTTAAAATAGTTAATTATAATTAATTTATATGTTATAATACTTTTGTAGGTGATTTTATGAAAATTTATAATACAATGAATAAACAAGTTGAAGAATTTATTCCAAGAGTTGATGGAATAATTAATATGTATACATGTGGACCTACTGTATATCATTTTGCACATATTGGTAATTTACGTACTTATATATCTGAAGATGTTATTGAAAAATGTTTTAAGTTTTTAGGATACAAAGTAAATAGAGTTATGAATATAACAGATGTTGGACATTTAGTAGGTGATGGAGACTCTGGTGAAGATAAGATGGCTGTAGCTTCAAAAAGGGAGCATAAATCTTCTAAAGAAATAGCTAAATATTATACAGAATGTTTTAAATCTGACTGTGATAAATTAAATATTAGATGGCCCGATGTTGTTAGTAATGCTACTGATAATATTGATATGTATATTAAAATGATTACTAAGCTTATTGATACAGGTTATGCTTATATTGCAGATGGTAATGTTTATTTTGATACTACTAAATATAGAGATTATTATAAATTGTCTGGACGTAATAGTGATGATTTAATGGTAGCAGTTAGAGAAGATATAGAGGAAGATGAAGCTAAGAAAAATCCGTTTGATTTTGGACTTTGGTTTACTAATTCTAAATTTAATAATCAAGAATTACAATGGGATTCACCTTGGGGGAGAGGTTATCCTGGATGGCATATAGAATGTTCTGGTATTGCTATTAAATATTTAGGTGAATACTTAGATGTTCATTTTGGGGCTGAGGATGCAATATTTCCACATCACACCAATGAGATTGCTCAGTCTGAAGCGTATTTAGGTCATAAATGGTGTAATTATTGGACACATTTAGGTTTTTTAAATGATGAAACTGGTAAGATGAGTAAATCTAAAGGAGAATTCTTAACTGTATCTTTACTAGAAGAAAAAGGATATAATCCACTTAGTTATAGATATTTATGTTTAAATTCTTATTATCATAATCAATTGACTTTTTCTTATGAAATATTAGATGGAGCAGAAAATGCTTATAATAAATTAAAAAATAGAATAAGTAAATTAGTTAAAGATGAAGTTGATGAATCTAAAAAGAATGATTATATTTATCAATTTAAATTATATATAGAAGATGATTTTAATACATCTAATATGATTACTTTATTATATGAAGTATTAAAAGATGAAATTAGTGATGGTACTAAGTTAGCTATAATAGAGGAGTTTGATAAAGTATTATCGTTAGATCTATTAAAAACAGAAGAAAAAGCAATTGATTCTCAATTGGAAGAATATATTAAATCTAAAATAGAAGAAAGAACTGAAGCTAAGAAGAATAAAGACTTTGCTAAAGCAGATTCTATAAGAGATGAGTTACTTGAAAATGGTATTAAATTAATAGATTCTAGAGAAGGAACTACATATGAATTAATATAGTTCCTTTTTTATGGTATAATGTAATTGGTGATTTTATGAACTTATTAGAAGTTAATGTATTAGTTCTTGCATATATGGGAGATACTGTATATGAAGATTATATTAGAAAATATTTAATTAATAGTGGTATTGGTAATGTTAATGATTTACAAAGTGCTTCATTAAACTATGTTAGTGCTAAAGCACAGGCTAAATATTTAACTGAGATGATAGATAAAGAATATCTTACTAGTGATGAATTAGATATAGTAAAAAGAGCAAGAAATTATAAGACTACGTCTCATCCTAAGAGTTGTGATATTATAACTTATAAATATGCAACTGGATTAGAGGCATTAATTGGATATTTATATTTAGATGGAAATATAGAAAGGATTAATGAAATAATGAATTTCATTATAGGATAAGATTATGTTAGTAATGGGAAGAAATGTAGCTTATGATCTACTTAAAAAAAATAAAAAAGTTAGAAAAGTAATAATTCAAGAAGGTTTTGATGATAAAAATATAATTTCCCTTATAGAAAATTTAAAATTGCCTATTGAAACTAAGTCAAAACGTGAAATTGATCATTTGTGTCCTGGAGTAAATCAAGGTATAATCCTAGATATTCCGGATTACAAATATATTGAGTTAAATGATTTTCTTCGTAATGAAGAAGAGTTTGTAGTATTATTAGATCATTTAGAAGATCCTCATAATTTAGGGGCTATTATTAGGACTTGTGAAGCAGCTGGAGTTAAGAGTATTATTTTGCCTCGTGATAGACAAGTACAAGTTAATGCAACTGTAATGAAAACTAGTGTTGGAACTTTAGATAATGTTAATTTAGTTTCTGTAAGTAATTTAGTTAATACTATAGAAAAACTTAAAGAAGCAGGGTACTGGATAGTTGGGACTGCTTTAGAAAATAGTGTTGATTATAGAGAAATTGATTATAGTGGAAAAATTGCTTTAGTAATAGGAAATGAAGGGAAAGGAATTAGTGATTTAGTTTCTAAGAAATGTGATTTTTTAGCTAAAATACCAATGTATGGTGAAACTAATAGTTTAAATGCTAGTGTAGCTGCTGGTATAATGATATATGAAGTAATCCGAAATAGAAAGTAGGGTGGAATGGATTACAAAAAATATAATGATAATGAGCTAATATATATGGTTCGTGAAAATGATGAAGAATCTAATAATATATTATTAGAAAAATATAAACCAATAATAATAAATTTAAGTAAAAAATACTATGATGTATTTAATAATAATGGTTATGAATTTGATGATTTTTATCAAGAAGCTTTAATTTCTTTTTATAATGCAGTTAAAAGATATGATAGTACTAAAGAAGTTTTATTTTATTCGTTTGTGAGTCTATGTATTAATAGATCATTAGCTAGTTTTAGTAGAAAAATATATATTTCTATTGGTAAAACCTATAATAGTAATAATTTAGATATTAATGATTATGAATATTGTATAGAAGATGAAAGAGAAAATCCTCATAATAAATATGTATATAAAGGATTAGAAAATGTTATTAAAAAAGTAATATATAGTTTACCTATGGAATCTAGCAGTATACTTGAATTAAAATTAAATGGTTTTACATATAAAGAAATTGGTATATTATTAGATATACCTACTAGTTCGGTAGAATTTAAAAGTAGGAAGGCAAGAAGTATTCTTAGAAATAAAGTTAAAAATTATTATTGTAAATAGACAATATTTGAAATTGTCTTTTTTTTTATTTTGTTGTATTATTGTATTAAGATAGGGTGATATGTATGGATAAAGCTGTTGTTAATAGTTTAAATTCTAAAAATAATAGTATTGAATCAGTTACTTTATCAGAATGGGTTAGTATGCATCATTCTGAAGATGAATTACGCTCTATTTTTTTAAATATGGATAGAACTTTGAAATATATCCATGATCATGGTTATTGTATTGAAGTGTTTTATCCTACAGAAATTAATGTATTAAATAATGCAGATGATCATATACAATTTAAAAGATTAGTGGAATTGTCTAAAGATTATGAATCTCAAAAAAATATGATACGCGAGGATATATTTAATTCTTCTTTGATACAAATAGCTACTTATCTTAATATGCCTGTGGAGCATTTAAATCCTGAATTTTTAAAAGAAAATTTTGATTCTTTTGCTCAATTTATTCCTAGTGATGATGTTCCTTATTATAGAGGGGTTATACAAAGAGGAGCTTCAGTATATTATTGTGAATATTCTTTAGAAAGAAGAAAAAGAGATTTAGAAAATTTAGAAAAAGAATTAGGACAAATTGATGAAAATGATAAGAAAGTTATAGAAAATAATCCTAGTGATGCAGAAATAACTAATAAAAAAGTAAATGATGTTATATATAGACAAATTAGTGGTATTTATGAACAAGCTGCTTTTTTAAATATATTAATTATTCCTATTATAGGACTTATAATATTTATGGTATTTATGATTATTACTTTAATTATTAATTATATGGCTTAAAGTGTTGACATTTCTATGTGTTTGTGGTATTTTATATACGTAAGCACTTGGAAGTGTTTTTATTTTGAAAAAATATAGGAATGGTGAATAATATGGCTGAAGTTCGTAAAAAAGTAGTCGAAGATAAGTATAATACTAAGAGTATTAAGAATAAGACTAAAAAAGAAGAAAAGAAAGTAGTTAAAACTCCTAGTAAGAAAAAGGAAGTTAAAAATACTGAGAAAAAAGGATTATTTACAAAATTTAGAATATTTTGCCATGGAGTAAAGAGTGAATTTAATAAAGTTCATTGGACAGGTAAAAAAGATATGGTTAAATACTCTATAGCTACAATAATATTTGTTATATTTTGTGGAGTATTCTTTTATGCAATAGATGTAATTTTTGCATTAATTAAGTCATTAATTTAAGAGGAGTTGGAATTATGGATAAACAATGGTATGTAGTTAATACTTATTCAGGACATGAAAATAAAGTAAAAGAAAAACTTGAAATGAGAGCTGAATCTATGGATATGCAAGATTATATTTATAGAGTAGTTATTCCTGAAGAAAAAATAGTAGAAGTTAAAGATGGCGTAACTAAGGAAAAAGTTAAAAAGATGTTTCCTGGTTACATTTTAGTAGAAATGGTTATGACAGATGAAGCTTGGTATGTAGTTAGAAATACACCTGGAGTTACTGGATTTATTGGATCAAGTGGTAAGGGAGCAAAACCTACACCATTACAACCATATGAAGTAGATAAAATCTTAGGAAATATGGGAATTAGTAGAATGGATGTTGATACTGAATTAAGTGAAGGTGCTAAGGTTAAAATTATTGCTGGACCTTTCCAAGGTATGTTTGGTACAGTTGATTCTGTTGATTTACCTAATGGTAAGGTTAACTTACTTGTTGACTTATTTGGACAAGAAACTTCAGTTGAAGTTGAATTAAGTCAAATTGAAAATGCATAATATACTTGCATTATAAGTATTTTTATGTTATTATTTAATGGCTATATTTATTTTTATATATATAGATTTAGTGGGAAGCACAGTTCGCATTTATAAAAGCGGGATCGAGCTATTTGGACCACTCGCGAAAACTAATATTTATAGGAGGTGTTTTTCGTGGCAAAGGAAGCAGTAAAGAAAATAAAATTACAAATTGAAGCAGGAAAAGCTAATCCAGCTCCACCAGTTGGTACTGTTTTAGGACCTGCAGGAATTAATCTTCAAGATTTCTGTACTAAGTATAACGATGCAACTAGAGATAGAATGGGAGACGTTTTACCAGTAGAAATTTCAATTTATGAAGATAGAAGTTTTGATTTCGTTATCAAAACTCCACCTACAGCATTCTTATTAAAGAAATATGCTAAGGTTAAAAAAGGATCTGTTAAAGGATCTAAAGAAACAGTTGCTACTATATCAAAAGCTACTTTAAAAGAAATAGCAGAAATTAAATTACCAGATTTAAATGCATATGATGTTGAAGAAGCTATGAAGATAGTTGCTGGAACTGCAAAAAACATGGGTATTGCTGTTGAAGGAGAAGAGTAATACTTAAACACATTTAGGTATAACCTAGTGGAAGGATAAAACCGCTTTTACCACATAAGGAGGAAAATAAAATGAAAAAGAGAAGTAAGAAATATACTGAAGCTGTTTCAAAAATTGAAAAAGGTAAAGTATATACAAAAGAAGAAGCTGTTAAATTAGTAAAAGAAACTTCAACTAGTTCATTTGATGGTTCAATTGAATTAGCTATGAGATTAAATCTTGATACTAAAAAAGCAGATCAACAATTAAGAGGAGCTATAGTTCTACCTAAGGGAACTGGTAAAACAAATAGAGTTTTAGTAGTTGCTAGAGGACCAAAAGCTACAGAAGCACGTGAGGCTGGAGCAGATTATGTTGGAGATACTGATATCTTAGAAAAAATCGAAAAAGAAAATTGGTTTGAATTTGATACAATGATAGCTACTCCAGATATGATGCCATTACTTGGTAAATTAGGTAAAGTATTAGGACCTAAAGGTTTAATGCCAAACCCTAAAACTGGTACAGTTACAATGGATATTAAGAAAGCTGTTGAAGAAGTTAAAGCTGGACGTGTAGAATATAGAACTGATACATTTGGTAATATTCATGGTGTAATTGGTAAAGCATCATTCAGTGAAGCAGATTTATTAGAAAACTTAGATGCGTTTATTGGACAAATCTTAAGAATTAAACCTGCTACAGTAAAAGGTGATTATATTAAGAATATTTCTATATCATCTACTATGGGTCCTGGAATCAAAATTGAAAATAATTTTGACAAATAGGATTTAATAGTATATAATAAAGACAATTTGTTGGTGCCATAGACAGTAGGTATAAAAATAAATCCTACCGAGGACTTAATAATAAGTAATAAAAAGTTCCTTGCGTCTATGATGTTTGGAACTTTTTTATGGCATCCCTAAAAATAAAAGGAGGTGTATTATGGCAAGTAAAGCAATCTTAGAGCAAAAGCAAACTGTAATTGATGAAATTAAAGAAAGAACAAGTAATGCAAAAACTATAGTTTTATTTGATTATCGTGGATTAACTGATAGTGAAATTAAAGATTTACGTGTTCAATTAAGAGAATCAAATGCAGATTATAAAGTATATAAAAATACTTTAATGGCTAGAGCTTTTAATGATTTAGGTATTGATC
>CAMOVZ010000014.1 GCA_946628045.1 uncultured Caryophanales bacterium
AAGGTGATATTTATTTAGGTAAATATGAAGGTTGGTATTGTACTCCTGATGAATCATTTTGGACAGACTCTCAAGTTGTTAAGACTGAAGATGGTAAAGTAGTATGTCCTGATTGTGGTAGAGAAGTTCAAAAAAAATCAGAAGAGGCTTATTTCTTTAAACTTAGTAAATATCAAAAACAGTTAGAGGAATATATTGAGACACACCCTGAATTTATTGAGCCAGTTGCTAGAAAAAATGAAATGGTTAATAATTTTATTAAGCCTGGACTACAAGATTTATGTGTATCACGTACTTCATTTAGTTGGGGAATACCAGTTGATTTTGATCCTAAACATGTTGTTTATGTATGGCTTGATGCACTAACAAACTATATTACTAATATTGGATATGATATTGATGGTGGAAGTGATGAATTTAAATATAAATGGCCAGCTGACTTACATTTAATTGGTAAAGATATTATTAGATTCCATACTATTTATTGGCCATGTTTCTTAATGAGTTTAGACATTCCAATGCCTAAAAAAGTATTTGGACATCCATGGTTAATTATGAGTGATGGAAAAATGAGTAAATCACTTGGTAATGTAATATATGCAGATGACTTAGTAGAAGAATTTGGAGTAGATGCTGTAAGATATTATTTCTTACATGAAATACCTTTTGCTAGTGATGGAGTATTCACAAGAGATTTATTAATAGAAAGAATTAATGGAGACTTAGCTAATATTCTAGGTAACTTAGTTCAAAGAACTATATCTATGGGTAATAAATATTTTGATGGTAAAGTTACAAATAAAGGAGTTAGTGAAGAAATAGATAAAGAGTTTATTAATAATATTAATAACTTAGAAGCAAAAGTTACTCTTAAGATGGATAATTTACAAATAAGTGATGCTTTAACTGAAATATTTAATGTACTTCGTGCAAGTAATAAATATATTGATGAAACTACTCCATGGATACTTGCAAAAGATGAGAATTTAAAAGATAGATTAGAAACAGTTATTTATAACTTATTAGAATCTATAAGAGTATGTGCAGTATTCTTAAATCCATTTTTAACTCTTACTAGTGATAAGATGTTTGAACAATTAAATAATTCTTGTAGGGATTTTAGTTATAATGATAATAATTCATATGAATTAAATACACCAAGTCCATTATTTATGAGAATAGATGTAAAGAAAGATAAATAGTTCTTTCTTTTTTATTTGATATAATACTATAATATTATTAGGTGATATTATGAGTAATAAAGAAGAATTTATGAAAAATTATACTTCATTAATGAATAAGACTAATAATAATGATATTAAAAATGTATTAGAGTTTTGTAATTATTTTAAGTGTGATGATTTAAACTTATTTAATGAATATAAAGCATTTGTTGATAAAGGTATAAAAGTTACAGATTTAATTGTATTATATGGAAAAAGATATAATTTAAATCCAGTTAGAGATGAAAAAGAAATTATGAAATTATTTGTTAAGAATACAATACAAGATGGATTTAGTTATCATTTAGGTAATTCTGTTAATAATGAATCAATTATGAAAAAAGGTTTTGGTATAAATTCTTTAGGGTTAAAAACAGAAGAAGATAAAGATTATGAATTATTAAAATCATCTTTAGATGAAGAGGTTTTTCATAATTTGGAACCATTTTATAAAACTAAAGTGAGTGGTAAAACATTTTTTTCTAATGTGCCTATTTTAGATGCTAGATATGGTGATAGACCTGAATGGTTAATTGAATTAAAAAATAATTATGATAGTGTTAAAAATGAATTAAATGAAGAAAATAATATATTAGTGTCAGGTATAATTGATAAATATGATAGGAAGTATAATAATACTTCAAAAAGATTATATTTAATTAAAAATCCATTACAAATAAGTGATGATAAAATTGAGTCACTATCAAAAGTTATGTCTGCTAGTGATGTAATTAATTATTTATATTCAAATGTATTAAATCAAAAAGATTTATCAACTGATTCATATATACCTAGTGATGATATTATGTCTATTGATTTAAATACTTATAAAATTAGTTATTCTAAAGATGGTGAAATTATAGAATATAATGATGGATCACAAGTAATT
The DNA here is from genome assembly GCA_946628045.1 of uncultured Caryophanales bacterium. Next base: position 2,113 of record CAMOVZ010000014.1, read on the forward strand.
ACTAATAATATGTAGGAGGCTTTATGTATATAGATACTCATTGTCATTTATCAAGTGAAGATTATGATGATATAGATTTAATAGTTAGAGAAAATAGAGAAAACAATATAGATAAGATAATAATATCTGGTTGTAGTAGAGATAGTATAAAAGAAAGTTTAAGCTTAATAGAAAAATATAATGATGTGTATGCTACCATTGGGTATCATCCTAGTGAGGTTGATATTACAGATTCTAATGATTTATTATTATTAGAAGAGAAAATAGAGCATAAAAAAGTAGTAGGTATTGGTGAGATTGGGCTTGATTATCATTATGGTAGTGATAATAAAGAAAAGCAAATAGAATTATTTAGAAAACAAATGAATTTGGCAGAAAAATATAAATTACCTGTAGTTATTCATTCTAGAGATGCAACTTTAGATACAATTAATGTATTAAAAGAGTTTCCTAATGTAGTAGGTGATATACATTGTTTTAGTGGGAGTGTTGAAACTGCTAAAATATATATAAATATGGGATATAAATTAGGTATAGGAGGAGTAGTTACTTTTAAAAACAGTAATTTATATAAAGTGATAGAAGCTATTGGTCTTGAAAATATTCTTTTAGAGACTGATTCTCCTTATTTAACACCTGAACCATATAGAGGTAAAAAGAACTCTTCTAAGTATATTCCATATATTGCGGAAAAAATTGCTAATATACTTGATTGTGATATAGAAAAAGTGGCTGAAATGACTACTAAAAATGCTTTAAGTTTGTTTGACTTGAAGTAAATAATGTGTTATCTTTAATATAATAAAAGGGTTGGTGGAAAGAATGAAAAAACTAGATAGACAATTCTTTCAATCTATTTTAATAGTAATATTATCATTAGCTATTTTTATTATAATAATAGCTAGTTATATAAAAATAGATGAGTTTAGAAAACTTTCATATAAAGTCGATACTAAATTTATAGATACTGATATAATTGAGTTGAATAATAAATTACCATTATCAGATGAAATAGGTAAGAATTATAATGGTACTGGTATGGAGAAAAAAGTTGAAGGTTATTCTTCTTTTGTAATAACAAATCCTAATGATAGAAAAATTGAGTATGAAATATATATTACTAAAATGAATACAGAACATGATGAGATTAGATCTAATTATATTAAATTATATTTAACTGATGATAAAAATAATCCTTTAGAGGGATTTGAAAATAATAAAATAAAATCATACGCTGATTTATATGCATTGAATGATAAACCTGGTAGTAGATTAGTTTATAGAGGAAATTTAGTTTCAGGAAGTTCAAAAAAATTTATTTTAAGAAGTTGGGTATCTGATAGTTATGTACTTTCTAAAAATGAAGAAGTATTTAATTATGATATAGATGTAAGAATAAAATAAGGAGTGGTAGTGTGAAAGAAAAAAATTCTAATAATTCAAGAAAAGCATTTGTTATATTAATGTTATCAGTTAGTACTTTATTAATAGGTTTTATTATAATAGGATATATTATATTTAATATTAAAGGAAAAGATGTTGTTGAGGAAGAGGAAAATGGTGCTGATATTATATTAAATTACTCAAGTAATGATAGTGGTATCAAAATTAGAAATGCTTCTAAGACTAAAGATGAAGATGGAATATTAACTTTAAAAGAAGGAGAATATTTTGATTTTTCAATAGAAGTATTACTAGATAATGCATCATATGTTGAATATGAAATTTCAGCAATAAAAAATGTTGTTGATTCAACTACTCCTAATGATGATATAAGAATATATTTAGAAAAGGAAAAGGAGGGTACTTATACTAAAGTATTTGGGCCTTCTTCATTTAAACCTATAAAAGAAGAATCTGATTTAGGTAGTAAAAAAGGTAGTATGCCTTTATTAAAAGTAAAGAAAACTAATTCTAATACAGATAATTATAGACTTAGAATGTGGTTATCAGATAAATCAGAATTAGAAAATGGTACTTATTCTATTGATGTAGAAGTAAATGGAGTTGCTAAATAAAAGAAGTGTAAAGTACTTCTTTTTTTTAGGTAATTTATAGATTTTTTAATTTTTCTAGTATTATAATATTATTATTAGGAGGATTAAGATGACTAAATATAAAAAGAAAAAATTATTTGATAAATTAACTTATATCTCTCATTTTGTCCTTCGTGCTTTTTTAATAGCGCTTTTATGCTTATTATTAGGTTTTGGAGTAGTAGTATGTATTTATTTAGGAGATATGTTAATAAAAGGAAAAAGTCCTTTATTTAGTACTTATGTAATAGTAACTCCTAGTATGGTTCCTACTATAAAAATAGATGATGCTATAGTAGTTAAAAGGGAAGATAATGATAATTATAAAGTTGGGGATATAATTACTTTTGCTTCAAATGATATTAATTACAAAGGTGTAATTGTTACACATAGGATAGTTGATAAACAAACTATAGATAAGAAGATGAGTGTATATACTACTAAGGGTGATAATAATAAGATTATAGATCCTGTAAGTGTTAAAACTGATGCTATATATGGTAAAGTTTTGTTTAAGGTACCTAAAGTAGGAAGACTACAAGAGTTTTTTTCGCATCCTGCTAATTATTTATATTGTTTATTAATACCTGCAGTTATATTTATCATGTATGATGTTACTAAGATATTTACAACAATCTCAAAAAAGAAAAAATTTTCATATTAATTCTTTCTTTTTTTTTATACATAAATTATAATATGTGGTGTTGGTGATAATATGGAAAAATATGATGTTAAATTTAAAAAGAAATTTGGACAAAATTTCTTAAAAGATATTAATGTGGTTAAAAGAATAGTAGATGTTTCAGGAGTTAATAGTAATTCTTTAGTTATAGAAGTAGGACCTGGTGGTGGTGTTATGACTAGGGAACTTGCTAATCGTGCTAAAAATGTATTAGCTTATGAGATAGATAATGATTTAGAAGATGAATTATATAAAAGGTTAGATGGTTTTGATAATGTAGATATATTATTTCAAGATTTTTTAACTTCAAATTTAATGAATGATGTTTCTAATTATAAATATGATGAATTATATTTTGTTAGTAATGTTCCATATTATATTACTACACCAATATTAATGAAGATAATAGAATCTGGTCTTAATTTTAATAAAATAGTAATTATGGTTCAAAAAGAAGTAGGAGATAGATTTACTACTTTACCTGGATCTAGAGAATATGGATCTATTACAGTATTATTAAATTATTTTTATGATATTAAAAAAGAATTTTTTGTATCAAGAAAACAATTTGTTCCTGAACCTAATGTGGATAGTTTAATAGTATCTTTCAGTGAAAAGAAAAATAAATTGAAGTTAAATGACTTTAAGTTTTTTGAAAGATTAATAAGAGATAGTTTTCAATTTAAGAGAAAAACTTTAAGAAATAATTTAAAAAGTTATGATTTAAGTAAGATTGAAGAAGTATTACATGAATATGGATATGATTTAAATGTAAGAGCTGAGAATCTTAGTACTGAGATTTTTGTTAAAATAAGTAATGCTTTAAGAAAATAGAATTCTATTTTCTTTTTTTTTACATATATATTATTAGGTGATGATTATTTTAAAAATAGGTGATTTAGTAAGTAGAAATTCTCATAATAATGATGTATTGTTTAAAATTATATCTATTGTTAATAATAAGGCTATTTTATTAGGGGTTAATGTAAGACTTATTGCTGACAGTGAGTTAAGTGATTTAGTTATTAGTGATAATATAGAAGAAGATAATGAGATAATAGATAGAAATATAAAAGAGTTTAATTTTGATAGGACTAATTATTTTTATTTACCGGGGAAAATATTACATATAGATGGTGATGATAATTATTTAGAAAGATCTATGAGATTTTATAATAATATTGGTATTAAAGCTAATGGTTTATGTTTAAAAGAAGATGAAATATATTTAAAAATTAATAATTTAATAAAAGAATATAGACCTGATATATTAGTGATTACTGGGCATGATGCATATTATAGGAAAAAGGGTAATAAAGATGATATTAATAATTATCAAAATAGCATTAATTTTGTAAAAGCTATAAAAGAAGTAAGGAAATTAGAAAAAAGTCAAGATAAGTTAATAATAATAGCTGGTGCTTGTCAATCTGATTATGAGGAACTTATTAAAGCAGGTGCTAATTTTGCTTCTAGCCCTAAAAGAATTAATATACATGCATTAGATCCTGCAATTATAGCTAGTTCAATTGCATTTAGTGATAAAAATCAAAGTATAGATTTAATTAAATTAATTGAAAAAACTAAATATGGTAGTGATGGTATAGGTGGTATTATTACTAACGGTACTATGTATGTGGGGTATCCTAGATGAATTTAGATACTGCAAGGAGTAAAGTTAAATCATATTTAGGAGTGCCATTAAAGTTTATTTATAGGGGCGCTAGAAATCAGATAGAGGAGTTTAATGGTATAATTACTAATTGTTATAAATCAATATTTATAATAGAAACAAATACTCATGTAATTAAGTCATTTAGTTATAATGATTTTATTATTAAAAATATTAAAATAATAACATAAATAAAAATATTTGCATTTTCCTATTTATTATTATAAAATATAGTTATAAAGTGATTTTACTTTAAGAGGGAGGAGTATTCTTATGAAGATTACATCAGTTAATGTACGTAAAATTGAAAAAGAAGGTTCACGTATGAAAGGAATCGCATCTATATTATTAGATGATAGTTTTGCAGTACATGATATTAGAATTATTGAAGGAGACAACGGTCTATTTATAGCAATGCCTAGCCGAAAGACAGCTACAGGTGGATATCGTGATATCGCTCATCCAATTAACCCTGAAGTTCGTGCTATGTTTGAAGAAGCTATTCTTAAAGCATATGATGAAGCAGAAGATGCACCAAGTGAAGAAGAATAAGAATATTTAAAGATGCTTAGGCATCTTTTTTTGTTCTAAAATTTATTTTTAATCATATTATTTAGTAGGAGGATAATATGGATAAAGATAATAATATTAGTAGTTATAATCATAGTATTAATTTGTTGGAAAGAAAGACATTAGTTATTACTGGTGTTAAGAAGATTGATAATTTTGATAATAATCATTTTTTATTAGATACTAGTATGGGTTATATGGTAGTAAAAGGAGATGGATTAGAACTAATAAAGTTAGATACTTTATCAGGAAATGTTACTATAAAGGGTAATATTAATTCTATAGAATATATAATTGAAAATACTAAAAAGAATAAAGAAGAAAGTATATTTAATAGACTATTTAAATAATGGATTTAAAAATACAGATAATTAGTCTTATTTTTTCTTTTTTATATGGTATTTTCTTATATATAATGTTTAGAATAATTTATAAATGTATATTTTTATTAAGAAAAAGATATCAAATTATATTTAATTTTATATATTGTATAGTATTTTCACTTCTTTATTTCTTTTTACTTTTATTTATAAATAATGGTACTTTGCATATATATTTCTTATTACTTATAATTTTTGGTTTTCTTTTAAGTTATCAATTATTAAAAAAAATAGTGTAAATAGTATGTAAATGTCGATAGTTTTATAGGTTTAGTTATATCTTTTCATAGTATAATATAAGGTGAAGAGGTAGGTGATGTTATGGCAAAGAATACTAGTAGAAAAAAAGCTAGAAGAAGAATGATTTTACTTGGATTAACTTCTATTGTTATTATTTTTGTTATGACGTTCACTATTGGTAAATACTGGGTAGAAATATATGAAAAATATCAAGAAAAAAAGGAACTTGAAAAGGAATTAACTTTATTAAAAGAAAAAGAAGAAGAATTAAAAGTAGATGCTAAGAAACTTCAAAATCCTGATTATATAGCAAGATATGCTAGGGAAAAATATCAATATTCTAAAGATGGAGAATTTATTTTACAAATTCCTGAAGAATAGTTAACTATTTTTCTTTTTTTTGTTATAATAAAAGACGTTTGGGAGGTATATTATGATTAATATTGAGGATAACTTTAAATTTCATGATGGTGATAAGATAGTTATTGGTTGTTCTACAGGTCCTGATTCTATGGCACTTTTAGATATGTTGTTAAAAATAAGAGATAAATATAATCTTAATATAATAGTTGCTCATGTTAATCATAATGTGAGAAAAGAAAGCTTTGAAGAAGCAGAATTTATTAAGAGGTATTGTGAAGAAAATAATCTAATATTAGAATCTATGGTAATAGAAAATTATGGTGATGATAATTTTCATAATGAAGCTAGAAACATAAGATATAATTTTTTTGAAAATTTAATACATAAATATGATGCTAATTATTTGATGACTGCTCATCATGGAGATGATTTAATTGAAACTATATTAATGAGAATAGTTAGGGGAAGTAATTTATCAGGATATAGTGGTTTTAAATCATTAGTAGATATGGATGGTTATTATATAGTAAGGCCATTAATTTATTATACAAAGAGTGAACTAGAAGAATATGATAGGGAAAACAATGTTAAATATTATGTAGATAGTTCTAATTTAAAAGATAAATATACTAGAAATAGATATAGAAAATATGTACTTCCTTTTTTAAAAGAAGAAGAAAAAGATGTACATTTAAAGTTTTATAAATTTAGTAATACTTTATTAGAAGCTGGTAAGTTTATTGATAAAGCTAGAAATAGAGCATTAAATAGAGTAATGGAAAATGATAAAATATTAATAGATAAGTTTTTAATGGAAGATTTATATATTCAAAGAGAAATATTATATTATTTATTAAGTGAATTTTATCAAGATGATTTATTACTACTTAATGATAAACATATTAATATTATTCTTAATTTAATTAATAGTAATAAAGCAAATAGTCATATTAATTTACCTAATGATGTAATTGCAAGAAAAAATTATAATTATTTTGAAATAGTTAAAGAGATAGAAGATATTGCAAATTATGAAATAGAATTTTCTGAAGTTGTGATGCTTCCAAATAATAGAAAAATAGAAAAAATTAATGAAACTATTGATAATAGTAATAATATATGTCGATTAAATAGTAATGAGATTACTTTACCTTTAATAGTTCGTACTAGAAAAATAGGTGATAGGATTTCTGTTAAAGGACTTAATGGTTCTAAAAAAGTTAAAGATATATTTATAGATAAGAAGATACCTTTAAGTAAAAGAGATGATTGGCCAATAGTAGTTGATTCAGAAGGAAGGGTAGTATGGATACCTGGAATTAAAAAATCAAGATTTGACAAAAAAAAGACTGAAAGTTATGATATAATATTGAAATACAGTTAGGAGGAATTTTATGAAAAACAAAGTGAATAAAAAAACTGTAAAAAAAGGTTTATTACCATATTTATTTTTAGGAGTAATAATACTTGGCGTATTTTTTGTATTTAATATTTTAGATAGAAATATACATAAATTTTCTTATGATGAATTTATTGAGAAATTAGATAATGGTAAAATAAAAGAAGTTCTTATAGTACCTAGAGCTGGTGGATATGTTTATGATATTACTGGTACATTAGAGGGATATAAGAAAAATGAAAGTTTTGAAGCAACTTTACCACTTTCAGAAGAAGTAATGAAAAAAATAGTTACTGCTAGTGATGAACAAAGTTTTAAGGTTAAAGTAAAACCTGATCCTGATGCATCTAGTTTATTATTAATTGTTGTAAATGTATTACCATTTGTAATATTTATTGGTGTAGCTTTTTGGTTCTTTAGTAAGCAAATGGCTGGTAATAAGAGTAGTTTAGATTTTGGTAAGAGTAGAGCTAAATTAAATAGTGATAAAAATAAAGTTACATTTAAAGATGTAGCTGGATTAAAGGAAGAAAAAGAAGAAGTTAAAGAGTTAATTGATTTCTTAAAAAATCCTAAGAAATTTCAAAAACTTGGAGCTAGAATTCCTAAAGGTGTTTTATTAATGGGTCCTCCAGGAACTGGTAAAACATTACTTGCTAAAGCTGTTGCAGGTGAAGCTAATGTTCCATTCTATTTTATAAGTGGATCTGACTTTGTAGAATTATTTGTAGGAGTAGGTGCTAGTAGAGTTAGAGATATGTTCCAACAAGCTAAGAGAAATGCTCCTTGTTTAATATTTATTGATGAAATTGATGCAGTAGGACGTCAACGTGGTACTGGTTTAGGTGGAGGACATGATGAAAGAGAGCAAACTTTAAACCAATTACTTACTGAAATGGATGGTTTTGGTGAGAATGAAGGTATCATTATTATTGCTGCTACAAATAGACCTGATGTACTTGATCCTGCATTATTAAGACCTGGAAGATTTGATAGACAAGTTACAGTTAATTTACCAGATGTTAAAGGTCGTGAAGAAATACTTGCAGTTCATGCTAAAAATAAAATTATTTCTGAAGGAATAACTTTAAAGAATTTAGCTAAGAGAACACCAGGATTTAGTGGAGCTGATTTAGAGAATTTATTAAATGAAGCAGCACTTCTTGCAGTACGTCGTGATAAAGACGAAATTGGTATGAGTGAAATAGATGAGGCTACAGATAGAGTGCTTATGGGACCTGCTAAAGCTAGTCATAAATATTCAGAAAATGATAGAAAATTAGTAGCATTCCATGAAGCAGGTCATGCTGTTATTGGATTAAAATTAAAAAATGCTAGCGATGTTCAAAAAGTTACTATAATACCTCGTGGTTCAGCTGGTGGTTATAACATGATGGTTCCATCAGAAGAAAAAATGTGTTCAACAAAAACAGATTTATTAGAAGAAATAACAGGTTTATTAGGTGGTAGAACTGCTGAAGAAATAGTTTTTGGAGAAATAACAACTGGTGCTCATAATGATTTTGAAAAAGCTACTAAGATAGCTCGTGCTATGGTTACAGAATATGGTATGAGTGATTTAGGACCACTTCAATTTGAACAACAATCAGGTAGTGTATTCTTAGGAAGAGATTATAATAAACCACAACATTTCTCAAATGAAGTAGCTAATGAAATAGATATGGAAATGAGAAAGATTATTAATGAGTGTCATAAGAAAGCTACTGAAATTATTAAGAAAAATAAATCATTATTAAATTTAATAGCCGAAGCTTTACTTGAATATGAAACATTAACTAAAGAACAAATTGATTATTTAGTAGAAAATGGTAAAATGCCA
>CAMOVZ010000015.1 GCA_946628045.1 uncultured Caryophanales bacterium
AAAAGAAAAGAAGATGTTATTAGATTAATTGATGAAAAAGGACTACTTACTGATGAATTAAAAAATTCAATAATGAATTGTATTAAGTTAGTTGAAGTAGAAGATTTATATAGACCTTATAAAGAAAAGAAAAAGACTAAGGCAACTGAAGCTATTAAGTTGGGATTAGAACCTTTGGCAAAAATAATAATGTCTTTTCCAACAAGTGGTGATATTAAAAGTATTTGCTCTAAATTTATAAAAGATGATTTGAATGAAGATAAATGTATTGAAGGTGCTAAATATATAATAGCTGAATGGATTAGTGATAATGCTTCATATAGAAAGTGGATAAGAAGTTATTTCTATAAAAATGGTGTTATTGTATCTAAAATAAAAAAAGGTGCTGTAGATGAAGGTAAAATATATGAAATGTACTATGACTATAATGAAGCTGTTAAATCTATTAAACCTCATAGAATTTTAGCTCTAAATAGAGGAGAAAACGAAAAAATACTTAATGTAAGTATAGATGTAGAAAAAGAAGAAATAATTAATTATATAGAGAGTAAAATTATTAAAAATAAAGATAGTTTTGTAGTTAATTATGTTAAAGAAGCTATTGAAGATTCTTATAAGAGATTAATAGAACCTAGTGTAGAAAGAGAAGTTAGAAGTGATTTAACTGAAAAAGGTGAGATTGCTGCTATAGATAATTTTGGTAAGAATTTAGAAGCTTTATTATTAACTCCTCCTATGAAAGAAAAAATAATTCTTGCTTTTGATCCTGGTTTTGTTAATGGTTGCAAGTTAGCTGTTATTGATAAGACTGGTAAATATTTAGATTCTACTGTTATTAAACCTTTCTTAAAAGGAAAAGAAGAAGAATTAGAAGAGCCTTCTATGAAAATAGTAGTAGATTTAGTAAATAAATATAATGTTGATATTATTGCAATAGGTAATGGTACTGCTTCTCGTGAAAGTGAAAAGTTCTGTGCTAAAATGATTAAACAATATAATTTAAAATGTAAATATATTATAGTTAGTGAAGCAGGGGCATCAATTTATTCAGCAAGTGATGTAGCAATAGAAGAATTTCCTGATTTAGCAGTAGAAAAAAGAAGTGCTGTTAGTATTGGTAGAAGATGTCAAGATCCACTAGCTGAACTTGTTAAGATACCGCCTGAAGGAATAGGAGTTGGTTTATATCAACATGATGTTCAAAAATCAAAATTATCAACTTCATTAGATTTTGTGGTAGAAAAATGTGTTAATAGTGTAGGAGTAAATATAAATACTGCTTCTAAATCATTATTAAAATATGTTTCAGGTATTACTAAGAAAACTATTGATAAGATTATTGAATATAGAGAAAAAATGGGTAGAATTAATTCAAGAGAAGAATTAAAGAAGAAAAAAATATTAACAGATAAAACTTATGAACAAGCTATTGGCTTCTTAAGAATAGCTGATGGAGATAATATACTTGATTCTACCGCAATACATCCAGAGAGTTATGACATTGCTTTAAAATTACTTGATAAAATTAATTGTACTTTGAATGATATTGGTACTGATAATATTAAAGAAAAACTAGGTAGTGTTAATGTTAGTAGTATGGCAAAAGAATTAGGAACAGATAATTATACATTAGAAGATGTTATGATTAGTTTAAAGAAACCTAATTTAGATCCTAGAGATGAAATGCCTCAACCAATATTAAAAAGTGATGTTCTTGATATTAAAGATTTAAAAATAGGTGATAAATTACAAGGTACTGTTAGAAATGTAGTAGACTTTGGTTTATTTATAGATATTGGTCTACATAATGATGGATTAGCTCATATTAGTAAATTATCTAATCAATATATTAAACATCCAAGTGATTTATTTAGTGTAGGTGATATAGTAGATTGCTATGTTGATGATATATCTTTAGAAAAAGAAAAAGTAAGTTTGAGCTTACTTCCTAGATAAAAGAGAAATCTTTTATCTTTTTTTATTATTTATAAAATATGTTATTATAGATATGGAGGTAATTATTATGAAAACTAGAGGATTTGAAATTGCTAAAGGATGGGAAGACAAAAATATTAATTTACCTGTTAGAAAGACATCTAGATCTGCTGCTTATGATATAGAGGCAGCAGAAGATATTGATGTTCCAGTATTTAAGCCTGGTATTAAACCAACTTTAATTCCAACTGGTTTAAAAGCATATTGTCAAGATGATGAATGTTATTTTTTGATGAATAGATCTGGTGGACCAAAAAAGGGACTTTTGACTCCACATGGGTTGGGATTAATCGATGCTGATTATTATGAAAATCAAGATAACGATGGACATTTTATGGTTCAAGTATTTAATTGTAGTGATAAAGTTATACATATTAAAAAAGGGGATGCAATAGCACAAGTTATGTTTACAAAGTATTTGATATGTGATGGAGATAATGCAACTGGAAAAAGAACTGGAGGATTTGGTTCAACAGATAAAAAATAAACCTACTTAGTAGGTTTTATTTATTGTTTGTTAATTTTATTATTTCTTCATAGTTGTCATCTTTTGCCATAATATTTTTATGTAATTGATTACACTTTTCACATTTATAAATAATCTTATATGTATCTTTAAATTTTTCTAGGTCTATTGGTTTTAGTAGACCTTTACAATTATTTTGTCTATCACCTGGGTTTATATCCACATGTAGTGAATATAGGCAATGTGGACAATGATCTCTAGATGAATATTCTAATTTGTCTACTTTTTTTCCACAATTTAGGCAAATAAATTCTTCGTCTAATTCATTAAATCTTTTCATAGTTTCACCAATTAAATTATATCATTAAATATATTATTATGATAATATTAAAGTGGTGATAATATGAATAATACAAAATATGGATTAGTTTTTTCTGGTGGTGGAACTAAAGGTTCTTATCAAGTAGGAGCATTGAAAGCATTAAAAGAAATGCATATAAAAATAGGGGCTGTTTCTGGAGCATCTATAGGTTCTATTAATGCAGCTTTGTTTGTACAAGGGGATTTAAAATTATTAGAAGATTTATATCATAATATTGAGATGAAAGATATTATGGAGGTTAGTGAAAAGAATAAATTGGATGTTTCTAAGAATTTATTAAGTCCTGATAATATTTTGAAGATTGCGAATGAGTATTTTCGCAATAAGGGTATTTCTAATGAACCTTTAAGAAAACTAATGAATAAATATATAAATTTGGATAAATTATATAAATCTAAAATAGATTTTGGTATTATGACATATGATTTATCTAAAGAGACTGGAATAGAACTGTATAGAGATGATATACCTAAAGACAAAATGATTGACTATCTTCTTGCTTCATCTTGCTTTCCTATTTTTAAACCTCAGAAAATAGGGGGTAACGTATATTTAGATGGTGGTTTATATGATAATATGCCTATTAATATGTTAATTAATAAGGGATATAAAAATATTATATTAATTGATATTAATGGAATAGGTATGATTAGAAGAACTATGGGTGATGACATTTATTTCAAAGTAATTAAGCCTACTGAAGATTTAGGTGGTACTTTTGAATTTAATAAAGAGAAGATTGATCATAATATTAATTTGGGTTATCTTGATACCTTAAAAGCCTTTAGGGTTTTAATGGGAAAACATTTTTACTTTGAAAAAATCGAATATTTTAAATTATTAAGTAGATATAGTATTGATGATATTTTAGGATTAGAAGAAGCTGGATTAATATATAAATTAAATAAATATAAGAAATGGAAAGCAAAAGAGTTTATTAATGCTATATTAAGTGCTTATAATAAAGAAATTAGTGAATTTCCTAGTATTAAAGATATTAATATGACTAATGTTAGTAATTATATAAAAGAGGGATATGGAATATCTATTTGTAGAGAAATTACTAATAATTATCCAGCTTTACTTAATAAATATAACGGAGTGTTTTCTAATTATTTTATGGCTAATAATGCTATAGAAGAAGTTATTAATCAAAGAAAAGATAAGCTGTTTTATTTGTAAATTTTTTAGAAAAAAACAACAAATATCTTGAAATGTAGAAAATGTATGATATGATTATTATGTAAGTGATGAGCTTACTATGAATTTTTCATATTCTCTCATAGACTAGTCTAAATAGACTAGTCTTACTTTTTTGTGATATAATAATTTCGGTGAAAAGTATGAATTATGACTTTAAAATAAATGACTTTGAAGGACCTTTAGACTTATTACTTCATCTTATTAAAGTTAATGAGATGGATATAATGAATATTCAAATTGAAAAAATAACTGATCAATATGTAGAATATATTAATTCTTTAGAAAAAATGAATATAGAGGTAGCTTCTGAATATTTAGTTATGGCTAGTGAATTAATACAAATTAAGAGTAAATTGTTGCTACCTAATGAGAGTATTGAATCAGAAGATGAAGAAGAAATTAATTCTAAAGAAGAGTTAATTAATAGATTGCTTGAATATGAGGCATATAAGAAAATAAGTAATATTTTAGAAGAAAAAAATGAAAATAGAAGTTTTATTTATACTAAATTACCTGAAAACATTAATAATTATATTGATGATAAACCTATTGAACAAAATGGTGAAATAGATGATTTGGTTAATGCTTTTAAATTATTTCTAGAAAGAAATAAAAAGAATAAACCTTTGAAAACTAAAGTAACTGTAAATGAAATTAGTATTACTAAAAGATGCAGTGATATTAGAAATATATTAAAAAGTAATAAGAAAGTATCTTTTTTTAAGTTATTTGAATATAATAGTAAAGACTATATAGTTGTTACATTTTTAGCAATTCTTGAGATGTGTAAAAATAAAGAATTGACTATTAATCAAGATGATACTTTTGGAGATATAATTGTGGAGAGTGTATAGATGAAGGCAGTATTAGAAGGACTATTATTTGTTGTTGGAGAAGATGGATTAACTATTGATCAAATAATGGATATTTTAGATATAGATGAAAATGCTTCTAAAGAGTTAATTAAAGAATTAAAGTCTGATTATGAAGATGAGTCTCGTGGTTTAAGAATAGATTTTTTAGGTAATAGATTTAAATTAACTACTAAAGAAGAACATAAAGATTATTATCAAAAATTAATTGAAAATCCTATGTCTAATAAGCTTAGTCAAGCAGCGTTAGAGACTCTAGCAATTATTGCATATAATGAGCCAATTACTAGGATGAAAATAGATAATCTTAGAGGAGTTTCTTCAGTTCAAATAATTAGAAAATTAGTTGCGAAAGGCTTTATTAAAGAGAGTGGTAGAAGTAATTTACCTGGAAGACCTATTTTATATGAAACAACTAATGAATTTTTAGATTATTTTGGATTATCTTCTATTGATGAATTACCTGATGTTTCTAAATTTATAGAACAAAATACTGAAGAAGTTGATGAAAATAGTGATTTATATACTTCAAAATATGTTGAAAGTGAATAAAAAAATCAAAATTTAAAAGAATTGCTATTATATTGAAAAATATATAGTATAATTTAATTATTAAGGAGATGGAGTATGAAGAAAAAATTAATAATAATAACAATTTTTTTATTGGTAATTTGTACAGTTCCTGTATTTGCTACTGATAAGAATGCATTTAAAGCAGGAGAAACTATTAACTTAGAAGAGGAGGTTAATTCTACATCATTTTTTGCTGGTAATAATATTAACTTATCTTCTACTATAGATGGAGCAAGTTTTGCTGCTGGTAATAATATTATTGTATCTAATAAACAAGATTATTTGTTTGTAGCAGGTAATAATATTGAAGTAGTAAATGCTGATACTAAAGATGCTTTTATTGCTGGTAATAGTGTTACTATTGAATCTTCTAAAATTAGGGATTTATATGTTGCTGCTGAAGATATAAAGATTACTTCTGATATTACAAGAGATGCTTATATTGGGGGTAGTAAGGTTACTATTGACGGTGCTATTAAAGGAGATTTGAAGATAGAAGCTGATGAAATTATTATTGGGGAAAATGCTTCTATAAAAGGTACATTAAAATATCCTGAAAAAGCAAATATTAAAATTGCTGAAACGGCGGAGGTACAAAATAAAGAAACATATAAGACAAAAGAAGTGAATACTGAAGTAACTATTAAAGATGCAATTATTTCTGCTGTTACTAGTTTCTTATCATTATTATTAGTAGCGTTTATTTTACTAGGTACTAATAAAAAACTATTTAAACAAATAAGTAAAGAAGAAAAAAGCGTAAATTGTTTTCTTAAGAATTCTTTAATTGGATTAGGATTATTACTACTTATACCACTTTTAGCTATTATTGTGTTATTTACTGTTATTGGTATTCCAATAAGTATTATTGCTTTATTATTATATGGTATATTTATTTATATTTCTTTAATACCTACTGCTTATTATTTAGGTGGATGGATATTAAAAGATAAAATTAGTAATGAATATGCTATGTTAGGAATCTCTTTATTTGTGATTTTTGTTATTAAGTATATTCCGATAATAGGTGGTCTTGCTAATTTTATATTCTTAATATTTGGATTTGCTATTCTTTTAAAACAAATGAAGAAGTCTATGCATGAAAAATAATAAAAAAGGAAATAGTTTAGAACTATTTCTTTTTTTTATTTGCAGATAAATACTTCTAATTAAACAAAAAGTATTTACATTTTCTTTGTTTTTTGTTATTATAATTACATAAGAAATGCCGAAGTAGCTCAATTCTAGAGCAGTCACTTTGTTTGTGAATGGTTAGTGGTGTAAGTCCATCTCTTCGGCACCAATATGATATTTACTCTTCGAAAGAAGAGTTTTTTTATAAGTGAAATTGAATTAATAAGATAAATTAAAACAACTCTATGAGTTGTTTTTTTATATTATATTGGTGCCCCTATCCGGACTCGAACCGGAACTCTATTGCTAGAAGTAGATTTTGAGTCTACCGCGTCTACCAATTCCGCCATAGAGGCTTGACACAACTATTGTATCATATTTTTAAATTATGTGTTAATATTATTTTAGGATGTGATAATATGAATTGTCCTAATTGTGGAAATGAATTAAGTGAAATAATATATGGCAAGGTAAACTTAGATGATGATGACTTAAAAAAAGAAATAGATGATAATAAAATAATATTAGGAGGATGTGTTATATATGAAGATTCTCCTAAATATTATTGTAGATTTTGTAATCATTATTTTAATGAAGATATGGAGGATGTAGATGAACGAGAAACAGAACAATCAAATTAATACTGAAAATATTTCTACTGATATTAATGATCAAAGTAGAGTATTTGATGATAATGGAAATAGAATTGTAGATAAAAATACTCAATTTACAGAAAATTTAACTAGTTATTATGATAATGATCAAATGAAATCAAAAAATACTTTGACTCAAGAACAAAAAGCTGAGTTAATAGATGAAACAGCTAATAAGATAAAACATTCTGGAATGTTGTTTTTCTCTAATACTGCAATTATTGATAATAATGATTTAACTAATAGATGTAAGAATGCTTCAATCTTTACTGTTATAATGCTTATTATTTGTTTAGTAGAATTTATTTCTTACCATGGTATTTTTGATTTATTTGCTATAGTTTGTTTTACTTATTCAATTATTGTTTTAAGAAAGAATAATATTAATGGTATTTATGCAGGCTTAGCTGGTGCTTGTTGTATGATATTATCATTCTTTATTTTAAAGATAGTTTTAGGAATAGTTCTAGGGGTAGGCTTATTATTACTTTTAAAAAATTATAAAAATTTCATTAATAAAAATAATCCTATTTCTCAACCACAAGAAACTGAAGTTAAAAAAGAAAATATTCCTGTTCCTATTGAAAATAAAACTATAGAAGAAATAAATAATAATAATAATAATGAAAATAATAATAATGATAATAATAATTTGACTCAGAATTAAAACAATAAATATTTTTATTGTTTTTTTTATAAATAGTTTTGTCAATTGGCATGAGATTGACAATTAATTATAAAAAGAGTATAATCTATTCGTATTTTCAAAGAAAGAGGTAGATTAATTAGATTATGTCTGAGGATACATACGGGTCGTCGATTAGTGACCTTAGAAGTGAATTAAGATTATGTAAAAAATATGCTAGAGAAATTACTTCTGAATACAAAGGTTATAGTATTTTTAATTTTTCTGGTAGAAAGGATGCTTTAAGAAGATTAGAGTATTATGTAGTACAAATTGATTCTATATATCAAACTGGAAACGATTATAGTGAATTTGATAAAGAAGATTTTGTTCCTTTTATGATTGATTTATTGGAGTATAAGGAACATGATAATTATACTTTTGTTGATAATATATATGATAAAATAACTAGAAGATCATATGATATTATTACTACTACTACTCATGCAAATGCAATATATGAAAGTCATTCTAAATTTAATTTAGAGGATTTTTGTAGAAGATGTAATGATGATAAAATTATTATATTAAATCATAGCAATAAATATGGATTATATCACAACTTAGAATTTAGAGATGAATACGCAAATTATCCATATTTAGCTAATGTTGGTGAAGATATAATTAATTATAGATTAAGAAATAGAAATGCTTCTTCTAAAGAAGTGCTTAATAATGTATTAAATAATCTTAAGAAAAAAAATAAACAAAAAAAGAAATTAGGTTAATAATTTCTTTTTTTTTATATTATTTGATTGTTTATATTTATAGATTTTTGTTTATAAAGTAGA
>CAMOVZ010000016.1 GCA_946628045.1 uncultured Caryophanales bacterium
TATTGGAATTATAAATAATAAGATATTATCTTTTAGAAATGATTGAATATTAGGATTTAGTTTTTCATTTAAAGTTATATCTATTTTTTCTACTAATTCATCATTATATAATATTTCAATATTTCCAATATTTGTATTAATTTTATTCTTATATGACAATTCTTTAATATTTGATTTATATTTTATTAGTGATTCATCATAATTAGTAATATTAGTATAATACTTTACTTCTTTAGGAGATAATACTTTGTATGATTTTTGTTTTGAATTAATGATAGGTATATCTAAAACAAAATCATTCTTATTTAATATAGTTACTTCATTGTAGTTAGTATCATAATAATCAACTAATTTTAGTGCATCTCTTATATGATCATAATTATTAGATATTGGCTCATCTAATAAAACAAAATAATAGTTATGATCATTAGATGTGAATTCTCCTATTAAACATAGTCCTGCTAAATCGGTATAGCCTGTTTTTGCTCCGGTTATTCTTGTAGTATCTAAATTTAAGCTGTCTGCATATCTAGCAGTAGATGTTTTTACTACATCACCAGTTGATGCAGTATATTCTTTTGTTTCAAATATTTCTTTGAATGTAGGATTATTTAGAGCATATTTTAGTAGATTTAATTGATCAATTGCTGTTGAATAAGGATTATTTGTATCTAGACCTATTACATTTGTATAATATGTATCATTTAATCCTACTTTTTTACTTAATTCATTCATTTTTTGTATATGATTATCTACTGAGCCAGATGAATAATAAGCTAGTGTTGTTGCGGCATCTGCTCCACTTGATAATAGTGTTATATAAAGTAAATCCTTGTATGTATATTCATTTCCTACTTTCATACCATATACATATGCCTCAGATGGTATCATCTTTTGAATTTCATATGTATATGTTACTTTTTCATCTAAGTTAGTTTTTTCTTCTATTGATACTAGAGTTGTTGCTATTTTAGTAATAGAAGCTATTTTTACTTTTTCATTTTCATTACTAGATAATCTTACTTTATCTGATGTTTCATCATATATGATATATTTATCTGTTAATAATTTTATGTCTTCTGCATAAATATTTAATGGTATTAATAATATTAGTATAATTAATAGTTTTTTCATTCTTTTTATTCCTGTATAATTCTTATTTTAATTTTTTAACTAATTCTTTGAATTCTGCTCCTCTAACTTCACATTCTTTATATTGATCCCATGATGCTGAAGCTGGAGATAATAATATTACAGAATTTGGTGTGGACATTTCATATAATTCATTAAAACCATCAGATAAGTGTTCATGTACTATTGTTTTTATATTTAGAGATTCTCCATATTCTTTAATTCTATCTCTACACTCGCCTATTGCTAAAATTCCTTTAACATTTTTCATAAATGGAGTTAATTCATTAAAGTCTTGTCCTCTATCTAGACCACCTAAAATTAAAAATGTATCATTATCAAATGAAGATAATGCTATTTGAGTGCATTTAATATTTGTAGCTTCTGTATCATTATAGAATCTTCTAGTATCTACTTCATCTACAAATTCTAGTCTGTGTTCTACTCCTTTGAAATTACTTACTACTTTTTCAATTACTTCATTTGGAACATCAAACTCTTTAGCAACTGTAATTGCTGCTTCTATATTTTCAATATTATGTAGTCCTGCAATTTTTACAATAGATCTATCTATTACAAAATCATCATTATAATAAATCTTATTATCTTTTAGATATGTTCCTTCAACTTTCTTTTTAGAAGAGAAATATTTCTTTGTTGATTTAATATTCTTTGTTTCATTTAATACTTCTTTGTCTTCTTTATTTAGAATTGCTATATCATTTTTAGTTTGTTCTCCAAATATTTTTGCTTTTACTCTTTTATAGTTTTCATAGCTTTTTAAGAAATCAATATGAGCAGGACTTAAATTTGTCATAACAGCAATATCAGGTTTAAACTTAGACATGTTTTCTAATTGTTGACAAGATACTTCCATTACTATTATATCGCCTGATTTAACCTTTCCTATTAAATCTATCATAGGAAAGCCTATATTTCCTGTTAGGAATACTTTTTCTTTAAAATATTCATGTAATATTTCATAAGTTAAAGTTGTAGTTGTAGTTTTACCATTTGTTCCTGTTATTCCTATTAACTTAACTCCTTTAGGTAATAGTCTATAAGTCATTTCTGCTTCATTAATTACTTCTATTCCTAGTTCTCTTGCTTTTAAAACATATTTGTGATCTATTGGAACACCTGGATTTTTAATTAAATAATCAAAAGAATCATCCAACAAATCATCTGGATGAGATCCAAAGAATAATTCTACTCCTAAATCTTTTAATTCTTTAATTTGATTAGCATCTAGTTTTTCTTCTGGTTTTCCATCATTTAATAAAACCTCATTATTATGATTAATTAGATATTTTGCTGCAGCAAAGCCTGATCTTGCTAGGCCTAAAATAAATACTTTCTTATTTTCAAACATATTATCACCTTAACTTTCTAAATATTTTTTTAATTCTTTTAACTTTGACTTTGTATCACTTACTCCTAAATCATACATTTCTTGTATGATTTCAGGGTTCTTTTCTAACCTTTTAATATTTACAAATCTAGATGGTCTTATTACAAATACTTTACCTTGATTTTCTAAATCTATAATTCTTTCTACTTCTTTATTATACATTTTATATCTATTAGATAGTTTATCTGCAAATAAAGGATATTTCTTATATTTAAGTTTATTAAGTATCGTAGTCTTTTTTCTTCTTCTAAAATCTATTGGTCTAGTTGGTACTACAATTATTTTATCCACAGACATTGTTAACATCTTATCTACTGGTATTGAATCAGCGATTGCTCCATCTAGATACTTTTTTCCATCTATTTCTACTATTTTAGATACAAATGGCATAGAGCCCGATGCTCTTAAATATTCTGAATCCTTTTCATTACGTAAATCTTTTATTAAATGATATTCAGCTTTTCCAGTTTCTACATTAGTTACTGTTGCATAGAAGTCGATTTTACTACTAGAAAATGTTTCAAAATCAAATGGATCTAATTCATTTATTAATTTATCGAAACAGAATTCTTTGTTAACCAAATTTCCTGTAGTTAATAATGAGTAAAAACTCATATAGTTCTTATTATTACAATATTTCAAATTATAACGTAGAGCTCTTCCTGGTTGATTAGATTTATAATTAACTCCAAATAATGCTCCTGCTGAAACGCCTATTATTTTATCAACTTTTACATTATTTTTTAATAATACATCTAATACTCCTGCTGTATATATACCTCTAAGTGCTCCACCTTCTAAAACTAAACCTATCTTCATAATTACTCCTTGTTTTTATTATAACATCTTAAAAATTTCTTAACAATTAGAGTTATTTAGACTTTTTATTTTGTAAAAAATTTTATATAATTGTATTATAGGAGTCTTATATGAATAGAGTTAAAGATAGAAGTAAAATTAGAAAAAATAAAAATAATCTTTTGATAATACTTATAGTTATATTGATAGTATTTTTTATATTTTTGTTTTTTGCAGATAGGATAATGAAAAATAGTGATAATTTATATGTAGTATTAGAAAATTATAATGATGTTAGAGATTTAAAACTAAATAATAAATTTTATAAAGATAATGATGAGAGTTTTAATACAAAAAAGTATTTTTCTAAAAAAACTGCTTATCTATATGGACAATTATCTAGTTTAAGTGAAATGGAATATAATGAAGAATATTTTACAGCTGATTTAGATAATGATTTAAAAGCTTATATTTGTAATTCTATGCTTACTAGTAGAGAAAAGAATGTATGTATTACTAGTAAATTTATGAATATATTATCTAATCAAATATTTGGTTCTGATTTAGAATTAAATAGAGAAAGTAATTATTATGAATATGAAGAAAAAAATAATGCATTTTGTTTTACTAAAGATATAGCTGGTTATTCAAATACATTACAAATAACTAGAATATATAATTATAGTGATATGACTCTAGTTAAGTTTTATTTAGATGGTGCTGATCAAAATGATATTTATACATTTGTATATAAATTAAATGATGATTATAGAGCATATTATTTATACTCTTATATGCATGGTGATAAAGTTACACAAGATGTAAATAATGGGCAAGTTTCAATAAGTGATATTACCGGAGAAGATGATGGTGGTGTCTATTATGATGATGAGAATTATATGGGAAGTGATTAATTATGATAGTTAATATATTAATATTAATAGTTGGATTTATAATCCTAATATATGGAGCAGATATTTTTGTAGATGGAGCTTCATCTTTAGCTAGAAATTTTAAGTTAAGTCCTATGCTAATTGGATTAACAATAGTAGCTTTTGGTACTAGTGCTCCTGAGTTTGCTGTTAGTATTCAGTCATTAATTAGTAATAATGGAGATATGATATTAGGTAATGTTATTGGTTCTAATATACTTAATACTTTCTTAATATTAGGTGCGTGTGCTCTAATTCATTCTTTAACTGTTAAAAATAATACTGTTAAGAAGGAATTACCTATTGCATTATTATTAACATCTTTATTTATAGTATTAATGGCTGATGGTATGTTTTCATTAGGAGAAAATAGTTTTACTAGACAAGATGGAATTGTATTATTACTATTCTTCTTAGTATTCATTTATTACTTAATATCTATGATGAGAAATAAAGTTGATGCTGATCAAGATACTCCAATTAAATATAATAAATTTAAATCATCTTTACTTACTATACTTGGTATAGTTGGTATTATTATGGGTAGTAGATTTGTTGTAGATGGAGCTTCTACAATAGCTGAAATATTAGGTGTTAGTCAAAGAATGATTTCACTTACTATAGTAGCTTTAGGAACATCATTACCTGAACTTGCTACTTCTATAGCAGCTACTAGAAAAGGTGAATATGATATAGCAATCGGTAATGTCATAGGTAGTAATATATTTAATATAGGAATTGTTGTAGGTCTTCCTGTTGCGATATTAGGTGGTATAAATAATATAGCATTTAATTATGTTGATTTAGGGGTATTATTTGTTGCTTCATTAGTATTATTTATATTCTCATTTAATGATAGAAAGATTACTAAGCCTGAAGGAATAATGATGTTATTATTATTCTTAACATATTATTCTTATGTTGTATTTTTTTAATCCACAATATTTGTGGATTATTTTATATTTAATGCTATAATTTAATTAGTGAGGTGAATTATATGGAACATATTATGCATTTACATAACGATCCTTTTAAAGCAATTGCTGAAGGTAGAAAAAGTATTGAAGTTAGATTAAATGATGAGAAAAGAAGAAGTATGAACGTGGGAGATGAAGTAACCTTTATTAACAGAAAAACAGATGAAAAGATTAAATGTATGATTACTAATCTTTATACTTATGATAATTTTGAGGAATTATATAAACATCATGATAAATTATCTTTAGGATATAATGAAGATGACATTGCTAGTCCTGCAGATATGAATATTTATTATCCTATGGAGAATCAAATGAAATATGGTGTTGTTGCGATTGAATTTAATCTAGAAAAATAAAAATTAGAGCTTAGCTCTAATTTTTTTCATTTCTTATAACGTCAGAAATCACTAATACTATAAAAAATACTATAGTTAATACTATTACTGATGCTGAGACTTTTTTTGAGAATAAATAAAATATTATTAAGTATACTAAAAAGAATAGAATTGATGATACGACATTATTCAACCATTTAATCATATTTCACCTCTATATATGTAAAGTATTATAACATATATAATCAAATATAATCAAATTTGGCTATGAAATGGTATAATTATAATGAGGGATAATATGAATAGATATGAATTCTACTATAATAAAAGTGGTGAATTTAGTTGTTTATATTCTAATGATTATGCTGATCGTAAATATAAAAATGAAGATGCGATAAGAAGATTAAAAAGAATAGGTAAACAATCTTTTCATAGTGTAAAAATAAAAGAAAGAACTCAAAATAAAAAGAGATTTCCTTATATTGAAATGAGTAATGGTAATACTGTTGTTACTATTAAGAATTTAGGTAGATTTAATGATGATGATTTATTTGTTTATATACCTAATAATATTAGAAAAATAGAAAGAGCATTTAAGAAATATAATGATAAAAGAAGTAATAAATCTGGTGCTAGGAATTTAATTATTGCTGGATTAATTGTTACTATGATTGGTAGTGGTATAGTTTTATCATTAAATAAAGATACTAGTAATGATATAGCACTTAATTCTACTGGAATTGAAAATATGACAGAAGAAGAAACTAATGAAGAATTAAGTGAAGTTAATGAAATGATACTTGAGACTGAAAATAATCAAATAAATTATGATTTTGATAGAGAAACTGATAGTAATGATTTTAAGTATGTTGATGAGACTTATGGTGATTTAGCAAATGAGATTGGAAAAAAATATGGTGTCTCTCCTAGTCTTATTAAAGCTATGATCACTCAAGAATCTTCAGGAGTTAATCCTAATCTTATGCAAGTACAATTTGATTCTTGGATTGATATGTTATTAGTTTCACATGATTTTGTTAATGATAAAGATGTAAAAATAGTATTGACTGATAATCCTGAAGAATACGCTGATGATGTTATTACTATTAGTAGAGAGGAATTATTAAATCCTAAGACAAATATTAGTGTGGGAACTGTAATATTAAGAGATGTTGCGACTTATTATGACTATAATATTCCAATGAGTATTCAAGCATATAATTTTGGTATAGCTAATATGGATAAAGTTATTAATCAATTAGCATATATAACTAATGATACTTATGATGGTATTGTGTCTGATAAAAATGAAATAGATTATATGAATTATACGAATATTATCAGTGTTGGAGATTTTGAATACTTATTTCATGTAATGAGATATGTAGATTCTCCAGAAATTAACATTTCATATTTAGATCAAAATAATAATGTTTGTTCTAATGATATTAAAGTATATCCTGAATCTAATACTAAAGTTAATAAAATGTGATAAAATATAACTTCGAGGTGTGTTAGATGGAGTTTAATGAATTAAAGAATTGTCATTTATGCCCTAAAAACTGTGGTGTTAATAGATATAAACAGTTAGGTTTTTGTAAATCTTCTGCCGATTTATATGTAAGTTATTATTCTCTACATATGTGGGAAGAACCTGTTATATCTGGTAAACATGGTAGTGGGGCTATTTTTTTTAGTAATTGTAATCTTAAATGTATTTTTTGTCAGAATAGAAAAATATCTAATGATGGATATGGTAAAAAGATTAGTTTAGATAGACTAAGTGATATTATGTTAGAACTACAAGAAAAAGGTGCTCATAATATTAATTTAGTTACTCCTACTCACTATGCTCCTCTTATTAAATATTCGATTAATAGTATTAAAGATAAGCTTACTATTCCTGTTGTTTATAATACTAGTAGTTATGAAAATGTAGAAACAATTGAGATGATGAATGGTATAGTTAATATTTATTTAGCTGATTTTAAATACTATGATAATGAATTAGGAAAAAGATATTCTAATTGTGATAATTATAGGGAATGTGCTATTAAGAGCATAGATGAAATGTATAAGCAAGTTGGTAAATTTGTTATTAAAGATGATTTAATGATTAGTGGATTAATCGTTAGAATACTTGTGTTACCTGGTCACATTGATGATAGTAAAAAAATTATTAAGTATTTATATGAAAAATATGGTGATAATATTATTATTAGTATTATGAATCAATATACTCCTCTATTTCATATAGAAAAGTATGAAAATCTTAATAGAAAAGTTAATGATAGTGAATATGATGATGTTATCAATTATGCCTGTGATATAGGGGTAAAACATGCTTTTATTCAAGAGGGAGATACTCAAAAAGAAAGTTTTATACCTGATTTTGATATATCTGTGTTATAATTGTTATAGGAGGTTTTTATGAAGTACTTAAAGTATGTATTTGTATTATTACTTTCTCTAGCAGTTTTACCTTTTGCTGTTAATGCTGAAGCTAAGCCAGATGCTGAGATTAAAGATACAAATGAAGTTAAAGTTTATCTATTCAGAGGTGAAGGTTGTCCCCATTGTGAAGAAGCTATTGAGTGGTTTAAATCAATTGAAGCAAAATATGGAGATAAATTTCAACTTATTTCTTATGAAACTTGGTATAATGAAGATAATCAAAAACTATTAGATCAAGTTGGAAAAACTCTTAAACAAGAAATAAGTGGAGTTCCATTTATAATAATAGGTCAACAAAACTGGAGCGGTTTTTCTTCTAATATGGAAAGTGCTATATTAGCAGAAATCGAAGCAGAATATAAAGTTGAACCATCTGAAAGATTCGATATCATGGAAAACTTAGTAGATGCTGATAACGAAGCTACTGAACCTGCATTTGATAGTACAAGTTTTATAGTACTTGTTGTTGCTGTAATTATTATTGGTGCTATCATGGGAATTGTTTACATGAATAAGAAAAAAGAAGCTTAATTG
>CAMOVZ010000017.1 GCA_946628045.1 uncultured Caryophanales bacterium
GATCCACCAATTACAAATACAAATGAACCTTTTTCTATTGCTAAGTTTAAATCATAGATGGCTGTTACCCCATTTTTATATTTTTTTTCAACATTTTTAACTCTAATTAAGTCCATCTATTTTATTCACCACCTTAACTATTACATTATAACATATATTTTTATACAAAAAAAGGAATTATTATTCCTTTTTACATAAATATTTCATTATATTTGTCCCATAATGATTCATCTAATTTATAATTTACTTTTTTATCTTTATCTTTGTATATTTTTAATATTATTTCTTTTAATTTATCAGTATTATCATCATCAAAATATTCAAATGGAATAATAGTAGCTATATCATTATTAATTAATCCTAATTCTTCATACATTCCTAATGGTGTTACTATTATTTTTGTATTAACTGATAGTGCTTCTAATATTGAATAACTACATGCTTCTGAATCACTTAATAATACAAAGTAATCGCTATCTTTTACATATGGTAGTGGATTGGGTGTTCTTTCTCTAAATATTAACCCCCCTACATTAGTATTTTCTCTTTTATCAGTGAATACTTCCCATGTATATGGAATATCTAATTCTGTCATTATTTTAGCCATTTTTTCTATTCTTTCTGGGCATTTAACTTTTGTATATCTTAATGTAGAAGTTAATTTTAATCTTGGTTTTATTTCTTCATCTATTTTATATGGATTTATTACATATTCAATTGTTTCTGTAGGAAAATATCCTTTTGCTTTTTCTGCTGATGTTTTTGATACTGCTATATAATTTGTATATATATCATCATAATATTTTACTACATTTTCATAATCTGACATATTACCATGAATAAATAAATAACTTCTATCTAAATTAACTATATTTTTAGGATAAAAATAACTTGAATATGTTACTAATAATCTATCACACATATATATTGTATTAGTCTCATTTTTAACACATTTAAAGTATTTTTCAATATTCTTTTTTGTTTTATCATAGATTTCATCATATAAAATTACTATTTCATATTTATCTTTATATTGTTTACCTAATTCTCTAACCCAACTAATATAGCCATTAAATATTCCATTACAACCATTAGCCATATATATAATATTTTTATATTTTTTTATATTTTTAACATCTTTATAAATAAATCCATGGATTCTTTGAGATTGATTTGGATTATGATAATATATTACGTCTTCTATTGCATCTATATTAGTAAATTCTTTATCTACTTCATCATTAAATTTAGATAAATCATCTATATTAATCATTTTTATTAGTTTATCTTTTTTAAATATATATGAAAATATATATTCTTTATAATATGGTTTTCTTTTCTTTAATTCTTCTTTATTTAGTAAAATTTTATTATTATTTTTTTCTATTTGATAATCATAATTTATATAACAGCAATCAAAGTCTTTTTGTATTTTTTCTTTTATTTTTTCTATATAGTTTTCACTAATATAATCTTTATCAGATAAAAATACTATATATTTACCTTTTGATTTTTTTATAGTATCAATTATATTATCATTATCAGTAGATAATACTTCTATATTATTATCAAGTTCTATATTTATTTTACCTATTACTATTATTGAAAGATCTATCATATTATTTAGCTCCTTCCACTTGGTAAGAATCTGTTACTGTGAAGAATGCATTTTTATCTATTTTTTTGATTCCTTCTGTTAGTCTATAATATTCTCTTGATGGTACTACTGTTAGGATTACTTTTCTTTTATTTTCTAATAATCCTCCTTTTACATCGAATGTAGTTACTGTATGTTTTAAGTTTTCTATGATATATTCTTTTACTTCTTTTTCTTTCTCTGTGATTATATAAAATGCTTTATTATTACTTGTTCCTAATAAAACTCTATCTGTAATAAGACTATAAATATATAAAAATATTACTGCATATAAAGCATTTGTTAATCCAAAGAAATATGCTCCTATCATTATTATTATAAAGTTTATTATAAAACTTGTTTTAGCTATTGATATTTTAAATTTTTCAAATAATACTTGAGATATTATAGCAAGTCCTCCACTACTATATCCACTTTTATACATTAAACCATTAGCTATACCACCTAAAACTCCTGCAAATAATACTAGCAATAGAGTATCTGTTGTATCAAATGTTATTGGTCCTATTAATATAGATATTAATTCGACTATAAGTGGATATATAATACTAGCTATTATAGTACCTGTTGTTCTTTCTGCACCTAGATACATAAATCCTATTACTGCACATATACTTGAGATTATAAATATCATAATAGATGGATTTATATCATATGCATAATATGTTATTGTAGCTATTGATTGTGTTCCTCCTGCTACTATACTTAGTGGTAATAAAAATAAATTATATACAAATGCACTTAATATTAGTGATATTGTTATTAAAATTATTCTATATATCTTAGTTCCACTCTTCATTTTTACTCACCTCCAAATACTTCATATGTATCTGTTATTATATAAAAAGCATTTTTATCTATCTTTTTAATACCATCTCTTAATAATGGGAAATCTTTAGTAGGAAGAACTGCCATTAATACATCTTCATTTTCTCTTTTATATCCACCTTTTCCTTTAAAGATTGTTACTCCATGATTTAATGTTTTTAATATATATTCTCTTACTTCGTCATCTTTATTTGTTACTATTAAGAACATTTTACTATCTGATATTCCTAAAACTATTTTATCTGATATTAAGCTTATTATATATAGTACTAATATTGAATACATCATAATTTTAATACCAAAGAAATAACCTGATAGTAATACTATTAATCCATCACTCATTAACATACTTTTTCCTAGTGTTATTTTTAAATATTTAGATATTATTTGATTTACTATGTCAGTTCCTCCTGTTGTAAATCCTGCTTTAAATATTAATCCTGCTCCTAATCCAAAAAGTATTCCACCACTTATTGCAGATAACAAAAGGTTTGATGTATCTATTTGTAACCATACATTTAAATATTCAGTAGCACTTACAAAGATTGGAAATACTATTGAACCTAGGATTGATGCTTTTGTCTTTTCTTTTCCTAATAAAATGAAACTCATAATTAATAAGAATATATTTAGTATTAATATTGCTATGGCATTATCTATATTAAATAAACCATTTATTATAACAGCTATTCCTCCTACTCCACCTGGTACTAAATGATTTGATGCAATAAATATATTGTAAGCAAAAGACACAGCAAAACAACCTAGTAAAAACTCTATTATTCTTTTTACTAAGTTCTTTTTATTTATTGGTAATTTAATATCTTTGTTTTTTGAAAAAACATTCATACTATAACCCCTTTTTTAAATTACTCTCTATAAATAAATCTATATCTCCATCTAATACTTTAGTAACATTACTTGTTTCTACATTTGTTCTATGATCTTTTACCATAGAATATGGATGAAGTACATAACTTCTTATTTGAGATCCGAAGTCAATATTACTTTGTACTCCTTTTATTTTATTTAATTCTTCTTCTTGTTCTTCGATTTTTTTCAATAATAATTTATTTTTTAATACACGTAGGGCTTGTTCTTTATTTTGAATTTGACTTCTTTCATTTTGACAAGTTACTACTATTTTTGAAGGTAAATGGGTAATTCTAACTGCAGAATCAGTTGTGTTTACTCCTTGCCCTCCTGCACCAGTTGATCTATAAACATCTATTTTTAAATCTTTTTCATCTATTTCAATTGTATTATCTTGTTCTATTTCAGGTGTTACTTCTACTGATGCGAACGAAGTATGTCTTCTATTATTTGAATCAAATGGAGAAAGTCTTACTAATCTATGAACACCTTTTTCATTTTTTAAATATCCATATGCATTAAGTCCACTAACTCTAATTGAAACTGATTTAATCCCAGCTTCATCTCCATCTTGGTAATCTAATATTTCTGTTTTAAAATTTTTCTTTTCACAATATCTTAAATACATTCTATATAACATACTAGCCCAATCACAAGATTCAGTACCTCCAGCACCTGGATGTATTTCTAATATGCAATTACATTTATCATATGGACCGTTTAACATTAATAGTAATTTTAATTTTTCTACTTTTTCAGATATTTTATTAGTAGATTCTTTTATTTCTTCATATAAGTTATTATCAAATTCTACTTCTAATAATTTTAATATTTCTATAGTAGATTCTATTTCTAGTTTTAATTCTTCTATACTATTAACTAAATCTTTTAATTCTTTTATTTTGGATAATATTTCTTCTGCTTTTTCTCTATTATTCCAAAAATTATTTTCTTCTGTTTTACTTTGAAGATTATTTATTTCTTCTTTTTTATTTGGAATGTCAAAGTGACCTCCATAAATTATTAATTATATCTAAATTATTTTCTAATATTTTTAATTCTTCTCTTGTATCCATATAGTCTCCTTATTAGTATGTATTATTTTTTTATATTTATTGGTATTTTTTATAAATAATTACATATATTATATTAGAGGAAGGTTCACTAAGTAGTGTGAAGATCCTCTGTATATAGATTAAGGAGCTATTTTGTAGCTCCTTTTATTTTTTTATTTAAATAATTAAGCCCAAGTCCTATTACATAGCTACCACCTATTATTATTACTCCCCATAGAAGTGTCATAAGTGGGCTTTGATTTCTTACCATTAAGAATGGATATGGTCCTTCAATTAATGTTAGTATATTTAGTCCTATTAATATTACTCCATATACAATAGTGAATATTAGACATAAGTAATTTTTACTACTTCTTTCTTCAAATGCTATGTATGAAATTATACTAAGTATTGGAACTATTGTGTGTAGTATTAAGAAATTATCAGTAAACATAAATAATTTATAATTAAAATTATACATTGGACATAATATAAATATTACTACTAAAAATGTTACTGTTAAGCAACTTGTAGCAACAAATCTAATATCTTTTACTAATTCAAAATCTTTTTTATAGAATATTATAAATAGTAATGAACTTATTAAAGCAATGATATTACTATCATTTGTATAATATGCTAAAGATAAATCTTTATCTATAAATATACTTTTTATAAATACAAACATTTCTAATATAAATATAATTATATTAATAATTAATGCTATTTTTTTCTTACTCATAATACTTCACCAATTTTATTATAGCAAAAAAAAAAAGATATATCTATATCTTTTTATTTTATATATGATTTTCAGTGTTATTTTCTGTTAAATTTAATCTTTCGTGTGTTTCATATAAATTATAAGTTGTAATATAAAGTGTTTCTCCTATTTGAATATTATTTGGATCACCACTTGCTGGTATTATATCTTCTACTTTTACTCCATACATATTAGCTATACTAGTTAATGTATCTCCACTTTGAACTACATATGTATTAATAACTGGTTCAATATCTTCTGGGTTTGACGTTGTATAAGGATTTGCTACTGTTACATTTTCTGTAGCTACGTGTGGTATTATTCCAACTAATATTGCATCTCCTACTGTAACTCCTTTATAAATATTAAATTCACTATTTTCTTCTATATAGTTACATGATACTCCAAATTTTGTAGCTATACTAATTTCATTATCACCATATACTGCACTATAATATAAATCACTATAACGCTCAGTAACATCAAGTGAAGTCCAACGCATTATCCCTTCAACTATAGATGCTGCAACATCATTTCTTATGATATTATCTTCTTCTATAGTAGTTGGAATATCTATAGTTAATTGACTAACTTCATTTAGTAATGCTGATGAGGCTAATTCTATTTCCATATATGATGGTAGTCTCCATGTTCCACTTGAAAGTTGTCCTGTTTTAATCGTTGGATCTAAATTATATTCTCTTAGGGATTGTCTAAGACAAAGAGATAATACATCAGATGGATATTCTCTTGTATTAGAACAATCTCCCATTATTATTGTCTTGTTATTTGATGAATTTTCTAATCCACTTTCTAAATTTATTATAACTATATTACTATCTGGATTATTAGAAATAGCATTTGATACTTTATTACATAAATTACTATCTCCACTTACTATTTCATTAGACACACCTAATCTTGTTAACATATCGGCAGTTACTGCTCCTACTTGTGCAGATGATGAATTAGCTGTTCTTAAAATTATATATAAATTAGAAAAATCACAGTCTGATTGAGCTATTATCTCTCTTGTGATAGGAACTACATCTGTTATATTTCTTTCTGGTGCTGGAGGAAATTGTGCTTTTATTTCATTTACTGCTTTTTTTGTTCCAAATATTACAGTTAATACAAGAGTACCAGCTACTGCTGTAGTTAATAATTTATAGCCATCTATTGTTATATTTAAATTTTTAATTTTATTAATTGTTTTGTCTTTTAATTCTTCTTTATCTATTTTTTTTATTTTATTATGATTTATTTTATTTAGGTGAACAGGGACATTTTTATTCATATGTTTATTATATGACATTTTAGCTGCTTCTAATGCACTTTCTGGTGTTCTAAAACCACTTTTAGTAATATAAACATGTTTGTTATCTTTAATTATGTCATACTTATATGCATAAGTATCTTCTTTCTTGATAATCTTGATGTTAGCCACTATCCCACCTCCTTTTGAAATTAGTTTCATATTATACTACAAAATTATTAATTTGTAAATTGAAATTAATATATTATATATTTTTATAATAATATATATTTTCATCTACTTCTTGATTTCCTATAGTTATTTTTCTTTCTAATACAATATTTCCTCCCATATGTTTATAAAAACCATTAGCTTTTGTATTATCTTTCAAACATCCTATAACCATATCTCTATAACCTATATTTTTTAATATATTAACACAATATTCAAATAAAAGTTTTCCAAAGCCTTTATCTTTTACTTCATCTATTAAATAAAGACTATATATTTCTCCACTATTTAGATATTCATCTATTCTAGAATATCCACAACTTGCCATACCTACTGGTTTATCATTATACATTAATATGTATCTATGATCATTTTTATTATATCTATGCTTTAATTTTTTAATATTTTCTTCTAATTCATTATTTATTTTTTCTAAAAATTTATCTTCTATTATTCCTTTATATGTTTCATTCCAACACTGTGTATTAATTCTTAAATAAGGATCCATATCTTCTCTAGTAGCTTTAACTATTTGAACATTCATATCAACACCTACTCTTTATTATTATAACAAAAAAAGTTCAATATTGAACTTTTTTATCCTTTATATTCAGTATTATAGCCATGATTTTCTTTTGGTCTTTTATCATTAGGATACATAACATCAGTATATATATCAGTTTGTAGTTTTTTTACTAGATTATATACAGTAACATAATCTTCTATACTATTTATAGATATAGCTGAGCTTGTGTTATTAGTAGTCATTTGGCTTGAAGTACAAATAATATCTCCTACATTAAACATTTGGTCAAATATACCTCTATGTAAATCTACATGTGATAATTCAGCAAATGGTTTATTATTAAATGTTTTAGAGAATACTCCACCAGAAATATATATAGCTCTGTCTGTTACAATATAATATGTATTTTTATATCTTCTAATAGTAAATAATATTCCTCCTAAATAAATCCATACAGGCATTAAATGTAGTAACATAAATGGAATTATAAAAAATGCCATTTCTTTCATTTCACCAAAAGCAAATGCTCCTCCGATAAATCCAAAATCAATAATTGCCCAAATAATTGCAAAAGGCATTAACGGATTAAAAATACTTTCAAATATAAAACACTTTTTACTAGGTTTACCTTCATATAGTATTTTTTCATTTTCTCCTACTAATCTTTTTAAATCATTTTCCATTTTTACTCCTCCTATACTTATTATATCAAATAAAAAGACTATTAAATACTCTTTTATTTACCATGACACTGTTTATATTTTTTTACCACTGCCACATAGCGTTTAAGTTTGGTACTTTTTCGTCAATGCTTTTTATTAAATCCTTATATTTTCTCACTTCTACTATTTCTTTTTCACAGTTTATCACTGCTCATCCATAGCTGAGGGTATCTAAAAAGGTATCTAAACTTATTGATTTAATGTATCGGAATATCTTAATCTTCCGAACAATCATTATTTAAAAAGTATTGGTATATTTCCATATATTACTAATCTTATAATTCCTATAATTATTAAATGC
>CAMOVZ010000018.1 GCA_946628045.1 uncultured Caryophanales bacterium
ACATTATTTCCATTTGAATCTTTCCATCCTTGGAACTCATATCCTTTTTTTGTTGGGGTACATATAGTTCCCCAATTTTCATTTTTAAATTTTACTTCATTTGTACATCCAGTTCCACCTTTCATATTATATGTTAATTTATAAACAGTAGCAGAACAAGTATTCGAATTAGTAGCATTATCTTTTATTTCTATATCTACAGTTCCTCCATTTGCTGGATAAGACTTTGAATACGTAGAACTTACACATCCTGATAATCCTGTTTGATCATTACATTTTACTACAACTTTTTTATTACTAATTGAAATATTTCCACAAGTTGGTTTAGAGCCGTCATATTTATATGTTCTTGTAGCACTTCTACTATTACCTGCCCAGTCTGTAACTGTTGCATTTAAAGTATAATTACCATTTTTATTAATAGTAGTACTATAATTATAAATTCCATTTGATCCTGATTGATTTGAATTATTTCCATTAGATAGATTTTTTGGTTCTGTTGTAGAAGCATTTTTTTCAAATTCATTTCCTGTATCTGTATAACTATTGGTCATTTTATAACTATAATTTTTAATACCACTTCTTACTGTACTTCCGCTTGGTAATTTATCTTCTACTTTAATACTTAAATTAATGCTTTGATTAGTCCAATCTACATCATTATTAACAGTAAGAGAAGGCTTAGTATTATCTATATAGAATGTTCCAGTATTATTTACATTATTAGAATCTTTTAATGTGTATCCAGGGGCATTTGTTAAATCATCACTTCCATTAACTAGTTTTCTTTCTGTTACATTTAGAGCTAAATCAGTTACATTTTTTGGAATGACTTTTATATTCTCTTCATAATTAGAATCTGTCGCTTTTATTTTAGAATTTAAATTGATATTACGCCATCTAGTAGTTCCTGAGCCTTTTGGTTGAGTGAACTTCATATTTTGATTAGTTGTATCTGATCCCCATATATAAGTAACTTCCTCAGATGAATTTAAACCAGTTACATCATCAGAAATTTTTATATATAATTGTGGTAGATTTATAGAATTGTAAAAATGTCCTGGTTTAAAATTAGTATTTTTATACAATACTGTAGGTGCTTTATTATCTGTTGATGCTAATTCATTACAATAACCTGTACCTAGATTGTATAGGTACTTCTTACTATTTCCTTCGACATAATCATTTATTTCATTTTTCTCTTGTTTTCCATCATTACAAAATAATACTGTTTCATAATAATATTTATTTTTTACTTTTCTAATAATTACTCCTGATGTATCTTTTGAATTTACCTGATATCCACAATCTAATGAATTACCTATATTGGCAATTAAATTTTTTTGTCTTAAAGCACTATATGTTACAATTGCACAGCCATACTCTTTATTACCAAAAGTATCCATATTATAAGTATCATTATATAATTTGGCACTTGCTAGTAAACTATCACTATGAATTTCATATTGCTTATATTTATTATTTTTATTTAACTTCATTATTGTAGGTATAGCTATAGCTATAACAATACCTATCAATGTAATAGTTATTAATAATTCTACTAATGTAAATCCTTTTTTTCTCATATATCCTCCAACCTTACAATATCACAAATCTAATTATATTATTAATCTTTAATTAATGATTCATAGTAATTTAATCTATCTTCTGAGTCCTTTTTATTTTCTTCAAATATTTTATTACTATTTTTATTTATTTTAGTTAAAGATAAATATCTGTTTTCTCCTAATAAAAATTCTTCATATTGAGAAAAGTCAGATTTAGAATCAATTTTAAATTCATTATTCACTGGATTATAGTGAAATAATGGAAAATATCCTGATTCAGTAGCTTTTTTCTCTTCTGATATTGCACTTTTCATTCCTTTTATAATTCCTTGAGCAATACATGGACAATATGCGATTATAATACTTGGTCCATCATAAGCTTCAGCTTCTTTTAATACTTTTATCGCTTGCTGTGGATTTGCTCCTAGAGATATAGTTCCAACATAGACATGACTATAATTTAATGCACATTTAGCTAAGTCTTTTTTAGCAGTTTCTTTACCAGATGAAGCGAATTTTGCGATTGCGCCTTGTCTTGTTGATTTGGATGATTGTCCTCCTGTATTAGAATATACTTCTGTATCTAATACCAAAATATTTACATTTTGTTTAGTAGATAATACATGATCTATTCCATTATATCCTATATCATATGCCCAACCATCTCCACCTATTATCCAATGACTACGTGGCATTATATAATCTTTTAATTGTTTTAATTCAGTTATCTTAGTATCATCAATAATATCATATAGCGCTTTAGCAGTATCTTTATTAATATCATTTACATAATTTGTATATATTTCTTTTTCACTCTTCTTTACAATACTTATATTATTATTAATTAGAGCTTTAATTTGTTCTTTAAATGTAGAATCTGCAACAGACATACCAAATCCATATTCGGCATTATCTTCAAATAATGAGTTTGCCCATGGAATATTATATGGCATTGATGGCATACTAGCACCATAAATTGAAGAACATCCAGTCGCATTTGCTACTACCATATTGTCTCCAAATAATTGAGTGATTAATTTTATATATGGAGTTTCACCACAACCAGCACATGCTCCAGAAAATTCAAACTTTGGTTTTACAAATTGACTTCCTTTTACTGTGTTAGTACTCATTACGTTTTCTTTATATTTAACTTCATTAAATAGATAGTCTGATACTTCATGATTTGCTTTTTCTTTTTCTATCATTTTAAGAGCTTTATTTCCTTTTAGACCTGGACATGATTCCACACAGCTTCCACATCCAGTACAATCTTTTATGGATACACCTATAATAAATTTATAAGTATTATCTCCTAATTTAATATCACCTAGATTTTTTACTACTTCTACTGGGGCATCTATTACTTCATTTTCATTCAATAAGAATGGTCTTATTGCTCCATGTGGGCATACTAATGAGCACATATTGCATTGAATACAATTCTCATGATTATAACATGGTATAAAAATTGATGTATCAGCTTTATCTAATTTAGATGTAGCTGGTTCCATACCGCCATCAGGCATATTAATAAATTCTGATACTGGAAGAGTCTCTCCTTCTAAATCATTTATTTTTTCTTGGAATGTCTTTTTATTAGGAATTGATTCTATAAAATCTACAAAAGGCAATTTTATTTCTTCAATAGAAGCAGTAGCTTGATCTATAGCTTTGATATTTTTTTCTACTACATTACCACCTTTATTAGCAAATCTTTTTTCAATACCCATTTTTATCTTATTAATTGCGAAATCAAATGGTACTATTTTACCTAATTTAAATATGACCGCTTCCATAACAGAACTAATTTTTCCTGGTAGCCCTACATCTTCTGCTATTTTATTAGCATTAATAACATATAGTTTTATATTTCTATTTTTTAATATTTTTTTATCTTGTGAAGAAATCATTTTAAATACTTCTTGTGTAGTTTTACTACTATTTATAATAAAAATACCTTTTTCTTTTATATTGTCTAACATTTTTAGATTATTTAGATATACATCTTTAGTACATACCACCAATGATGGATTAGTACAATAATAACTAGAAGTAATTGGAGTATTACTAAATCTTAAGTTACAAATTGTCTTTCCTCCACTTTTTCTAGAATCATATCTGAAATATCCTTGAACATATCCCTTTGTATTATCTCCTGTTATTTTTAATATATCTTTAGAAGCACTTACCATTCCATCACTACCAAAACCATATATTAAGAATTCTACATTATCGTTTTTAGTATTAATTTCATTATAAGGAATAGACAAATGAGTAATATCATCATTTATACCAACAGTAAAGTTTGTATGAACGTCTCTTGTATCTAAAAAATCAAATACTCCTTTTATCATACCTGGTGTAGTATTTCTAGATGATAATCCATATCTTCCTCCATATACTCTAACTTTAGGAGCAACATTTTTTATTATATTAACAACATCTAAATATAGTGGTTCTCCATTAGATCCATGTTCTTTAGTTCGATCTAATACTGCAATCTTTTTTACTGATTTAGGTAATACTTTTAAAAAGTATTTTTCACTAAACGGTCTATATAGATGGACTTCTACTAATCCTACGCTAGATCCTTTATCATTCATATAATCTATTGTTTCTTTTATAGTTTCGCAGACTGAACCCATTGCGACAATTATACTTGTTGCATTAGGTGAACCATAATAATTAAACGGTGCATAATCTCTACCTGTTATTTCAGATACTTTATTCATATAATCAGCGACTATATCTGGTAATTTATCATAATATTCATTTCTTACTTCTACTTCTTGAAAATAAATATCTTCTCCTTGATTAGTACCATATATTTTTGGATTATTTGGATTTAGACCCTTTTCTCTAAATTTCTTTAATGCATCTTTATCAATCATATCTTTTAATTTATCTGTATCAATTACATCTATTTTATTTAATTCATGACTAGTACGAAATCCATCAAAAAAATTTACAAATGGGACACTTGATTTAATTGCGGATAAATGAGAAACACCTGTTAAATCCATTACTTGTTGAACTGATGAAGATGAAAGTATAGCAAAACCTGTTCCTCTAACGGAATATATATCTTGATGATCACCAAAAATAGATAAGGCGTGTGTAGCTAAAGATCTTGCAGCTACATTTATTACTCCTGGTAATAGTTCACCTGCTATTTTATACATATTTGGAATCATTAATAATAATCCTTGAGAAGCAGTATATGTTGTAGTTAGAGCACCAGCTCGTAGAGAACCATGAATCATTCCAGCTGCTCCTGCTTCTGATTCCATTTCTACTACTTTTGGTTTTGTTCCAAAATAATTTGTTTTACCTTCACTACTCCACTCATCGGTTACTTCTGCCATTGGTGATGCCGGTGTTATAGGGTATATACCAGCTACTTCTGTAAAATTATAAGATACATATGCACATGCTTCATTTCCATCCATTATTTTTTGCATAAATATTCCTCCACTATATTAATTATATCATATAGATTTTAAACTATTAATAGGAATTATAACTTTTGTAAATAAGTGTTATATGATATAATTTCTTAATGACAAGAGGAGTTTATTAATGAAAAAAAAATATTTATTTTGGAGTTTAAGTGGAATATTATTAATCTGTTTTATTTGTATACTTATTCTTGTATTAAATGGAAAAATAAGTGGATTTGATAATAATATTTATAATCTTATAAGTAATATAATTAGTGATAGAATGACTTCTATTATGAAGTTTATTACTTTTTTAGGCAGTTCTTATACAATAATAACCATTACATTGTTATTAATATTATTTAGTAATGATAGAATATATTATTGTATTAATTTGATTAGTATATTTATAATTAATCAGTTATTAAAAATTATTGTTGCAAGACCTAGACCAGTTGATATAAATATTATTATAGAAAAAGGATATAGTTTTCCTTCAGGGCATTCTATGGTTAGTATGGCTGTATATGGTTTATTGATATATTTTATTTATAAGGAGATTGAAGACAAATTTTTAAAATGGTTTTTAATAGTTCTTCTATCTATATTAATAATATTAATTGGAATTAGTAGAATATACTTAGGTGTACATTTTGCAAGTGATGTATTATGTGGATTTATATTATCTCTTATATGGTTAATACTATTTATAAGTATTATTGAGAAAAAAAGAAAATAACTTGACATTTATATTATTTACGATATAATTATAAATGTCTACTTGATTAGTCGTAACTCTTATGGAAGAAAGATTTGCGACAAATCCTAAGTATGCGGATGTAGTTTAATGGTAGAACCTCAGCCTTCCAAGCTGACTACGAGGGTTCGATTCCCTTCATCCGCTCCATT
>CAMOVZ010000019.1 GCA_946628045.1 uncultured Caryophanales bacterium
ATATTTATTACTACTTTAGTTAATATGTATCCTAATAATCCACAAATTGGGAATGTTAAGAACCAGGTTAATACGATGTTTTTAGCTATATTCCAGTTAACATTAGAAAGTCTTTTTGATGCGCCTACTCCCATTACTGCACAGTTTTTTGTATGATTAGAACTTACTGGAAGTCCAAACATAGATGAAGCAAATAAACAAATTGAGCTTGCTAAATCTGCTGCTGTACCTTGATAACTTTCTACTTTAGTAACTTTAGTTCCCATTGTTTTAATTATTTTCATACCACCTATTAAAGTACCTAAAGATATAATTATTGATGTATATATCATTAACCATATTGGTATAGAAAAATTAGTACTTCCAGGTATTGTTCCATTTGATAATACTACTCCAAGTAACATAAATGACATAAACTTTTGTCCATCTTGAGCACCATTCATAAAACAAGTAGTTAATGCTCCTATTATTTGACTAAATTTAAAGAATTTATTTGTTTTTCTTCTATCCATTTCTTTACAGATAAGCTCTATTATTTTTGTTATTATATAACCTAGTATAAAAGCTAATAAATTTATTATTATTAATCCATACAATACTTTTTTCCACTCATTAAAATTTATTGCTGAAAAATTGCCCATTAATGCTATTGCTGCTCCTGAAATACCTGCTATTAATGCATGTGATTGACTAGATGGTATACCAAACTTCAATGCTATAAAGCACCAAATGCTTATTC
Source organism: uncultured Caryophanales bacterium (assembly GCA_946628045.1). Next base: position 740 of record CAMOVZ010000019.1, read on the forward strand.
CTACTAAAGCACAACATAATGTTACTAAACTAGTAGATGGATCTCCTCCAAAATTAACTAAATTATAGACTGATTTAGCAACATTAGAACTAATATAAGTCATTAGTATTAATCCTAATGTATTACTAATTAAAGCTAATATAATACCCACTTTAGGTCTTACACTTCTAGTAGATATACAAGTAGCAATAGCATTAGGTACATCAGAACAGCCATTTATAAACATGACTATTGATATTAATACAGTAGTTATTAATAAACTATAATTACTTATTAAGTTGTTTAAAAATGATAAAAATGATATTTCCATACGCTCTTCCTTACTATATCTAGTTATTATTATATCATGAATAATAAGAAGAGGCTCCCCTTTTTGTGTTATAATATTTTGCAACAGGTGATTATTATGGTTAAAGACCTATGTTTTGAAGTAATAGAAAAATGTCTTAATAATTGTAAATTTTGTTCTTCAAATTCAAATTGTAATAAAACACAAATTATTGAATTTGATACTTTTAAAAAAGTAATAGATTATTTTATTTCTACTGGAGGGATTGGAGAATTATCTATTTCAGGTGGAGAACCTTTTCTACATCCTGATATTTTTAAAATGATAGAATATTCTAAATCATTAGGAATAAGAACTGTTGTATTTACTAGTGGTGTTATTGAAAAAGATACTCCTGAAGACTATAGAACTTTATTAAATGAACAATTACAAGATAGATTAAGAGAAATAGATATGTATGAGCCTGATAATGAATTTTTAAGAAATATTGTTATTAGTACTTATAGAAGTTATTTAAGTGGGAAATATGATTCGCTATCTAAAGATACATTAATGTATTTAAAAAGAATTGGTCTTGATAAAATAGTATTTGATTATCAAGGATATGAGTATGAAACAGATTGCATGTTAATGGGTCGAGGCCAAGAATCAAGAGTTGCTCTATTAGACTCTTTACGTAATGCCTCATCAGTTGGATTAGATGTAGATGTTCATTTTGTTCCAATGAAACCAAATTATAAAGAGATTGGTGAAATACTAAAAATACTTGAGATAGCAAATGTGAAAAGTATTAGTTTATTAAACTTTATTCCTCAAGGAAGAGGAAAACAAAATAAAGATGAATTGCAATTATCTCAAGAAGAATTAGATGAGTTTTTGTTATTAGTAGATAAATATGAAAAATCTTTTCCTGGACATATTAGAAAAGGGATACTATTACAAGGAGAAAATGATCATAAGTGTAATGCAGGTTTAGAAAAATTAGATATTAAGTTTGATGGAACAGTACTACCCTGCCCTGCATTTAAAGAATTAAGTGAAGATGAATGCAGTAAATTTAATATTAAACTTCCAAATATTTATACTAATTTAGAAGATGTGAAAATACCTGGAAAAGGAACTAGAGCCAAACCTTTATGTAAACAAATATATAATAGAAGAAATAGTACTTAGTGCTATTTTTTTATATAATAATAATTATAGTAATGTGTAAAATATCTTCTTTTTGATTCTTTTTATTTATTTTCTTTTTTTATATTTATATAATTATTTTAGAGGTGATATTTTGGAAAATAAGAAAGGTAATAAGGGGTTAGTTGTTATATTTGTTATTTTATTGTTAGGAGTATTTTTCTTTTTAGGATATATTACTTGTAAAAATAATTTCTTTAATCTAGAAAAAGTAACTAATACTTCTAAAAATAAAGATTGTGAAGAAACTAAAGAAATAAGAGATAAAGATAAAAAATATACTCTATTTGAATTAAAACAAAGTTTAGCTAATTATGAATTTTTATTTGATAATATTCATGATTTGAAAGATATTCCTAAAGATAGACTATATACTGCTATTTTTAATCAAACATATAATAGAGAAAATAAGAATGTAACATTAGATGATTTTAATTCTGCATATAAAAAGACTATTTTTAATGAAATTAATGTTGAACCTCAAGATATTGGGTTTGATGATCCTTGTATGGGAATGATTTTGTATAAATATAATGATACTAATAAATCATTTGAATATGTAGAATTAGGTGGATTCGATTGTGGATTTGGAACTTTCCCTGTAGTAGCTAATAGAGGAATATATGATTATAAAATAAAAGGTAATAAATATATTCTTACTGAATATGTAATTTATTCACGTCCTCATCCTGAAGAAAGAGATAATAATGATAATAGAAAGTACTATAAAACTTATGAAGATGCTACAAATGGAGTTAATGTATTATTTGAACAAAATAATACTATAGATCCTTTTGATAATGTACATTCTAAATTTATTGATTATAAAGATAGTCTACAAAAAGCAACATTTACATTTGAAGAGAAAAATGGTGTTTTAACACTAGTAGATTATATACTTGCATAATATTATTTCTTTATTTTAGTAATAAAAGAACTCTAGAATTATCTAGAGTTTTTTATTGATTAAAAATTATCAAAACTAATTGTATCTAATGATTCTTTTGATGGTTCTACAATTGTTGTTCCATTACTATCATAGTCTTCTGTATCATTAAATTCTTCATCATAGTTTTCTG
>CAMOVZ010000020.1 GCA_946628045.1 uncultured Caryophanales bacterium
AGGTGATAATATGAGTGAATTAAGAGACTTATATGATAGTAATGGTAATGTTACTGATAAAACATACCATAAAGGTGAAAAAGTGCCTGATGATTACTATCCTATGGTTGTTATGGTAGTAATAAGAAATAGTGATGGTAAGTTTTTGATGCAAAAAAGAAGTATTAATAAAGGTGGAGATTGGGGTGTTACTGGAGGACATCCAAAAAGTGGAGAAAGTCCAAGAGAAGGAATTGTTACAGAAGTATTAGAAGAATTAGGATTAGACTTTTCAAATGAAGAATTTATTATGTATGATTCTGGTTGTGATGGAAAAGATTGCTACAAGATGTATTATGTAGAAAAAGATATTGATATTAAAGATATAGTAATTCAAGAAGAAGAATTATCTGAAGTTAGATGGTTTTCAATGGATGAGTTAAATCATATGGTAGAGACTAAAGAGTTAAATGAAGATCAAATAGCTTGTTTTAAAAAAGTAGTTAATTATATTAATAATACTAACAATAGTTAGTGTTTTTTTGACTTTTTAATAATATTAAAGTATAATGTTGGCGAGGAGATGTGATTATGTTAAATTACTATGAACGCACAATCATGTATGTTTTAACATAGTCATACCTAGCTGAAGGACTATTAAAAAAATCTATTAGCAGGTATGACATTTTTGTTGTGCCTGCATCCGCCAAACGGATGTAGACGTTTGGTTTTTTATTTGAATTAAAGGAAGGTAATAGATATGATAGAAATTAGTTTACATGATATTAAAAAGTCTTTTGGCTTTAATAATATATTAAATGGAATAAATATAGAAATAAAAACAGGAGAAGTAGTTTCTCTTATAGGAGAAAATGGTTGTGGAAAAACTACTCTACTTAATATAATACGTGGAGAAGAAGTTTCTGATAGTGGTAATGTTGCTATAAGAAATGGTGCTAGTATTGGTTATTTAAATCAACAACCAGAAGAAATATATAATAATAGTATAGTTAAAGATATATTGTATGAAAGTTTATCTGAAATACTTGAAGTAGAAAAATTATTAAAGAAGTATGAAGAAAAAATGAATGATGATCCTACTAATATGGATTTGATTAATAAATTTTTAAATACACAAGAGAAATATATAAATATGGGAGGATATGAAATAAATACTCTAATAGATAAGATTAGTCATGGACTGAATATAAACCATTTATTAGATAAAAAGTTCTCTACCCTATCTGGTGGAGAACAAAAGAGAGTATCACTTGCTTCTATTATTATAAGGAAACCTACTATTCTACTTTTAGATGAACCTACTAATCATTTAGATATAGATTCAATAGAATGGTTAGAAGATTATTTAAATAAATATTTAGGTACAATAGTTGTAGTTTCTCATGATAGATATTTTTTAGATAAAATTACTAATAAAACTATTTTAATAGAGAATGGTAAAGCAATAATATTTCATGGAAATTATTCTAAGTATTTAGAAGAAAATGAATTAAGAATTGAAAAAGAATTTAAGGAGTATAAAGATCAGCAAAAATTAATTGCAGCATTAAAGAAAAAAATAAAGCAATTAGAAGATTTTGGTAGATTAGCATATCCTGGTGGAGAACCATTCTATAGAAGAGCTGAGAATATAAGAAAAAGATTAGAGAAAATAGAAGTATTAAATAAACCAAAAGTAGATTATGATTTACCTATTAATTTAGAATATGATAAAAGAAGTGGTAAAGATGCTTTAGTAATTAATAAATATGATTTATATATAGAAGATAAATTATTAATAAAAAATATAAATCTATGTATTACTTATGGAGATAAAATATGTATTATTGGTGATAATGGGTGTGGAAAAACTACTTTAATAAAAAATATTATTAAAAATAATAGTGACAATATAAGACTAGGTAGTAATGTTAAGATTGGTTATATTCCACAACAAATTAATTTTAATAAAGATGAAAGCATATTAGATTATTCTAAAAAATATTTTATTGGAGATGAGACTCATCTTAGAAGTGCTTTAAGTAAATTTCATTTCTATGGAGAAAATGTATTTAAAAAACTTAGTAAATTATCTGGTGGAGAAAAAATAAGATTAAAATTATTTGTTTTAATACAAGAAAAATGTAATTTTATTATTTTAGATGAACCTACTAATCATATAGATATATTTACTAAGACTAATTTAGAAGATGCTTTATTAGAATTTAATGGTACCCTACTCTTTGTATCACATGATAGATATTTCATTAATAAAGTTGCTGATAAAGTATTATATATTAATGACAATGAAATTACTCAATATGTAGGAGACTATGACTATTTTTATGAACATAAAAAGTAAAATATATATTAACTAAACGAGGCTAATCAATAGAAAAATCAACTTTTCATATTGATTAGCCTCGTTCTTTGTGTTATAATCGATTTATTCAAATGAAGAAAACAAATCCATGAATTCAATGTATTAGTAAGATACAGGGGATTAGTTAAATGGTATAATAATGGTCTCCAAAACCACTGTTGGGAG